>NZ_SSOF01000078.1:0-175265 GCF_029873115.1 Pseudomonas sp. BN606 | reverse complement strand
GTGCCCTCCGCCACCGCCGAGGATGTGGACCGCGCCGTGCAGGCCGCGCGCCAGGCCTTCGATGATTCCGCCTGGAGCCGCATGCGTCCGCGCGAGCGGCAGAACCTGCTGTGGCGCCTGGCCGACCTGATGGAGCGCGATGCCCAGGAACTGGCCGAACTGGAATGCCTGAACAACGGCAAGAGCGCCGCCGTGGCCAAGGTCATGGACGTGCAGTTGGCCATCGACTTCCTCCGCTACATGGCCGGCTGGGCCACCAAGATCGAAGGCACCACGGTCGACCCGTCCCTGCCGCTGATGCCGGGCGACCAGTTCCACGGCTACATCCGCCGCGAAGCGGTGGGCGTGGTCGGCGCCATCGTCGCCTGGAACTTCCCCCTGCTGCTGGCCTGCTGGAAGCTCGGCCCGGCGCTCGCCACCGGCTGCACCGTGATCCTCAAGCCCGCCGATGAAACCCCGCTGACCGCCCTCAAGCTGGCCGAACTGGTGCTGGAAGCCGGCTACCCGGCCGGGGTGTTCAACGTCATCACCGGCACCGGCCTGAATGCCGGCGTCGCCCTCACCTGCCATCCGGGCGTGGACAAGCTGACCTTCACCGGCTCCACCGAGGTGGGCAAGCAGATCGGCAAGGCGGCCATGGACAACATGACCCGCGTGACCCTGGAACTCGGCGGCAAGTCGCCGACCATCGTCATGCCCGACGCCAACCTCGCCGAAGCCGCCGCCGGCGCCGCCAGCGCGATCTTCTTCAACCAGGGCCAGGTCTGCTGCGCCGGCTCGCGCCTGTATGTGCACCGCAAGCACTTCGACAACGTGATTGCCGACATCGCGGGCATCGCCAACGGCATGAAGCTCGGCAACGGCCTGGACCCCAGCGTGCAGATGGGCCCGCTGGTCTCCGCCAAGCAGCAAGACCGCGTCACCGGCTACATCAACCTCGGCCGCGAACTGGGCGCCACCATCGCCTGCGGCGGCGAAGGTTTCGGCCCCGGCTACTTCGTCAAGCCGACCGTGATCGTCGACGTCGACCAGCAGCACCGCCTGGTGCAGGAAGAAATCTTCGGCCCGGTGCTGGTGGCCATGCCCTTCGACGATATCGACGAGGTGGTGCGCATGGCCAACGACAACCCCTATGGCCTGGGCGCCAGCATCTGGTCCAACGACCTGTCGGCGGTGCACCGGATGATTCCGCGCATCAAGTCCGGCTCGGTCTGGGTCAACTGCCACAGCGCCCTCGACCCGGCCCTGCCCTTCGGCGGCTACAAGCTCTCCGGCGTCGGCCGCGAAATGGGCGCGGCAGCCATCGAGCACTACACCGAGCTGAAGTCGGTGCTGATCAAGCTCTGAGGGCTCCTGTGGGAGCGATTTCAATCGCGAATGAATTCGCTCCCACAAAGGTGCCAAACGACCATTCGGCACCCGGTCCGACACCGTTGTGTGGGTGAAAAAAGCGCCATCCACCCTACGAAAGCCGGCCCCAGTCAGAATGACAACGACTGCTGTCATTCGCACCCTGGTCAAAATGACACTTGAAAACCCAACCTACTGATTTGCATGGGTTTGATTACTGGCACGAAAAATGACCATTCCCCTTCGCCATCCACCATACGAAGGGAACCCCCATGAAAGTCCCCAGCATCACCCTGTGCCTTGCCCTGCTCTCCTCGCCCGTCACTTTTGCCGCAGAAGTGATATCCGAAGTCCCTGACACCACTGTCGGCAAAACGTCCGGCGGCATGACCGGGCTTATGCTCGGCGCCATTGGTGGCCCCATTGGCGCCGTGGCCGGCGCTGCCGCGGGCTACTTTGGCGGCAGCGCCGCGCAGCAATCCAGCGGTCTCGCCGAACCGGCTTACATGGTGAAGATGGATGACGGTTCGGTGCAGCGCTTCCGTTCCCCGGGCAAGCATTTCAAGCCCGGCGACGAGGTCGAGGTGCGCGGCATCCGTCTGGAAGCCGCTAAGTGACGGTGCAGCGCCCCTGACCCGCTGGGCCAGGGGCGCTGCCAAGAGCTACTTGTTCAATGCCGCTTCGGCCGCGGCGATTTCCGCCTGGCGCTTGGCGATCATGTCGCCGATGGGCGGCCCCTGGAAGCGCCGGGCCTCGAACGCGAACCAGACGATTCCCGTAAGGACCAGGAAGCCGATGGTGATGTAGAGCGCCCAGTCATTGGGCGGCTGGATGCCGATGGTGAAAATCAGCGCCATCGAGATGATCGACAGGATCGCCACCAGCGAAAACAGCCCACGCCCTAGATTCCATGGCCCCATGCGCGGCCATTTGGCAGTGCCGAAGGTAAAGAGCCCGAGCACGATGGGAATGACAAAGGAGAAGAACAGGAAGATCACAGTGCACGACACGACGATGGTGTAGACCGGCGTTTCGCCGATGGACACCAGCGACGAGCCCCAGACGAACAGAACCGCCAGGATGGCGCCGGTCCAGATCGCCGCTACCGGAGTGCGGTGGGTCGGCGAGACCGAAGCCAGTGCCTTGGATGCCGGCAGGCCACCGTCACGGGCGAAGGCGAAGATCATCCGAGAAACCGAGGTCACCGTGGCCAGGCCGCAGAGGATCTGCGAGATGAAGATGGCCAGGTAGAGCAGTTCCTTCACCGTCGAATTCACCTGGGTGTCCATGGCCCAGAAGAATACGTTCCAGCCCTGGGCCGCCGCCTGTTCCATGCTTGGCAGCATCAGCACGAAGGCGCTCAGCATCAGCCAGCCGAACAGCAGCGACCAGACCACCGACATCACCATCCCGCGCGGCACGGAATGGGCCGCCTGCATGGTTTCTTCCGAGGTGTGCGCGGAAGCGTCGTAGCCGGTGATGGTGTAGATCGGCAGCAACAGCCCGAGGAGGAAGATCCAGCTGTTGGACACTTCCGGCCAGACATTGCCACCGGCCGCGCCGGAGAAGTTGCCGAAGGTCCACAGACGAGAGAACTCGTAACTGGGCGCGGCGACCAGACAGACGATGGTCAGGGCGATGGCCGTGGCGAAGATCAGGTAGCCCGAGAAGTCCGTGAGCTTGGCCGTCAACCCGATGCCGAAGTGGTTACAAAGCGCCTGCCCGCCGGTAAGGATCGACAGGAAGATGATGCGTGTGGTGATGGTGTCTTCCATGCCCAGCATCGGCCCGAAGGCACCGAAGAAGAAGTAATAGGTGCCGACGTTGATCGCACCCAGTACCGTCACCAGCCCCAGCAGGTTGAACCAGGCGGTGAGCCAGCCCGTGAAGCGATTGCCGAGGATCGAACCCCAGTGGTACAGCCCGCCGGCGGTGGGATAGGCCGAGGCAATTTGGGCCATGGCCACGGCGAACACACCAGAGATCATGCAACCCAGGGGCCAGCCGATGCCGATGGCCGCGCCGCCGGCGCCGGATGTGCCCTGAGCCAGCGAGTTGATGCCGCCGGAAAGGATGCAAATGATGGAGAAGGAAATCGCGAAATTGGAGAAGCCGCCCATCCGTCGCGACAGCTCCTGGGCATAGCCCATGCTGTGCAACAGCTTGACGTCATCATCCTGATGCGTGGAGCCGTGTTGGCCTGCAGGATTCATCTTGGGTGCCCTTTGGTTTGGATTGGCAATGGATTGCTCCATGCGGCGGTTCGGGCACCTTCCCCGCCTGCACTGCGACAGCCTGTCGTATTGCTCCAGTCCCCTTTACAAACCGGTCAACCAGCGTGCCCGAACCCGCCGCTTGCCGGACAGCGAATCTGTCAGTAACGCTCGAATCCGCGCTGCAACTCCCAGTCGGTGATGCGTCGGTCGTACTCTTTCTGCTCCCATTCGGCGGTGTGCACGTAGTGGTCGACCACCTCGTCGCCGAAGGCCTTGCGCAGCATGTCCGAGCCCTTGAGGGCGGCAGTGGCTTCGCGCAGGGTCTTGTCGACCTCCGGGAGCTGGTCATTCACATAGGCATCCCCCTCGAATGGAGCACCCAGTTCAAGCTTTTCATCGATGCCTGCCAGGCCGGCGGCGATCAGCGCGGCAAAGGCGAGATAGGGATTGAGGTCGGCACCACCGATACGACACTCGATGCGCACCGACTTGCTGCCCTCGGCGCAAAGACGGAAACCGGCAGTGCGGTTGTCACGACTCCACACCGCGCGCGTCGGTGCGAAGGTCCCGGCCTGGAAGCGCTTGTAGGAGTTGATGTAGGGCGCGAGGAAATAGGTCACCTCGCTGGCGTACTTGAGCTGCCCGGCTACCCAGCCGCGCATGAGTTTGGACATGCCGAACTCGTCCTTGGGATCGTAGAACAGCGGCTTCTTGCCCTTCTTGTCCCAAAGCGAACTGTGGATGTGGCAACTGGAGCCGGCCAGGTCGTAGCGCCACTTGGACATGAAGGTGATCGACTTGCCCTGCTGGTACGCGATTTCCTTGCAGGCGTGCTTGATGATCGCGTGGCGGTCGGCCATGGTCAGGGCGTCTGCATAGCGGACGTTGATCTCTTCCTGCCCCGGCCCCCATTCCCCTTTCGAGTTCTCGACCGGCACACCGCTGGCTTGCAGGTGCTTGCGAATCGCCCGCAGCACCGGCTCCTCACGGGTGGTCTGGAGGATGCTGTAGTCCTCGATGTAGTGCGCGGCCGTCTTCGGATGGCTGTAGTTGCGCTTGTGGATGGCGTCGTAGCTTTCATCGAAGAGATAGAACTCCAGCTCCGAGGCGAACATCCCGGTGTAACCGCGCTCGGCCAGCCGCGCCACCTGCTTCCTGAGGATGGCGCGCGGACTGTGGGGCAGGTCTTCGCGGTGGTGATGATCCAGTACGTCGCAGAGCACCAGCGCCGTACATTCCAGCCAGGGCACCCGACGCAGGGTGCTCATGTCGGGCTTCAGAACGAAGTCACCGTAGCCCTTGCTCCAACTCGCCGCCGCGTAGCCGGGCACCGGCTCCATGTCGATGTCGTCGGCCAGCAGGTAGTTGCAGCAGTGGGTTTCTTCGTATGCGCTGTCGACGAAGAACTCAGCCTGGAAGCGCTTGCCAACCAATCGTCCCTGCATGTCCACCATGCAGGCCAGCACCGTATCGATCTCGCCGCTGGCTACGGCTTTCTTGAGTTCGTCGAAGCTGAGGAGTGGTTCGCTCATCTGGCGGTCCTTCGATGGGGGGACTGCCGAAAGCTTAGTTCAGGAATGGAAAGTGCAAGGATTACCCGCACCAGGACGGTGCGAACGGTGCAGATCGGGGAACTTATGGGGGTTTTAGCGGCCGTCTCGGACTCGTCACATCACTGTGGGAGCGAATTCATTCGCAAATGCGGACCGAAGGTCTGCCAATCGATTTTGCAGGGGGCGACCGCGTCGCTCTTCGCGAATGAATTCGCTCCTACAGGGGAACGGTTCGGCGCCACTCAAAAAAAACCGGCAGGCGTGAAGGCGCCCGCCGGAAATCGAGGGTTTGGATCAGTGGGAGATGCAGACCGACTTCAGCTCGGTGTACGCCTCGATCACTGCGCGGCCGAACTCGCGGCCCATGCCGGACTGCTTGACGCCGCCGAAGGGCATGTTCGGGTCCAGCAGCACGTGGGCGTTGACCCACACGGTGCCGGCTTCGATACGCGGTACCAGGTTCATCGCCTTGGACAGATCGTTGGTCCAAAGGCTGGCCGCCAGGCCGTAAACGCTGTCGTTGGCCAGTTCGATCATGGCGTCCTCATCGGTGAAGGGGATCACCGACAGCACCGGGCCGAAGACCTCTTCGCGAGACACGGTCATGTCGTGGTTCACGTCAGCCAGCACGGTGGGCTGGACGAAGAAACCCTCGCCTTCCAGGCGCTCGCCGCCGGCCACCACGCGGGCACCTTCCTGGCGGGCCAAGTCGATGTGCTTGAGCACGTTCTGCTGCTGCTTGAACGACACCAGCGGGTTGATCGCCGCTTCCTGGTCCATGCCCGGGCCGATGGAGAGACCTTTCACCGCAGCGGCCAGGCCCTGGACGAATTCCTCGTAGATGGACTGGTGCACGTAGAAGCGCGAGGCCGCGGCGCAAACCTGGCCGTTATTCAGCAGACCGCCGAGCAGCGCGCCCTGCACCGCCTTCTCCACGTCGGCATCGGCCAGCAGGATCATCGGGTTCTTGCCGCCCAGCTCCAGAGCGAAGCGGGTCATGTTCTCCATGCAGGCCACGCCAACGCTCTTGCCTACAGCGGTGGAACCGGTGAAGGACACCTTGCTGATCAGCGGGTGCGACGCCAGGGCGTTGCCCACGGTGCTGCCGCCGCCGGTGACGACGTTGAACACGCCCGCCGGGATGCCCGCCTCGAAGGCCAGTTCGGCCAGGCGCAGGGCGGTCAGCGGGGTTTCGCTGGCGGGCTTGATGACCACGGTGCAGCCGGTGGCGAGCGCCGGCATTGCCTTCCAGGTGGTGATCATCAGCGGGAAGTTCCACGGCACGATGCCGGCGACCACACCCACCGGCTCACGACGAGCGAAGGCCGTGAAACGCGAGCCCGGCGGGATCGGGATCGACACGTCCATGGTCTGGCCTTCGATCTTGGTCGCCCAACCGGCCATGTAGCGCATGAACTCGACGGTAGCGCCGACATCCAGCATGCGCGACATGTTGATCGACTTGCCCTGGCTCAGGGTTTCCAGCTGGGCCAGCTCTTCCGCATTCTCTTCCACGAGGGCGGCAAAACGCAGCAGGATGCGCTCGCGATCGGCCGGACGCAGGCCGGACCAGACGCGAGACTTGAACGCCTTGTGGGCGGACTGCACGGCACGATCCAGGTACTCCAGCGGCACGTCCGGCACGTGGGAGATGGCTTCGCCGGTAGCAGGGTTCAGCACCGGGGTAGTCGGGCCTTCCGGCAGCACCCACTGGCCATCGATGAAGCAACCGTGGCGGCGCTCCAGGAATGCCGCCACCTGCGGCAGGATTTCAACCTTGCTCATGCTCGATCCTCTTTAACCGTGGGCCGGGCGCCTGCCCGGCACCATCATTTCTGTGCACCCAGGAAGCAGCCGACCGCGCGACGATCGTCAGCGCTGGCCATACCGGCATAGGGCATGTAGGTACCGGCGACGAAGCCCTGGGGTTGGGCAATGAACTGCTCCAGGCTGTCCAGCTTCCATTCCACCGCTTTGGTCTTCATCGCCTGGGAGTAGCTGAAACCAGCCAGACTGCCGGACGTGCGTCCGTACAGGCCATGAAGGTTCGGGCCCATCATGGCCGGGCCACCCTGCTTGGCCGAATGGCATACCGAGCAGTCGCTGCCGAATAGCGTCTCGCCCTTCTGCACCTGTTCCGGCGCGCAGTCCGCTGCCAGCACCGATTGGGCCATCAGCAGCGACAGCACGCCGAACAGTAGCCCCTCATTGCGTTTGTGCATCTACTCACCACCTCGATCATCTACAAGCCCGCCCGCGCTGCCACTACGGCACACGCGGAAACAGGGCCGATGTCCGGATTCTCGGCGCTGACGGGATTCGAGGTTTTTTTGTGTGTGCCAGACGTGTTGGCAGGGCTGCCAGGTGTTGGCGGCAGGGAAACCTGTAGATGGGGCGAATTCGTTCGCTATGTCTGCGTTAGCTGTTGCGAGAGATTTACCATCGAGCCAAGAGCGTTGTAGGAACTGGCTTGCCGGCGAAACGCGGCCATTCGCTGGCAAGCCAGCTCCTACGGGCAGTGCAGTTGCTTGCAACACGTCATGCAGACAGAGCCAATTCATTCGCCAGGTAGGACGCAGTCCTGCCCTGCAACCTCTCTGGGGGCAGCTGCGCCGCCCTTGGCGATTGAAATCGCCCCTACAGGGCCACTGCCTCCCCTACAACAACGTTCAAGCCTGGCTGTACTGCTTGCGGTACTCGCTGGGCGACACGCCGAAACGCGCCTTGAAGGCGGTGGAGAAGTAGCTGGAGTCAGTGAAACCCCAGGCGTAGCCAAGGGCGGAGAGTTTCTGCTCGCCACCAGAGTGGCGGAGGCTTTCGGCGCAGAAGTCCAGGCGACGGTTCTTGATGTACTGCGCCACCACCAGGCCCTTCTTGGCGAACATGCGGTAGAGGCCACGTACCGAAACCCCCACTTCGCGAGCGATGGTTTCCGGGCAAAGCTCTTCGGCGCAGATGTTCTCGTCGATGAAGCGCAGGGTCTTGCGGAACAGGCGCTCGTGGGCATCCTGCTCGGCTTCGGCTGAGCTCAGGGCCGGGCGCAGCAGACTGATCATTGCCTCCAGGGTGGCTTCGCTCTCGGGCAGGCTGAGGCTGTCCTGACGGGTCGATTCGATGATCAGCCGATTGGCCATCACCGCCACGGGCGAGCTGGCCGGAATGCGCTGGGCACAGCGCACGCCGGAGAAGCGCAGGCCCTGCTCCACGATGTGGCGCGGCACGATCAGCGACAACTGGCGAGAGTTCTCGTGATAGACGAAGTCACTCGGCAGCGTGGAGTCGATCAGGGTGATGTCGCCGGGTGCCAGCTCGATGCTGTTACCGGCCTGTTCCATACCGGCGCGGCCGGCGAGCTGGAAGGCCAGGTAGAAGTGCTTGCCTTCGCTCTGCGCCACTTCCTTGGGCGTGCGGAACAGGCGCGCTTGGGCCACGTCCACGAAGCTCAGCTTGATGGCGCCGGCCTTGTGCTCGCGGATCGCCCCGGAAAATTCCGAGCCAAGCAACTTGGCCCCGAAACGGCCGCAGACCTGGTTGATGCCTTGCAGCCACTCGTCGAAGCGGTCTGCCCTTACTGATTGTGCACTCATCATGGCTTTCTCAGCCTCACGCTAGGCGTTGTTCTTGTCGTTATCCGGCAGTGCCGGGTTCACCTCGTCCGTGACTGCCGCCCTCCCGGGCGGCTGCTTTACCTCAATCCACCGAATCGCTGATAGAAGCTCTCCCCGGCGTCGGGCAACGGACCATCCGCGGTTTCCAGCGCCGCGTTCAGCCATTCCTCTGCCTTGGCAAAGATGAGTCGGTAGATATTGCGGCACAGTTGGCGCGCCGCGCGGCCTTCCCAATCGCCCGGAAGGAGTTCGTCGGGCAGTTGCGGGTCACGCAGCAGCAATTTGCGGTATTCGTGGATCAGCAAGGTTCGGGCCACAAAGCAGTCGGCCGGCTGCAGGTTCTCCTGCTCCCGCAGGGCTTGCCAGAGCGGGCGGAACAGCTGGATGAACTCGCTGTAGTGCGCGCCCAGCTCATCGATGTTCCAACTCTCGCGAACCTGCATGCGCAGGGCCTTGGAGGCCAGCACGTCCTGGGAGCGGGTTTCGAAAATGATGCTGTCTTCAACGGCGTCCAGTTCCTGCAGGGTCGCAGTCAGATCCACCCGGTCGCAACGCGGATTGGCCAGCACGGTGGGTGAAATCGCACCAAAACCTTGCCATTCCAGCTCTTCGCGCACCTGTTTGCGCTTGTCCTGGGGCAATTGCGACAGCATCACCAGCGACCAGGCACCATCCCAGGCCGGAACACTGGAGCTGTACACCCGCTTGAAGGCCTTCTCGAACCGCCGCCGACCGGTGCCGGTCAGGCTGTAGTAGCTGCGTCGGCCAACCTTTTCTGCACTCAGCCAGCCTTCCTTGGTCAGGCGGAAGATCGAGGTACGGATCAGCCGTTCGTTGATACCCATGGGCTCCAGCAACTGGATCAGGCTGCCCAGCCAGACAGTACCGCCGTGGGGCTCGATGGCATCGCCGTAGAGGGTGATGATCAGCGAGCTGGCACGAATGGGCGTCTGCTGCTGGAAGCGGGTGACGAGTTGGTCCAAGGGCACGAGCGAAGTCATGGGCATACTGGAAACGGAAAAGATGCCGAATATACCCGCAGGCTCATCGGCATGACCATCGGGGAACACCCCCGGTGTGCGAAGACCGCACTCATTGCGACGAAGTACCTTTCGGACGCAGGCCACGATCGGTTATGCGGGCGCGATCAGCCTCCACCTCGGACAACGGCTCGCAAGCCACCATATTCTCCAGGCAACGCCGGGCCAGCAGCTGGTACTCCCGGGTACCGGCCTGCTTCCAGGTCACTTCCTCGTCGCTGAGGCTGCGCTTGACCTGCGCCGGCGCGCCCATCACCAGCGACTGAGCCTCACAGCTGAAACCGGCCTTGACGAAGGCGGTGGCGGAAACGAAGGAGCGCGCACCAATCCGCGCGCCGTCCATCACTACCGCGTTCATCCCCACCAGGGCGTCTTCACCGATGCGGCAACCGTGCAGCACGGCACCGTGGCCGATATGGCCATTGCGCTCGACCACCGTGTCGCTCTCGGGGAAGCCATGCATCACGCAGGTGTCCTGGATGTTGGCGCCCTCCTCCAGGATGATCCGGCCGAAATCGCCACGCAGGCTGGCCAGGGGCCCGACGTAGCAACCCGGGCCGATGATCACATCGCCGATCAGCACCGCGCTGGGATGCACGTAGGCGGTGGGATGCACCACCGGGGTCAATCCGTCGAGGCTGTAGCAAGTCATCGCAGGGCTCCTTCTTCCTATAGGCTCACGCCGCACCGTGGCGACGGCTCTGCACGGTAACGAAGCGACGGGAAACGAAAGCACCGTCGGTGATAGAGGCGTTGGCCGCCGGATTGCCACCGCTGGCATGGAAATCGCTGAAGGCCGCGGACTGGTTGACGAACACGCCGCCATCGAAGTTGACCGACAGGGCTACGGCAACCTCCTGGGACAGCTGCTCTGCCTGGTCCAGAACGTCCTCGTCGGTGGAGTACACACCCAGGGTCAGGGCGCCCTTCTCGGCGATCACCTCACCGGCCAGACGCAGACTGTGCGCGGTGTCGTCGGTGGCGATGACAAAGGCGATGGGGCCGAAACGCTCCTCGGAATAGGCTTCGCGGTCAGCGGCCTCCACCTTCAGCAGCAGCGGCGTGTGGATGCGCGCGCCAGGGAACTGCGGATGCTCGCGAGATTCGCTATCGAGCAGCACCTCGCCCAGTTGGCGGCAAGCCTGTATGCGCTGGGCGGTGGCTTGGGACTGGATGGCACCGATCACCGCGCAAGCACGCTCGTTGTCGGCGAGGAAGCTCTTCACAGCACCGGCCAGTGCCTGGGCGACCTCATCGAAGCTCAGTTGCTCGTCACCGTTACGGATACCGCCCCGGGGTACATAGATAGCCTGGGTGGTGGTGCACATCTGCCCGGAATAGAGGCTGAGGGAGAAAGCCAGGTTGCGCGCCACGGCCTTGATGTCGCGCACGCTATCGATGATCACGCTGTTGATGCCAGCCTTCTCGGTGAACACCTGGGCCTGGCGGGCGTTATCTTCCAGCCAGTTGCCGAAAGTGATGGAACCGGTGAAGTCCACCAGTTTCACGCGCGGGTCCAGGGCCAGTTTCTGACTGACCGGAGCGTCAGGCGTATCCACCACCAGGCTCACCAACGCGGGATCGAAGCCCAGTTCGGCCAGCACGTCCTGGGCGACCTTGACGCTCATGGCCACCGGCAGGATGGAACCGGGGTGTGCCTTCACCAGCACCGGATTGCCGGTGGCAAGGCTGGCGAACAGGCCAGGATAGGTGTTCCAGGTGGGGAATGTCGAGCAGGCGATCACCAGCGACAGGCCGCGCGGGACGATGTGCCAGCGCTTGTCGAGCACCAGCGGGTCCTGCTTGCCCTGAGGTTTGGTCCAACGCGCTGCTTCCGGCACCTCGGCCATGGCTCGCCAGGCGTAGGCCAGCACTTCCAGACCACGGTCCTGGGCGTGAGGGCCGCCAGCCTGGAAGGCCATCATGTAGGCCTGGCCGCTGGTGTGCATGACGGCATGGGCCAGTGTCGGGCTGAGGGCGTTCAGCCGCTGGAGGATTTCCAGGCAAGCGCCAACCCGCGCCTTCGGCCCGGTATCACGCCAAGCCGGCAGCGCCGCCTGCAGCCGCGACAGCAGCTCGTCCGCGTCGTACTGGTCGTAAGTCACACCCAGGTCGAAGCCATAGGGCGAACGCTCGGCGCCTGCTCGACCAACCGATTGCGGACCTGCCAGGACGAAATGCTGGCCAAGCAGTGACTCGAAGGCAGCCTGGGCATCTTTTACCGACTCTTCCGGGTACTGCTTGAGGCTTTCCGGGAAGGGCGACCAGTAGCCGCGCTCGCTGATGGCCTGGACGGCGCGCTCAAGGGTGCCGCGATGATGCTCGAACAGCTCGAGGGCGGCGGCGCGGGCGGTGGTCGACATAGAAAAACTCCTCAACTGGGCAGATGAAGCCACAAGGTGGCGCAAAGCGATTCGCTAGATACTGAATTTTGTATCACATCACTCTGCAACATAGAAGCTCAAGCACCTGTATCAGATGACGACCGGTAATCGGTACGTATCACGCGCCCTTAAACAATGATAAACCCGAGTAACCACGGCCTTTCCATGCACATGACCGGGCCTTTCAATCTGTTCTTTTGTAGTAAAGACAGAAGATATGAGACACATAAATCATATCTCCAATTCTTGTTTTGTATCGCTTTGTGGTTATACTCCGGCCAAAGTCGCCCCGCCCTCAGCGCGGCAGACACAGGAAGGGACCCCACCCGAACCCACTAATAAGAGCGGCTCGCCAAAGGGCCGCGCGTGCACCTGAGGAAGAGTCGAAATGCCTCGTACCCTTGCTGTCCTGCCGCCTGAGCAGGGTGTCCGCCTGATCACCCTGCAGCGCCCGGAAGCGCTCAACGCGCTCAACACCGAGCTGTTGGGTGAGCTGGCCGCCGAACTGGATGCCGCCGAGCAGGACGCCGAGACCCGCGTCGTGGTCATCACCGGCAGCCGCAAGGCCTTTGCCGCCGGCGCCGATATCAAGGAAATGGCCGAGCGCGACCTGGTGGGCATCCTCAATGACCCGCGCCTGGCCTACTGGCAACGCATCACCCGTTTCAGCAAGCCGCTGATCGCCGCCATCAATGGCTTCTGCCTGGGCGGCGGCTGCGAACTGGCCATGCACGCAGACATCCTGATCGCCGGCGAAGACGCCCGCTTCGGCCAGCCGGAAATCAACCTGGGGATCATGCCCGGCGCCGGTGGCACCCAGCGCCTGCTGCGCGCGGTCGGCAAATCCCTGGCCATGCAGATGGTGCTCACCGGCGAAGCCATCGACGCCCGGCATGCCCAGCGCGCCGGCCTGGTCAGCGAAGTGACCCAACCCGAATTCACCGTCGAGCGCGCCATCGCCATCGGCCGCGTCATCGCTCAGAAGGCGCCTCTGGCGGTGCGTCTCGCCAAGGAAGCGCTGCTCAAGGCCGAAGACACCGACCTCGCCAGCGGCCTGCGCTTCGAGCGCCACGCCTTCACCCTGCTGGCCGGCACCCGCGACCGCGACGAAGGCATCCGTGCCTTCCAGGAAAAGCGCCGCCCCGAATTCACCGGCCAGTAAGCACTGACCGTCCGCCCCTTCGAACTCCGTAGAGCGCCAAAGCCATGAACTTAGAGCACATCCTGTTTTCCATCGAGGCTGGCGTCGCCACCCTCAGCCTCAACCGCCCGGAGCAACTGAACAGCTTCAACGCCAAGATGCATGGCGAAGTCCGCGAAGCCCTCAAGCAGGTGCGCCAGAACCCCGAGGTCCGCGTCCTCCTGCTGACTGGCGAAGGCCGCGGTTTCTGCGCCGGCCAGGACCTGGGCGACCGCAATGTGGCCCCCGGTGCTGCCGCACCGGACCTGGGCGAGTCCATCGAGAAGTTCTACAACCCGCTGATCCGCGCCCTGCGCGACCTGCCGCTGCCGGTAATCTGCGCCGTCAACGGCGTGGCCGCCGGTGCTGGCGCCAACATTCCGCTGGCCTGCGACCTGGTCCTGGCTGGCCGTTCCGCCAGCTTCATCCAGGCCTTCTGCAAGATCGGCCTGATTCCGGATTCCGGCGGTACCTGGACCCTCCCGCGCCTGGTCGGCATGGCCCGCGCCAAGGCCCTGACCCTGCTGGGCGACCGCCTGACCGCCGAGCAGGCCGAACAGTGGGGCCTGATCTACCGCGTGGTGGACGACGCCGCCCTGCGCGAGGAAGCCCAGAAGCTCGCCCGTCACCTGGCCACCCAGCCGACCTACGGCCTGGCCCTGATCAAGCGCAGCCTCAACGCGAGCCTGAACAACAGCTTCGACGAGCAACTGGACCTCGAACGCGACCTGCAGCGCCTTGCTGGCCGCAGCGAGGACTACCGCGAAGGCGTCAGCGCCTTCATGGAAAAGCGCACCCCGGCCTTCAAAGGACGCTGAGCCCATGCCCGCCCTTCATACTTCCGCCACCGTCGCCGTGATCGGCGCCGGCGCCATGGGTGCCGGTATCGCCCAGGTCGCCGCCCAGGCTGGCCATCCGGTCAAGCTCTATGACAACCGCCCTGGCGCTTCCGCCCAGGCCATCGACGGCATCGACCGCCAGCTCGGCCGCCTGGTGGAGAAGAACAAGCTCTCTGCCGAAAATCGCGCCGCTATCGTCGCCCGCCTGCAACCGGTGGAAGCCATCGAGGCCCTGGCCGATTCCAGCCTGGTGATCGAGGCGATCGTAGAGAACCTGGAGGTCAAGCGTGGCCTGCTGCGCCAGCTCGAAGCGCTGTGCAGCAGCGACTGCATCCTCGCAAGCAACACTTCTTCCCTGTCCATCACCAGCCTGGCCGCCGGCCTCAAGCATCCGGGCCGGGTCGTCGGCATGCATTTCTTCAACCCGGCACCGCTGATGGCGCTGGTGGAGATCGTCTCTGGCCTGGCCAGCGACCGCGACCTCGCCGAAGGCCTGTACGAAACCGCCAGGGCCTGGGGCAAGCAGCCGGTACATACCCGCTCCACCCCCGGGTTCATCGTCAACCGCGTGGCGCGTCCCTTCTATGCCGAAAGCCTGCGCCTTTTGCAGGAAGGCGCCGCCGACTGCGCCACACTCGACGCATTGATGCGTGACGCGGGCGGCTTCCGCATGGGCGCCTTCGAACTGACCGACCTGATCGGCCATGACGTCAACTACGCCGTCACCTGCTCGGTGTTCGACGCCTACTACGGCGACTTCCGCTTCCAGCCCTCGCTGATCCAGAAGGAACTGGTGGACGCCGGCCGTCTGGGCCGCAAGAGCGGTCACGGTTTCTACAGCTATGCCGAAGGCGCCGAACGTCCGCAGCCGGCCGAGCTGACCAGCGACGCCAGCGTGGAGTCCTGCGTGGTGGAAGGCAGCCTGGGGGTTGCCGAGCCCCTGGTACAGCGCCTGGTGGACGCCGGCGTGAAGGTGGTCCGCCGCGACGGCAAGGGCCTGCTGCGGGTAGGTGACGCAGTAATCGCCCTGTCCGACGGCCGTCTCGCCAGCCAGCGTTCCCGTGAAGACGGCCTCATCAACCTGGTGCTGATCGACCTCGCGCTGGATTACAGCAAGGCCAGCCGCCTTGGCATCGCCTGCGCCACGAGCACGTCCGGAGAGGCTCGCGACCAGGCGGTCGCGCTGCTGCAGCGCGCCGGCCTGAAGGTCAGCCAACTCAACGACATTCCGGGCCTCGCCGTGCTGCGCACCGTGGCCATGCTCGCCAACGAAGGTGCCGATGCCGTGCTGCAGGGCGTGGGTTCGGCTGGCGACATCGACCTGGCCATGCGTGCCGGCGTGAACTATCCGCAAGGGCCGCTGGCCTGGGCCGATGCCATCGGCCTGACGGAAGTCCTGCGCACCCTGGAAAACCTCCAGACCGCCTATGGCGAAGAGCGCTACCGCCCTTCCCTGCTGCTGCGTCGCCAGGTTGCCGAAGGGAGGAACTTCCGTGACTAACCACGAAGCCCTTTCCCTTGCCGAAGCCTGCGGCAGCGCACTGTTCGAGCGCGATTCTGCCAGCCAGGCCATGGGCATGCGCCTGCTCTCGGTCGCACCGGGCCAGGCCCGCGTCGGCATGAGCGTGCGCGACGACATGGTCCAGGGCCACGGCACCTGCCACGGCGGCTACCTGTTTGCCCTGGCCGACTCGGCCTTCGCGTTCGCCTGCAACACCTATAACGAAGCCACCGTGGCCATCGGTTGCAGCATCGACTACGTAGCCCCGGCGCGCCTCGGCGACACCCTCACCGCCCAGGCCGTCGAGCAAAGCCGCAGCGGCCGCACCGGCAACTACGACGTACGCATCGAAAACCAGAACGGACAACTGATCGCCCTCTTCCACGGCAAGTCCTACAAAGTGCGCGGCTCGGTACTCGCGCAGGAGACCCCTGATGAATGACGCCCTGATTATCGACGCCGTACGTACGCCTATCGGCCGCTACGCCGGTGCCCTGTCCGCGGTGCGTGCCGATGACCTCGGCGCCGTGCCCATGCGCGCGCTGATGCAGCGCCATCCCGAACTGGACTGGAGCGCCATCGACGACGTGATCTACGGCTGCGCCAACCAGGCCGGCGAAGACAACCGCAACGTCGCACGCATGTCCGCCCTGCTCGCCGGCCTGCCGGTGACCGTACCCGGCACCACCCTGAACCGCCTCTGCGGCTCCGGCCTGGACGCCATCGGCAACGCCGCCCGTGCCCTGCGCTGCGGTGAAACCGGCCTGATGATCGCCGGCGGCGTGGAATCCATGTCGCGTGCACCCTTCGTGATGGGCAAGGCGGAAAGTGCCTTCTCTCGCCAGGCGGACATCTTCGACACCACCATCGGCTGGCGCTTCGTCAACCCGTTGATGAAGAGCCAGTTCGGCATCGACTCCATGCCGGAGACCGCCGAGAACGTGGCCGAGCAATTCAACGTTTCCCGCGAGGACCAGGACGCTTTCGCCCTGCGTAGCCAGCAGCGCGCCGCCGCAGCCCAGGCCAATGGTCGACTGGCGAAAGAAATCGTCCCGGTGGAAATTCCCCAGCGCAAAGGCCCGCCGAAGATCGTCGAGCAGGATGAGCATCCGCGCGGCGACACCACCCTGGAACAGCTGGCCAAGCTGGGCACGCCGTTCCGTCAGGGCGGCAGCATCACCGCCGGCAATGCCTCGGGTGTGAACGACGGCGCCTGCGCCCTGCTGCTGGCCAGCAGTGCCGCGGCCGAACGCCACGGCCTCAAGGCCCGCGCCCGCGTGGTGGGCATGGCGACCGCCGGCGTCGAGCCGCGCATCATGGGCATCGGCCCGGTACCGGCGACCCGCAAGGTGCTGGAACTGACTGGCCTGTCGCTGGCCGAAATGGACGTGATCGAGCTCAACGAAGCCTTCGCAGCCCAGGGCCTCGCCGTTCTGCGTGAGCTGGGCGTGGCCGACAACGATCCGCGCGTGAACCCCAACGGCGGCGCCATCGCACTCGGCCACCCGCTGGGCATGAGCGGCGCACGCCTGGTCACCACCGCCCTGCACGAACTGGAAGAACGCCAGGGCCGCTACGCCCTCTGCACCATGTGCATCGGCGTGGGTCAGGGCATCGCCCTGATCATTGAAAGGCTCTGAAACGCAAGAACCGAGATCTGAAAAACGGGTGAGGAGTATCCTCTTCCTCAGCACTCAGAAGCCTACGGCTTCGCGCACAAAAATAATTCGAGTGAACCATGAACATGATTGCCAATACCGCCTTGCTTGACCCGATGGAAACCGCCAGCGTCGACCAGTTGCGCCAGCACCAGCTGGAACGCCTGCGCTGGAGCCTCAAGCACGCCTACGAAAACGTTCCGCTGTACCGCCAACGCTTCGATGAGAAAGGCGTACACCCGGACGACCTGAAATCCCTGGAAGACCTGGCGAAATTCCCCTTCACCGGCAAGAACGACCTGCGCGACAACTACCCCTACGGCATGTTCGCCGTGCCGCAGAGCGAGATCGTGCGCATCCACGCTTCCAGCGGCACCACTGGCAAGCCCACGGTGGTCGGCTACACCCAGAACGACATCGACACCTGGGCCAACGTGGTCGCGCGCTCGATCCGCGCGGCCGGCGGTCGCAAGGGTGACAAGGTGCATATTTCCTACGGCTACGGCCTGTTCACCGGCGGCCTGGGCGCCCACTACGGCGCCGAGCGCCTGGGCTGCACTGTGATCCCGATGTCCGGTGGCCAGACCGAGAAGCAGGTCCAGCTGATCCGTGACTTCCAACCGGACATCATCATGGTCACCCCGTCGTACATGCTGAACCTGGCCGACGAGATCGAGCGCCAGGGCATCGACCCGCACAAGCTGGCCCTGCGCCTCGGCATCTTCGGCGCCGAACCCTGGACCGCCGAACTGCGCCGCGCCATCGAAGAACGCATGGGCATTACCGCCCTGGACATCTACGGCCTGTCGGAAATCATGGGCCCCGGGGTCGCCATGGAATGCGCGGAAACCAAAGACGGCCCGACCATCTGGGAAGACCACTTCTACCCCGAGATCATCGACCCGGTGACCGGAGAAGTAGTGCCGGACGGCCAGATGGGCGAGCTGGTGTTCACCTCGCTGTCCAAGGAAGCGCTGCCGATGATCCGTTATCGCACCCGCGACCTGACCCGCCTGCTGCCGGGCACCGCCCGCCCCATGCGGCGCATGGACAAGATCACCGGCCGCAGCGACGACATGCTGATCATCCGCGGCGTGAACGTGTTCCCGACCCAGATCGAAGAACAGGTGCTGAAGGTCAAGCAACTCTCCGAGAACTACGAGATCCACCTGTTCCGCAACGGCAACCTGGACAGCATCGAGGTGCATGTCGAGCTCAAGCACGAGCACGAGCACCTCGGCGAGTCGCAACAGCAGGTGCTGTGCAACGAGCTCTCCAAGTACATCAAGACCTACATCGGCATCAGCTCGCGCATCGTCCTGCGCCCCTGCTATTCACTGAAACGCTCCGAAGGCAAGGCCTGCCACGTGTACGACAATCGCAACAAGTAACCCTCGCGAAATGAAAAAGCCCCGCTTCGGCGGGGCTTTTTCATGGGCAGGAACAATCGGCGAAAGACGCATTTCTTTCCGCCAGCCCAAAGACATCACAGCGCATTGACCGCTGGTCGGCGCAAGCACCACTCGATTGGCGAGTCTGTCGAACCGGCACTATCTAGATCGACTCATTAGTGAATCGGGCGCGTGATCCCTGCGTGTACCGGATGCGACAGACAACTTTTTTTCACACCATCCAGAAAGGAGAATGGATATGAGCTACGTAGATGGGTTCCTGGTACGCGTTCCCACCGCCAGCCGTGAGGCCTACCGCAAGGTGGCCGAGATGGCTGCTGGCGTCTTCAAGGAATGCGGCGCCCTCAGCGTCGTCGAGTGCTGGGGTAACGACGTACCCGAGGGCAAGGTGACCTCCTTCCCCATGGCAGTGAAATTGAAGGAAGGTGAAACCGTGGTCTTCTCCTGGATCAACTGGCCGTCCAAGCAGGTCAGGGACGAAGGCATGAAGAAAGCGATGGAAGACCCGCGCATGAAACCCGACCCGAGCACCATGCCTTTCGATGGGCAGCGGATGATCTTTGGCGGTTTCGAGGTGTTGGTAAGCGCGTGATGAGCTGTTGGACGGGGGCAGCTGTGCTGCCCTTTCGCGAATGAATTCGCTCCCACAAAAAACAGCGGCGACGTGCTTGAACTGTGGGAGCGATTTCAATCGCGATGCAGGTCGAAGACCTGCCTGATAGCTCAGGCCAAACCCCGTGCACGAACCTTGTAGGGGCTATTTCAATCGCCAGGCGCCACTTGCCCCTACTTGAGTACACCCAGGAGCTTCCACAGGCGGCGGGATTCGGCATCGGCCGTGATCAACTCATCCAGCAGAGTGCTCAGCGGCTGGTTGCCCCATTCCACCGCGCGGCGGATCACATAGGGCACCGGGCTGTGTGGCTCTGTGCGGGCGAGGTAGTCGGCGATCAGAGCCAATTGGCGGTAGGCCTCTTCGCGGCTACCCGGTGTGCCGCTGAAGCTGGGCGCGACCTCCGCGGCGGCGGCAATCGGAGCTGCCGAGGATTCGGAGGCTGGCTCCATGGCAGGCGGCGTCTGGGATTGCATGGGGGCGAACTCCTGCATGAGCGAGCGGATGGCGTTCAGGGTCTGGTGCAAAGGAGCGAAGCTGGGAGCCAGGTCACCCAGCCAGCCGTCGCTCCAGGCATCCAGGCGACCGAGTTCCGCCAGGCTCGCCTCCGCGCCCTGACGCACGCGCAGGAAACTCGCCGGTGACATCTGCCTGAGCGTTTCATCGAGCTTGCGCTGCTCCAGCCGTGCCGCCTCGGCGGCGACCTTATCCGCCTTGCTGTCGCTGGCCTGCACCTGCCGTTGCTGGAGTTGCTGCCAGCCGTGCAGAGTCAGGTGGGCGAGATCGGAATGCTCGGCACCGAACAGCGCGCATCGGGTCAGTACGATTTCGCTGTAGCGACGCACCATCCACTCCAGCGGCGCCACGCGCCAGGAACGGTCGCCGTCCTCCGGTTGCGGGTGCAGATCGTCGGGGTAGCGCTCACAGAGTCCGGCGAGCAACCCCAGCGCCGGCGCCAGGCCGTCGAGTCCGCTGCGCAGGAGCCAGGCCTCGCCCAACCAGGCAGCCAGCATCAGGTCCTTGCTGCGTTCACGGAGCAGCTCGCTGGCCAGGTGCTCCACAGCAGCCCAGTCACCTCGCTTGAGGTCCGCTTGCCAGACTCCCGCGGGCAGGCTGGCGTCGTCCTCCCGGCGCAGCTCTCGCAGACGGTCCCAGGCGGGGTCGTAGCGCAGGCTGGGACCGCAGGGTTCGGTATCGGAAATGGGGTCCAGCAGCTCGCTGGCCGGGCTATCGGTCATCGGCAGGTTCATGGCGTCGCCTCGGTGCTGACCAGGGAAGCGCTGTGGCTATTGATGAAGGGCGAGCGCGGAGCCTTCACCGGCAGGGGCTGAATCGACAGCGGCAGCTTGCCCCCCTGCGTCATCAGCGACAGGCGCATGAACATCAACGCCTGCTGGTTGCCGCTCGGAGTACCGCGCACCGGCACCTGAAGGGTCAGCGGAAAGTCGGTGTAATCCATGCTCGGCTGCCGTTGCAGCACCACATGGGAGCGCATCAGGCGCAACAACGCCCACGGCCCGCGGTACTCCCACCCGGCCTCCAGATCGGACACCGCCATGCTCGGCTGCAACGGGTCGATGCTCGGTCTCTGGCTGCCGTCCTTGGCCCAGCGCAGCAACAGCTGCACGGGATCGCCGACGTTCCAGTGCAGACGCTGCACTTCGCCGGGGAAGCCGATCTGCTTGTCGCCAGCATGCAGACCCCAGGCGATTACCTGGTCCGCTCCGCGCTCGTCATCGCGGTCGGTGCGCCAGCGCACGTCCAGCTCGACGCCCAGGGAGCCAGAAGGGTCGCGCAGGAACAGCGGGCCAAGCCAGCTACGCGCCTGTTTCAGACGGGCGAGGAAGTCCTCCGCTGCAGGGCGATCGCTGGCGTTGCTCCATTTCAGGCCTTCTTCAGCCTGCGCCAGCCGGCTGTCGATCAGTTCCACCAGGTGCTGCACCCGTGCCGGGTCGGCATCATCGGCCTGAAGGCTGTAGGCGAAGGGGAAGCGGTCAGCGAGGTACTGGTTGAAGTAGTCCGCCAGGTCATTCCAGGCCTGGGCGGCACGCTGCTGCTGCAACTGGCTGCAGCGCTGCGACGCCTGTTCGCGCAGGACATGGGTACGCCGGGACAGATCGCCGACACCGGCGGAAAGGGTGGCGGTGGCCAGCACCTGGGTGCAGGAACCCATGTCCATTTCGACGAAGTCGCGGCTGACCAGTTGCTCGAACAGCGCCGGTGAGCTGGCAGGGTTCTGGGCCTTGTACTTGATCATTTCCTCGCTCAGGGCAGCCAGGCGCGCCACCCGGTCCCGCTCGGAGGAAGACAACCCTGCCTGCTCCTGGAGCCACGTCAGCGCTGGCGCCGCGCCCTCACTGGTGGAAAGGATGACTGCGAACTGCTGGCCCAGGCTGTTCTTCAGGTCCTGCACATCGCTGGAGCGGAAGAGTTGCAGACCGAGATTGCGGCCACCGTCCCATTGGTAGATGTCGAAGCGCTGGGTAAATACCGGTAAGGCATCGATGCTGCCCAAAGCTGAATCGACATCGGCCATGGCCATGCGGGTCAGCTGGCTGCGCAATGCGCCAGCAAGGTCGGTCCGATCGAGCTCGACCAGTGCGTTCAGAACCTGGCCGGCCTGTTCCACCGGAACATCGAAGGCCTTGCTGGCCCCGCCTGGCGGGCGCGGATCGGAAGCGCTGAGGCTGGCCCAGATGGCTCGCGTCGCCGCTTCACCAGCCGCCTTGAGCATGCCTTCGCGATAATCCGGCGGAATCAGTGCCAGCTCCTGGCCGACGAAGGCGCGATAGCTGTCGACGAAGCCCTGCGCCTGGGCCAATGCCCGCGAATCGACGTAGCGCAGTGTCCGCGGATCGGGCTCGGCGGCGTCCCGACGCAGGGCAACCACGACGAAATCGCGCTTGAGCAGCCCTTTGATCGCCTTTGCCAGCGCGCTGATGTGCTCTTGCATCGTCAGCGTGCCGCCCGCCTGACGCTGCAACAGGTTGGAGCGAGTGCCGATGCTGGCGATCCACTGCCCGTGGAAGCCTTTGCGCAGGCGGGCCGCTTCGGCCTCGAGGTTTTGCTCCACCGCGGGGCCCAGCAAACTGTTCTGACGCACAGTTTCCATGTGATTGCGATAACCCGGAACCAGCTCCTCGCCATTGCTGTGGCTCCAGGCGGAGTTGGTCAGGGCGATCAGGTCTTCGAGGGTATCGATCAGGCTGTTGATCTCTTCCAGCTCGGGCAGTGTATTGCCCTGCCCGCCTTGCAGGCTCTCGAGGTGCACCTTGAGGTACCCGGCCGGACGAACGAAGTTGTCGGCCAGGAAGTACTGCGTCAGCCAGAGCTTCATCAGCGCCTGATATTGCTGGCTCAGGGCCTGGCGCTGGGGCTGCAGGTCGAGCGGCGCCAGTCCCGGGCCGCCCAGCCCTCGCAAAACGCGCTCGTAATAGGCGCGGCGGCGCAGGTCGGCCGTGTTCAAGTCCAGCCCGAGCGCGGTGTTGCCCAGTTGCGCCAATGGTTCCAGTACGCCCTTGTCACCGGACAGGATGTCGGCGAACAGCCGGTTCTGTTGCGCCAGGCTGGACACGCCGTAGGCCAGCTTGCGCGCCTTGACATAGTTCGGCCAATCCTCGGGCTGCTCGCCTTCGACGCTGGTGCGTCGATCACCCACGCGGATCGCCAACAGCTTGTCCAGCTCCACTCGCTGCAGCTGTCCCAGGGGGTGCATCGCCTCGCTGCGCGCCATGGACCGGAGGACGTTGTCCATGCGTCCATCGAGGGAGGAAAACCAGGAGGTGGGATAGACCAGCGAGGCGAAATGCCAGCGCGGAGCATCCTGCAGCAGGCGCCAGAAGCCCAGCAGGTTACGCCGCGCCTGCTCCGCGCTGCGCGCCGGGTCCTTCAGCGTCACATGATTGTTCTGCGCAACCTGCAGCACACGCGTCAGCTCGCGGGCGTCACGCTGGCCGTCATGCCACACCCAGAGCATCCCGAGGAGCCAGAAGGCGCCGATGACCGCCGCCGTACCGGCAACTACCTGCTGCCAGCGCTGACGCAGGCGCAAGATGCGCGGCACCGCCTGGGCCAGGCCCTGTTCAGCGAGGAATCGTTGGCGCCAGAGCGAGCGCGTGAACACGCCGCGCGCCGGAGCCAGTTCGCGGGCGGTCAGCTCCCACGATTCGGGATCGCTGGCGAACGCTTGAGCCGAGCTGAGATAGAGCCCCCGCAGCCGCGGTGCCTCGCCCTGGGCATTACCCTGGAATACCGGCTCGAGCAGCGCGCGCAGGTTGCCCCGCAAGCCATCCAGCTGACCCGGCAGACGGTAGAGGTCTTCTCCCAGCTCACCCTTGATAGCCGCTACTTCGAGGATCGCCGCTTGCACGCCCTGGATCACCAGGTCGATGGCGTCATCCAGCCAGTAGCCCTGCCAGCCCGCCTCCAGGGCATAGGGTGATGCCCAACCCAGGGCGCGCTCACGGCCTTCTTCCGGCAATGCGGCTACCAATTCCTGAAACCCCGGCATTTCCTCGAGGCCAGTGACCAGCACATGTACCGGTAGGCTCAGGCCCAGACGCTGCAGCATTTCGCCGAAGCGGCGACGCGCGGCGATGGCATCGGCTGCCAACTGCGCATCGTCCAGCAGGCGCGCCAGCGGGATGGTCCAGATCACACCATCCAGGGGCCGCTGGCCACGCAAGCGCAGCAACATGCCGAGCAGTCGACGCCATGCGAAGGCCGGAACGGTTCCACCCTCCTCCGGCAGAAACAGGCCTTGGGGCACTACCAGCAGACAGCCGTCGGGGTCGAGCCACCAGCGACCAAACCAGGCAGCCCGCCCAGCCGGCGCCAATTGCCAGTCCAGGCACAACTGGCCGCCTTCACGCGGGTCGCCCACCAGCAATAGCCAGGGAGTCTGATAACGATCCTGGCTGCCCTGGTCGTGTTCCATCTTGCGCACGGCGGCATAGAAGCTGCGGATGGCCGCGCCGGACTGGGTGCGCAACCACCACCAAAGCGCCGCGAGGGCGGCCAGCAGCAGGAGCAGCGCCAGGACTATCAGGGCAATGGCGAAGCCGCTCATTCCGACTGCTCCCCGTCATCCAGCGTGGCGGCCAGGTGCAGGACGGGTTCCAGTTCGGACTGGATGTCGCTCCACAGCCACTGCCCAAGGGCTGTCAGCAGCAGCGCAAAACCTGCAATCGCCAATCCCAGGCGCAGGCCATCCGGCAAAGCCCGACGCAGGGGCCGGCTCAGCGGCTCGGCGCGCAGTGGGCGCTCGAGGCTCTGCAGTGCGCCTTGAGCGACGGGCTCGCGCTGCCAGGCGAAGGTGAACAACGCCTGCCGCCAGCGTTCGTGCATGGCCTGACCACGCTCACCGCGCAGCTGGCCGTGGAAGCCCAGCACCAGGCATTGCAGGTAGACATTGGCCAGGTCGCGGGTGGCCGGAATACGCTCCTTGAGCAGGTTGCGAATGGCCGTGGGCACGCGCTCGCCGGCATTGCGCGACCCATAGAGCCGCGCCTCCAGCGGGCGTTCCTGCCAGGCGATCTGGCCAGCCCAACTGCCGAACAACAGGGTTTCATCCAGCAGCGCCACGAAGGCGTAGACCATCGCCTTGACCTGGGCCGCCGCCGGCTCGCCGACACTGGCAAACGCGCTGCGCCAGAGGCGGCGAACGATGCGCGTGGCAGTCTCGGCCGTGCGCTCCACCAGTTGGCCGTCGCTGTCGTCGGCATCTTCCAGCTCGTCCCAGGCATCACGCCATTCCAACCAGGCCTGGCGAAAAGCGAGGCTCAGGGGTGCCTCGCCGAACTCCGGCGGATACAGGGCCACACTCCTTTCCGGCATTTGCGCGTCCTTGGCTGGTCAGGCGAATTCGTGTGCGTTGGCGACGAACAGCACCACTTGCCAGGGCCCTACCAGCGCAGCCTGGCCGGGCACCACGATGCAGAGTTTCTGCTCGGGATCGAACCACTCTCCGGCAGCCTGGACCACGAACAGACGGGTGTCCTCACCCACACTGTAGGCAACCTGCTCGCCTCGGCTCATGGATTGGTGCGCCAGCCCACTCATGCGCTGGCGAGCAAGAGTCGGCACCTGACCCTGGGCGGCGATGATGGCCTGTCCCAGCCAGTAGGAAGCAGCCTGCTCCCCAGCGCCAGCCGGCATGCGCAGGCCGATTACCAGGCGCTGACGACGGGACTGGAGGTCCGGCAGTTGAATGGCGAAGCCCTGCTCCACCTGTTCGAAGACCAGGCAGCGATAACCGACCCGCACACGGGTCAGGGCGCTCTCCAGCCAGTCGAGTACTTCGTCGTAGCCGCGCTTTAGGTCGAGGTAATCCAGCGGCGCGAAGGCCGGAACGCCGGCCACCGGGTCCAGCGCGCACCAGGCGCCAGCCATGCCCACGAGCAGGCCATGCAAGCGGTCAGGGGCGGCGATCCGGCTGTTCAGCGCCGCCTCCACTTCCGGCAACCGCGCCCAGAGTGCGGCGAGCTGCCGGCGAATCTCCACCATGTCGCCATGGTTGCCCGCCTGCTCCGCCTGACGCAGGCGTCCGCCGAGGAACAGACACTTCTCCCGCGTGCGGGCACAGAGGGCGGCAACCGCACGACCGAGCACGGATTCGGGAAGGACTCGCGGGGTTGGCGCCACATAGGACTGGCGAACGAAACCACCACCCTCCTTGGCGATCCGCAGGAGCGGCAGGCAGACCGAATCGGCACGACCGATCTCAGTCACCAGTCGCGCAGCCGGACGCCAGACCAGGATGGGTTCGGGGTGTTCGCCGCTGGCCAGGTCAGGCACGGCCTCGCCCACCGCCGATTGCAGGCGCCCACGCAGCGGCAGCACCTGGCCGCCTCGCCCGAGCGGGTTGACGGCCAGGAACACGGTGACGGTTGAAGTCGCGGACTGGGCGATGGCGGTGCTGAGGTCCAGCTCCAGCACTACGCCCTCGCCGGGCTTGATGCTGACCGGCAAACCGTCGGGCAGGATGGCTTCGAGGGTGAGCACGCGCACCAGGCCTGCGCTCAATGCAGCGGGGTCGAGTTCGAGTTGGGAGATGCCCCAGAACCAGGGATTGCCGGCTTGGGCGAAATGGGCGGCAAGGACTTCCGCGCGCAACCCTTGCAGCTGGAAATGCTGGGGCAGCAACTGCATGCCCTCGTGCCAGCACACCGCGTCAGGCAGAACTTTCATACCACTCCCCTTCGACGTCCAACGTTGTCGCGAGCTCGACGCCCTGCTGCTTCAGGGGCCTTTCGTCACTGCTCGTTCTCGCTCAGCAAGCGCATTTCCCTGCTATCGAACCGGAGCCAGGCACGGCTCTGCTCATCCAGTCTCAGGCGGTGAGCACCGGGTGTGTTATAGCCGGCAAAGACCAAAAGTCCAGCCGCGCTATCACCCGCCAGAGGAAACTCGCGAGCCTCCATGAATTGCCCGGGAACCAGCTCCAGGCTCCAGACGGAAAACTGCTGACGGTAGTCGCGGCGAAACTGCTCGCGATCGGCGAACCACTGCCGTGCGGTGATGCCGGAAAGCACCTTGAGCAACTCGGGATCGCGCACCGCGATGAAGTCGACGGCGATGGGTGTGTCGTCGTTGGCGCGCTCGGCGACATCCAGGGTCAGTGCGTCGAGTTGGACCTTCGGACCGAGTAGATCGGAGCATCCTCCCAGCAAGATCGCAGCGGCCAGGAACAACAATTTTGAACTGGAAATGAAACGTCCTTGCTTCATGAAGGTCAGACTCTGGTTTGCATTTGCAAATTTATAGACCTGTTCTAGCGTGTGTGAGTAGTTCATCGGACCGATGAACTAGAGGGATCGCCAAGGACAGGCTTGCGTGTAGTTTCCCCCTGTCGCGTCGTGATCCAGCAAGGGAGTGCGATGACAGGACCAGTCCGATGCATTGCGCTCGTGGCAATGCACCGGAGCCCACCAAAATGGCCGAAAGCACGCAGCACAAACTGGATCGGGTACGCCCGCCCCGGGTTCAGATCACCTACGACGTCGAAATCGGCGACGCCATCGAGAAGAAAGAACTGCCGCTGGTCGTGGGCATCCTCGCCGACCTCTCGGGCAAGCCCGAGCAGCCCCTGCCGAAACTCATCGAGCGCCGCTTCACCGAGATCGACCGCGACAACTTCAACCAGGTCCTCTCCTCCATCGCACCGCGCGCCACCCTGCAGGTGGACAACACCATCACCGGTGACGGCAGCAAGCTCAATGTCGAGCTGCGCTTCAAGGACATGGACGACTTCGATCCGGTCAACATCGTCAAGCAGATCACCCCGCTGCGCCGTCTGTTCGAGGCTCGCCAACGCCTGCGCGACCTGCTCACCAAGCTCGACGGCAATGACGATCTCGACAAGCTCCTGCAGGAAGTGGTGAGCAACACCGAAGGCCTGCAAGAGATCAAGTCGGCGCGTCCCGAAGCCGAAATCGCCGCGCCCGAGGGCGAAGGCGAAGCACCGGCCGAACCCCAGGCCTGATCCATAGCCCGACTTCCAGGAGGAATCGCTCATGGCAACAGAAGCCGGTGCGAACAGCGAGAGCACCACGCAGACCCTGACTCTGCTCGACCGAATCGTCGCCGAGGGCCGCATGGCCCACGATGACAGCCAGCAGGATTACGCCCGCGACATGCTCGCGGAATTCGCCACCCAGGTTCTCGACGAAGGCATGGCCATCGACAAGGACACCGTGGCCATGATCAACGATCGCATCAGTCAGATCGACGAACTGATCAGCGCCCAGCTCAACGAAGTCCTGCACCACCCCGAGCTGCAGAAACTGGAAGCGTCCTGGCGTGGCCTGCACCTGCTGGTGCAGAACACCGAAACCAGCTCCCGCCTGAAACTGCGCCTGCTCAACGTCAGCCAGAAAGACCTGCAGACCGACCTGGAAAAGGCCGTCGAGTTCGACCAGAGCGCGCTGTTCAAGAAGATCTACGAAGAGGAATACGGCACCTTCGGCGGCCATCCCTTCAGCCTGCTGGTGGGCGATTACAGCTTCGGTCGGCATCCCCAGGACGTGGCCCTGCTGGAGAAGCTTTCCAATGTCGCCGCCGCCGCTCACGCGCCCTTCATCGCGGCTGCCAACCCGAAACTGTTCGACATGAACAGCTTCACCGAACTGGCCGTACCCCGTGATCTGGCGAAAATCTTCGAGAGCCAGGAGCTGATCAAGTGGCGCAGCTTCCGCGAGAGCGAGGACTCGCGCTACGTTTCCCTGGTGCTGCCGCACTTCCTCCTGCGCCTGCCCTATGGCCCGGACACCCTGCCGGTGGAAGGCATGAACTACGTCGAAGACGTCAACGGCACCGACCATTCCAGGTACCTGTGGGGCAACGCTGCCTGGGCCCTGGCCCAGCGCATCACCGAGGCGTTTGCCAAGTACGGCTGGTGCGCAGCGATCCGTGGCGCCGAAGGCGGCGGTGCGGTGGAAGGTCTACCGGCCCATACCTTCCGCACCAGCTCCGGCGATCTGTCGCTGAAGTGCCCGACCGAGGTGGCGATCACCGACCGCCGCGAGAAGGAACTCAACGACCTCGGCTTCATTGCCCTCTGCCACAAGAAGAACAGCGATCTCGCGGTGTTCTTCGGTGGCCAGACCACCAACAAGGCCAAGGCGTACAACACCAACGAAGCCAACGCCAACGCGCGCATCTCGGCGATGCTGCCGTACGTGCTCGCGGCCTCGCGTTTCGCCCATTACCTGAAGGTGATCATGCGCGACAAAGTGGGCAGCTTCATGACCCGCGACAACGTTCAGACCTACCTGAACAACTGGATCGCCGACTACGTACTGATCAACGACAACGCCCCCCAGGAGATCAAGGCCCAGTACCCGCTGCGCGAAGCACGGGTGGACGTTTCGGAAGTGGCCGGCAAGCCGGGCGCGTACCGGGCGACCGTATTCCTTCGCCCGCACTTCCAGCTGGAGGAACTGACCGCCTCGATCCGTCTTGTGGCCAGCCTGCCGCCGCCGGTAGCCGCCTGACCCGTGCCGCCCGTCGGCCAGTCCGGCGGGCGGGCACCACCCTTTCTTTCGGATTTTCCAGATTCAGGAGTTCCAATCGATGGATGCGATCATTCTCGACCTCGGCGACGACATCAAAGGCGACAGTCTGCTCGAGGGCTATTCCGACAAGATCGAACTGATGTCCTACAGCCACAACGTGGCCATGCAGGTCACCAACGACGTCAGCAACTCAGAACGCACTTCCGGCCGCCCGCACATTGGTGAGTTCACCGTCACCAAGTTCATCGACACCTCCACCCCGTCGCTGAACGAATACTGCTGCGCCGGAAAACCCATCACCACGGCGAAGATCACCATCGGCCGCAACGCCGCCGAAGGTGATGGCAAGGTCCTCCCCTTCATCGTCTACACCCTGGATAACGTGGTGCTGTCCAACGTCAGCGTGAGCGGTGGTGCCGGTGGCAAGCCGGTGGAAACCCTGTCGCTGAACTTCACCAAGATCAAATGGGAGCTCACTGCGCAGAAGGACGACGGCACCAAGGAAGGCACCGCCGCTTCCACCTGGGACCTGGCGGCCAACAAGGTGGTCAAGTAACGACGCTCGGCCATGTCGGAAGCCGGCCTGCTGCCGCCACTGTTCGAGCGTCTTGCCGCCCAGGCGGACGAGGCGCAGGCCTTCGACCGCGAGGCCATGGCGGAATCCGTCCGCCAGGAACTGGCGCGGCTGCTCAACACCCGCCGCGCCAGCGCCAGGAGCGCGCAACCACTGACCATCCTCGACTATGGCATCGGCGACTGGAGTGCACTCCAGGCACGCCGCAGCGATGACCGGCGGCAACTGGTACGGGAAATCCGTGCCGCCGTTCAGCACTTCGAACCGCGCCTGCAACTGACCGAAGTGGAAGCCGAACCGGTCCCCGGCCAACCCCAGCGCCTGCGTCTTCGCCTGGGTGGCAGTCTGCGCAGTGGTCAGCGCAGCTGGCCGGCGGTGTTTGTCATCGACAACAACGACGAGGGCCTCGAGGTAAGCCATGAGCGACTCGATTGACCCGGAGCTGCTGGACTACTACCAGCGCGAACTCACCTGGCTGCGCCACGCCGGCGCCAGTTTCGCCGCACGCTATCCCAAGGTTGCCCGCCGCCTCGAATTGTCTCCCGGCGAATGCCCGGACCCACATGTGGAACGGTTGCTGGAAGGCTTCTCGCTACTGACCGCGCGCCTGCAACGGCGCCTCGACGACGACTACGCAGAGTTCAGCGATGCCCTGCTGGAACAGCTCTACCCGTTGGCCCTGCGCCCCTTGCCCTCCTGCTCCATCGTCCAGTTCGAGCCGGACCCGACCCAGGGTAGCCTGGCCGAAGGCTTCCGGATGCCACGCGACACGCCGCTGTTCGTCACCACCAGCCAGGGCGCCAGCGTGCACCTGCGCACCACGGCAGAGGCGATGCTCTGGCCCGTGCGCATCGGCGGTGCGACGCTGCTGGATGGCGACGAGGCAGTTGCCCTGACCGGACGCCCCGAGGCACGCGCGGCACTGCGCCTGGAACTGCACTGCCTGGGCGAGTTCGATTGGGCGCAACTGCCCATCCGCCAATTGCGCCTGCATCTCGCCGCCTCGCCGGTGACCAACGCCGCGCTCTACGACCTGCTCGGCGCCCACACCCTCGGCATCCATTGCGGCGTACCGGGCGTGCCATTGCTGCCCTGCCCCGGCGAGCCTCAGCTGGTGGGCTTTGCCGACGACCAGGCGTTACTGCCCGAGGAAGATGGCCAGCATCCTGCCCTGCGCCTCCTGGCCGAGTACTTCACCTTCCCGGACAAGTTCGCGTTCTTCGATATCCCGATCCAGCCGCCCAGCACGGGCGGGCGCGATTGCGTGCTGGTGATCGCCTTCGACCGCGCTCCGGCGGGCCGCCTGCACCTGCAGCAGGACGACTTGCGCCTGGGTTGTGCGCCCGTCATCAACCTGTTCCCGCGCACCTCCGAGCCGCTCCGACCGGACGGCACCCGCAGCGAGTATCGCCTGATCGCCGATGCCCACCGCGAAAGCAGCGTGGAGATCCACAGCGTCCGCGCCATGCGGGCTGCATCGCCGCGCGGCGTGATTCCAGTACCGGCCTACTATGGCCATGCCCATGGTGCGAGCGTTCCCGGTGCCCGCCTCTATTGGCATGCCCGCCGGGTACAAGGCATGACCCCCAATCGCCTGGGCACCGACCTTTTGCTGAGCCTGGTGGACACCCGTTTCGATCCATTACAGGACGCCCCCGAGTACAGCCTGACCGCCGAGCTGCTCTGCACCAATCGGCACCTGGCGGAGAATCTGCCGGCTGGCACGCGCCTGGGCTTCGAGCGCCCCGGCCCGGTCGCCCGCGCCAGCCTGCGCAACCCGCCCACCCCGCAGAGCCTGCCGCGCCTGTCCGGCGAATCGCGCTGGCGAATGGTCTCGCAGCTCACGCTCAACCACCTGTCCCTGGTGGAAGGCCCGCAGGCCCTGGAAGCCCTGCAGGAGTTGCTCGACCTGCACAACCTGCGCGACGAAAGTGGCGTCCGCCGGCAGATCGAAGGCATCACCCGACTGACGTGCGAGCGGGTAGTCGCCAGGATCGGCGACGATGCCTGGCGCGGGTGGCGCAATGGGCTGGAAGTGCGCCTCAGCCTCGATCCCCAACACTTCGCCGGCGCCAGCGCCGTGCTCTTCTCCGCCGTACTCGCGCAATTCTTTTCCCTTTACGCGACCGCGAACCGCTTCGTGCGAACCGTGCTGGTCGATGGCGACAAGGAGGTCAGGACGTGGCAACCCCAGGCCGGCATGCCCCTCTCCCTCTGAGCCGGCGCCTGCGCGAAGCGCCGCAGGCGTTCGAGCTCCTGCAGGCACTCCTGCTGCTGGAGCGCGAACGGCCTGGTGCAGACCCCCTTGGCCAGGGCAGCGCCCCCCAGGGTGAAGCCTTGCGCCTGCGCGGCCCGCTGACCCCGACCTTCGCGGCCAGCCAGGTCGAGAAGCTGGAAGAACAGCCCGGCCAGCCACCGACCCTTACCACTCCCGTGTTCGGCCTCGGAGGCCCCGACGGCCCCCTGCCCTACGCCTACCAGGAGTGGTTGCAACAGCGCGCCAAAGAGAAGGATCACGCCCCGGCGGAATTCCTCGACCTGTTCCAGCATCGCCTGCTCAGCCTGTTGTACCGCGCGCTCGGCAAACATCGCCTGGCGCTGGGCTTTCGCGCGCCCGAAGACTCGCCAGCACAGGACCAGTTGCTGGCCCTCTGCGGCCTGCTACCCGGTGCCCTGCAGAATCGCCTGACCCTGCCGGACGCGGCCGTGACCGCACGCACCGCGTTGTTCGCTGGCGGCCGTCGCTCTCTGGCCGGTTTTGCCGCACTGGTGCGTCACCAGTTCAACGTCGCGGTGCGCTACGAGGCCTACCAAGGGGGCTGGCGCGAAATCCCACCGGCCAGCTGCAGCCGCTTGCAACGCGGCGCCCGCAACCTCCGCCTGGGCCGCGATGCCATCGCTGGCACCCGTGTATGGGATGAACACGCCGGTATCCGCCTGATCCTCGGCCCGCTGTCCAGCGACCGTGCACGCGACTTTCTTCCCGCCGGCGCCGACCACGTACAGCTTGCAAGCCTGGCCGCGCTCTACTTCGGCCCAGACCTGGATTGCAGCCTGCGCCTGCTGGTCCGTCCCGGTGCGCCGCTGTGCCTGGACCGCACCCAATCGCCCCGCCTGCGCTGGAGTGGAGGCCTGCAGTTGCACGGCGAAACGCTGCAACGGATCGACACTCGATTGCGCCACTCGGAGGTGACCTGACCATGGAACTCGGCAGCCTGATCGGACGCCTCAACGCGGAAAGTCGCCGGGCCCTGGAACGGGCTGCACAGCGCTGCCTGCAACGTACCCACCACTACGTGGAAATCGAGCACCTGCTGCTGGAGCTGCTGGATATCGAAGGTGGCGACCTGGCCTGCCTGCTGCCGCGTTTCGGCCTGGAGCGCGACACGCTCGCCTCGGAGATCAACCAGGCGCTGGAACTGTTCAAGGCCGGCAATACCCGCACCCCGGCGCTCTCCGCGCAGACCATCGGCGTGCTCGAGGATGCCGTGGTGCATGCCAGCGTGCTGGGCCAACAGAGCATCCGCTCCGGCCTGCTCCTGCTCGCCCTGCTCGACCGCGACGAACGCCGCACCCTGCTGCTCAACAGTGCCTCGTCACTGCTGCGCATTCCGCGCGAAGCCTTGCGCAGCAACCTGCTGGAATGGACCCAGCCCTCCCGCGAGCAACCCGCCGCCGCCCAGGCCGCCAAGGGAAAGCCCGCCCAGCCAGGCGCCCAGGACTCCATCCTCGACCAGTACACCCAGGACCTCACCGCCGATGCCCATGCCGGGCGCATCGATCCCATCGTCGGACGCGACAGCGAGATCCGCCAGAGCATCGACATTCTCCTGCGCCGCCGGCAGAACAACCCGATCCTCGTGGGCGCCCCCGGCGTGGGCAAAACGGCTGTCGTCGAAGGGCTGGCCCTGCGCATTGCCGCCGGCGACGTGCCGCCACCCTTGCAGGACGTCAGCCTGCGGGTGCTCGACCTCGGCCTGCTGCAAGCTGGCGCTGGCGTCAAAGGCGAGTTCGAACAGCGCCTGAAAGGCGTGATCGACGGGGTACGCAATGCTGACAAGCCAGTCATCCTGTTCATCGACGAGGCCCATACCCTGATTGGCGCCGGCGCCGCCGAAGGCCAGAGCGACGCCGCCAACCTGCTCAAGCCGGCCCTGGCCCGTGGGGAACTGCGCACCCTGGCCGCCACCACCTGGCTGGAGTACAAGAAGTACTTCGAGAAGGACCCGGCCCTGGCCCGACGCTTCCAATTGGTGCAAGTGGAAGAGCCGGACGAGACCACGGCCGTGGAAATGCTCCGGGGAGTCGCCGCCAAGCTGGAACAGCACCACGGCGTGCAGGTACTGGATGCCGCCATTCACGACGCAGTGAAGCTTTCCCATCGCTACATCTCGGGTCGACAGCTGCCGGACAAGGCCATCAGCGTGCTCGACACCGCCTGCGCCCGCGTCGCCCTCGGCCAGCACGATGTGCCTCCGCCGCTGGAAAGCCTGCGCCACCGTGAGCAATCCCTGGAAGAAGAGCTGCAACGCCTGCGTCGCGAACAGGCCACCGGCCTCGACCACCGCGAGCGCATTACCGCACTGGAAACTGAATCGCGCGGCAACCTCGTCGCCATCCGCGAGCTGGAAACCCGCTGGGGCGAGGAACGTGAAGCCGTGCGCGAATTGCTGGAGGCCCGCCGGGAACTGCTCGCCCTCAGCGACAGCGTCGACACCAGCAAGCCCAACGAAGAATTGGATGACCGTATCGACCACCTGGCCGCCGAACTGGCGCGCCTGGAAGCTGGCCTCGATGCCATTCGCCAGGACGACCCACTGGTGCCGGAGCAAGTCGATTCCAAGACCGTGGCTTCGGTCATCGCCGGCTGGACCGGCATCCCTATCGGCAAGATGCTCGCCGACGAAGCCCACGCCGTGCGTACCTTGGGCCAGCGCATGGCGCAACGGGTCATGGGCCAGGAAGCTGCCCTCGCCACCATTGCCCAACGCATCCAGGCCTACCGAGCCGGCCTTACCGACCCGGCCAAACCGGTGGGCGTGTTCCTGCTGGTGGGCCCCACCGGCGTCGGCAAGACCGAGACCGCCTACGCCCTGGCCGATGCCCTCTACGGCGGTGAGCGCAACCTCATCAGCATCAACCTCTCCGAGTATCAGGAAGCCCACACCGTCAGCCAGCTCAAGGGCGCCCCGCCCGGCTACGTCGGCTACGGCTCCGGCGGCGTACTGACCGAAGCCGTGCGCCGCCGACCTTACTCGGTGGTGTTGTTGGACGAGATCGAAAAGGCTCACCCGGATGTGCTGGAAGCCTTCTACAACGTCTTCGACAAGGGCGTGATGGAAGACGGAACCGGCCTGGTGGTGGACTTCAAGAACACCGTGATGCTCGCCACCAGCAACGTCGGTGCCGAACTGGTCCTCGACACCCCGCTCGACCAGCTCGCGGGCGACGCTTTCAACGAACGCCTGCGCAAGGTCCTGCTGCAAGCCTTCCGCCCCGCCTTCCTCGCCCGCATGACTGTGGTGCCCTACCGCCCGCTGGACGAAGCGACCCTGGAAGGCATCGTCATCGCCAAGCTGGAGAAGCTCCAGGGTCGCTACAAGGCCGCCACCGGCAAGCAGTTCGACTTCGACCCGGCCATCGTCAAGGCGGTACTCGCCAAGTGCAGCTCGGCGGGAGCGCGGGATATCGAGAACGTACTGATGGCGCAGGTGACGGGGAAATTGGCGGAGTGGGTGTTGGAATGACGGTCTGAATCAGGAGGTGATATATGCCAGTCGCACATGTAAGTGCCGCCGTGGGGACAGCCCATCGAGATATCGTCCGGGAACTTGCAACGGCCTGCATTCTGCAGTTCCAGAGCATCAGGGGACCGGGAAACGGCGTCGGAAACGGGTCCTGCTGCGCAAGCGTCAGATTGACCGCCCCGGGGCCGTGGGGCGCTCCCGATTACCGATTCGGGCAAAGTCAGGCACATCTCCTGGACGCGGACGCAATCAATGTCGGCGGTCTGTTCAATCCCCAACACCATGCAGAAAGACAGGCGCATGCCGCCGGGAATCTTGCTGGTGGATACGTGCCGCATCTGTTCGTCGAACTCCCTCCTTGTGGTGGCCACAACGGCTGTGCCAACTGGTGCGCGGCCAACATCACCAATGTGAACGTCTGGTACCTGTACGCCAATACGCAGGCCATGGTCGCTGCCCATAGCGCTGGCAACTTCGCGCAGTTCACGGCCCTGAACCAGGCCCTGCCATAAGAAGCTGCGGCCGGAACGCCCCGAAGCCAAGCAAGTGCCTGCGCACGACTACAAAGAAGGAACATTCAGATGGCGAACGCAGAAGTCTATGCAAAATGGAGTGGCCAGGCCGATGGCAATCGGCGCTCCGGAGGCTGGAGCGGGCCGCACGGCAGTGCCAGTGCTTCAGGCGCAGGTGGAATAGTTGCACTGAACCAACATGCTGAGCGCCTGGCATGGAAAGCCGCATGGCCCTCACGAATCCGTGCGCATATCCAACAAACCATCGGAAATTTTCCGAACCAGACATATCAGATAAAGATCTGGGTTGATCAACAGGTTTGCCCAACCTGCCAGAAGTGGATGGTCATCGACGTCATCGGCCATCTGAAGCTTCTCCAGCAGTCATATCCCACCCTGAAAGTCGAGCTGTATGCCGAGGTGCTTTTCGCAGGCGTCACGAGAAAAGTACGCGTACAACGAACAACGGTCTGGCCAATCGAAATCGGCAATCAGAGCACCTACCAGAACCTGCCCGTTATTTATAACTGACAGAAAAAGCCGATGATCCGCCGGGGCTGACCTACATGAACATCATGAGTTGGAACATCAAGCAATTTAACTACAACCCCCAAAAGGACAAGTCCGAGCAACTGGCTCGCATGGTTCAGATAGCGGAAATCGTTTCGAGCCGGAACATCGACATCCTGACCGTCCTTGAAGTACGTCCGTCCGTAAAGAGCCCGATATTCGGCGAGTCCTATGACGATAGTCAGGGAGCGCTTGCGATTGCTCAGTTGAAGGAAATCCTGGGAGAGCAGTGGCAGTACAGCTTGTCTGGCGGGAATGCATACAAGGAAAGCAACAAGGGTGAACTGTATGCGTTTCTATGGCGTTCCGACCGGGCAGTGCCCTTGAGTGAGCCATCACTTACCAACACCAATGCACAGCAGAAGATCCTGCCGTTCAAGAACCGTGTGCCGGCCATGATGCTGTTCGGGGAGAACGGCACAGAGAACATCGTCGCCGTGATGGTCTACCACGCACCCAACCCGAGCGAAATGAGCGACAAGGAAATTGGCTACATAAAGCAACTTGCCCATGTTCAAGAGTTTCCGACGGTACTCTGCGGCGACTTCAACATGAACACCCACGATGTATTCACCATCTTGCAGCCGGAATTCAATCTGGCGGTCACCAATGAAACCAGCCTGAGGGTCAAGCCTACCGGCACTGACAATCCCTATGACGCCATTTTCTATCACGGCCTGACACTGCAGTCCGCTGGTGGGGATAACCTGCTGACGACGGTACAGAACGCTCTGGACATGACAATCAGTACGACCCAGGAGATAAAGTCCATCAAGCACTACACATCGGACCACGCGCCGGTATGGGCGCAGTTTTCCCTCACCTGACGAGAACACGGCCACTAAATGGATTTCACACTTACGGTCGGAGGGATCGACAATTTCACGGCTGATCTCTGTTCAGGCTCAGAGAATCTGCAGGACTTTTTCGGTCTGACACTGTTCGGTCACAGCGCCACCCCTGTAACCCTTTCCAGCACCATCGCCACCCACCTCACCACCACCCTCCACATCGACGCCAAGCAACGCCCCCTCGACGCCCTGGTGGCTGAAATCCACCAGCTCCCCGCCGACGCCACCGCCGAGCGATACCAACTGGTGCTGCGCCCCTGGCTCTGGTGGTTGACCCTGGCCAGCAATAATCGTGTGTTCCAGAACAAGACCACCAGCGACATCGTCACCGGCATCTTCACGGCCCACGGTTTCACCGATTTCAAGCTGTCCCTCAGCGGCAGTTACAGCCCGCGCGAGTATTGCGTGCAGTACGGCGAAACCGATTTCGCCTTCGTCTCGCGGCTACTGGAGGAGGAAGGCATCTTCTGGTTCTTCACCCACGAGGACGGCAAACACACCCTGGTGCTCGGTGACAGCAACGACGCCTTTGCGCAGATACCCAACGGGCCGACCGTGCCCTATCTGGGCCAGGGGATCGGCGTGCGCGAACTGCATGGAGTGCGCTCCGGGCAGCTATGCCTGCAAGCGGTGGCCGGGATCTACAGCGCCACCGACTACGAGTTCACCACCCCCACGACTTCGCTCTATAGCCAGGCCGAAGCGGTGGCAGGACCGCGATCGATTTACGAACATCCGGGCGGCTATACCGCCAAGGCCCGAGGCGACGCGCTGTCCAAGCAGCGGGTGGATGAGCTGCGTAGCCAGGAGAAGCGCTTCATCGGCGAGAGCGACTGCCGCTGGCTGGTGCCGGGACACTGGTTCACCTTGAGCGGGCACGACGATACGTCGCTCAACATCGACTGGGTGGTGACTTCGGTGACCCACGAGGCCAGCCACGAGCATTACCGCAATCGCTTCGAAGCCATTCCCAAGGCCAACCACTACCGCCCCCCGCGTGCCACGCCCAAGCCGCGGATGCATACGCAGACGGCGGTGGTGGTGGGCAAGAGCGGCGAGGAAATCTGGACCGACCAGTATGGCCGCATCAAGATCCAGTTCCCCTGGGACCGCGATGGCAAGAATGATGAAACCTCTTCCTGCTGGGTGCGGGTGGTGCTGCCCTGGAGTGGCAAGGGCTTCGGCATGCAGTTCATCCCGCGTATCGGGCAGGAAGTGATCGTCACTTTCATCGATGGCGACCCGGACCGCCCACTGGTGACCGGCTGCGTCTACAACGGCGACAACACCCTTCCCTATGCCCTGCCGGACAACCAGACCCAGTCCGGCATCAAGACCAACTCCTCCAAGGGCGGCGGCGGTTTCAACGAATTGCGCTTCGAAGACAAGAAGGATGCCGAGGAGGTGTTCCTCCAGGCGCAGAAGGACATGAAGGTCAACGTGCTCAACGACAGCACCGCCACCATCGGCCATGACGAAACCCTCACGGTGCAGAACGCCCGCACCCGGACGGTGAAGGAAGGCGACGAGACCATCACCCTGGAGAAGGGCAAGCGCAGCGTCACCATCCAGACCGGTAGCGACACCCTGGATGTGAAGGACAGTCGCACTGTGAAGGTTGGTGCCGACCAGACCCACAGCACAGGCGGCAATTACAGCCACAAGGTGACTGGCAACTACGAACTTACGGTAGACGGCAACCTGACCATCAAGGTCAGCGGCACGCTCACCTTGCAGAGCGGCGGCAGCCTGACAATCAAGAGCGATGCCGACCTCGCCGCACAGGCCGGGACCTCCATCACCCAGAAGGCCGGCACGTCCCTGACCAACCAGGCGGGCACGTCGTTGGACAACAAGGCCGGCACGACCTTGACCAACGACGCCGGCATCAGCCTGACCAACAAGGCCAGCGCCGAGCAGACGGTGGACGGCGGCGGCATGCTGACCATCAAAGGCGGTCTGGTGAAGGTGAACTGAGCATGGCGCAATCCGGCAAGCTCGACCTCATCCGTGGCGACAGCCGTATGCAGGGCAATCTGCAGGACGGTGGCCTGGAAGGGCCAGTGCGTATCGAGGAGGCCGGTCGCCCCCAGGCGCAGCTCGGCTACAGCCAGGGCGAGCTGAACGGCCCGAGCACCCTCTTCCACCCCAACGGCAGGGTTTCGGCGCAGATGCCCTACCTGCGCGGCAAGCTGCATGGCGTGGCGACCTTCCATGCGCCAGAAGGCTGGCTGCAACGCAAGGTGAGCTATCGCCACGGGCTGATGCATGGCGAAGCCACTAGCTATTACCCGGATGGCAGCGTTGCGGAGATCGAACAGTATCGCGATGGCGTACGCGACGGTCCTTACCAGCGCTTCCACGGTAATGGCCAAGTGGCCCTGCGTAGTCGCTACCTGAAAGGCCAGATGCTGGAACCGGGTCAATCCTTCGCCGAAGACGGCCGGCCGCTGGACGCCGATGGCAAGCCCATATCGCGGCTGCTCTGGTGGTGGAAGCGCTGGACCGAACCCGCCGAAGCCTGACGCCCATCCCTGTAGGAGCGAGCTTGCTCGCGAACCAGGCCGACCATTCGCCGGCAAGCCGGCTCCTACATGCACCTGCCACAGCCTGTAGGAGCGAGCTTGCTCGCGAACCGGTCCAGCCATTCGCCGGCCAGCCGGCTCCTACATGCACCTGCCACAGCCTGTAGGAGCGAGCTTGCTCGCGAACCGGGCCGACCATTCGCCGGCAAGCCGGCTCCTACATGCACCTGCCACAGCCTGTAGGAGCGAGCTTGCTCGCGAACCGGGCTCGCGCCGGCTTAGGGAATCAGCATCTGCACCTGGCCAGGCATCTGGATCTTGATCACCCCCGCCCAGCTACACATCAGCGTGCTGTTGGCATCCAGCGCCGGCATGTTGCCCAGCAGCACGGTCGGTGCGCCGCCCGGAATCCAGGGCGCCGCCGTGGCCGGTATGCAGGGCATCGGGGTCAATACGCCAAGAGCGGCGGCGGTGGCGGCGGCCACGGTGGGATTGGCCAGGCTCTGACACATACCGAAGGTAGGGATGTTCACCAGCGGGATGTGATCCATGATGTTCGCCGCCGGCATTCCGCCCGTCATCGTCCGGTTCACCGGCAGAACATTCAGCACCGTCGGCGCCACGCCAAAACTGCATTGCAGCGTCGCACCGCTGCACACCTGCGGACATCCCATGTTCCACCCTCCTCCGTTCGTCGCCTGAAACTCTAGACGACCCTCTCGATTGTCGCCCGGCGCAACAACCAATCACATTACAACCAACAGCTAGATCCTTCCTGTATCACATCACTTGATACAGGATCGCACCTCGTCCTTGTGGGAGCGAATTCATTCGCGATTATCGGCCGCACGCGCTCTGGAATGGGACTCCAGCCCATTATCACTGACCTATCGCGAATGAACTCGCCCCCACAGATAACGCATCGCTGCCAGGCGGCTTATGCCTGAAGCCCACCCTTGTCCTTCCGCGAAGCGATACAAAAACCATATTCGATACACATTTTAGTGTTTGATATTTGTTTTCGTATCATTTAAAAATAGCGCCATGGCCAAGCCACCCCACGAACCCTGCATGGCTGGAGAACGGCATGTACGCACAATTGGTTGAGACCGGCGTGAAGCGCGTGAAAGCGCTGGAGGAGATGTCCCCCGAAGAACGCGCCTTCCAGGAGAAGATCGACGCGGAGATCAAGATCGAGGCGAAGAACTGGATGCCGGACGCTTACCGGCAGACCCTGATCCGCCAGATTTCCCAGCACGCCCACTCCGAGATCGTCGGCATGCTGCCCGAAGGCAACTGGGTGACGCGCGCCCCGACCCTGAAGCGCAAGCTGCAACTGATGGCCAAGATCCAGGACGAAGCCGGTCACGGCCTCTACCTGTACAGCGCCATGGAAACCCTGGGTGCCGACCGCGACGCAGAGATCGCCAAGCTGCACAGCGGCAAGGCCAAGTACTCCAGCATCTTCAATTACCCGACCCTGAGCTGGGCCGATATGGGCGCCGTGGGCTGGCTGGTGGATGGCGCCGCCATCGTCAACCAGGTGGTGCTGCAGCGGACCTCTTACGGCCCCTACTCCCGCGCCATGATCCGCATCTGCAAGGAAGAGTCCTTCCACCAGCGCCAGGGCTACGAAATCCTCCTGCACATGATGCGTCACGGCACCCAGGCCCAGAAGGACATGGTCCAGGACGCCATCAACCGCCTCTGGTGGCCGTCGCTGATGATGTTCGGACCGAGCGACGCCGACTCCCCCAACAGCGCCCAGTCCATGGCCTGGAAGATCAAGCGCCAGAGCAACGACGAGCTGCGCCAGCGCTTCATCGACCAGACCGTGCCGCAACTGGAACTGCTCGGCTGCACCGCCCCGGACCCGCACCTGAAGTGGAACGAGGAACGCGGTCACTACGACTTCGGCGACATCCAGTGGGAAGAGTTCTACGAAGTGCTCAAGGGTAATGGCCCGTGCAACGTCGAACGCGTCGCCACCCGCCGCAAGGCCATCGAAGACGGCGCCTGGGTCCGCGAAGCCGCAGTTGCCCACGCCCGCAAACAACAACAGAAACGCGACGCAGCCTGAGTCGTCTCGAGGAGAAGAACAAATGTCCGAGTGGACCCTTTTTGAAGTCTTCGTGCGCAGCAAGCACGGCCTGAACCACAAACACGTCGGCAGCGTGCATGCCGCCGATGCGCGCATGGCCATCGAGAACGCCCGCGAGCTGTACACCCGCCGCAACGAAGGCGTGAGCCTCTGGGTGGTGCCGTCCGCGCTGATCACCGCCTCCTCGCCGGACGAGAAAGAGCCGCTGTTCGACCCGTCCCAGGACAAGGTCTACCGCCACGCCAGCTTCTACGAACTGCCAGCCGAAGTCGGCCACATGTGAGGCCGCTGCCATGACCGAACGCGAAGACCTCATCCAATACCTGCTGCGCCTCGGCGACAGCGCCCTGATCCAGGGCCAGCGCCTGTGCGAATGGTGCGGCCACGCCCCCGCACTGGAAGAAGAGCTGGCGCTGATGAATGTCGGCCTTGACCTGGTGGGCCAGGCTCGCAACTGGCTGGATTACGCTGCGGAGCTGCTGGACGACGGCCGTGACGCCGACCACCTGGCCTTCCGCCGCGACGAGCGCGCCTACCGCAACCTGCTGCTGGTGGAACAGCCAAACGGCGACTATGCCGTGACCATCACCAAGCAGTTCTTCTATGACGCCTGGCACTTCCAGGTCCTGCATGGCCTCTCGCAGTCCAGCGACGAGCGGGTCGCCGGCATCGCCGCCAAGGCACTGAAGGAAGTCACCTATCACCTGCGCCGCTCCAGCGAATGGGTCGAACGCCTGGGCGACGGCACCGAGGAAAGCCACGAGCGCATGCTGGCGGCCATCGGTGACATCTGGCGCTTCACCATCGAACTGGTGAACGGCGACGACGTGGAGCAGCGCCTGTTCGAGGCTGGTATCGCGCCGAACCCGGCTGAGATCGCCGCAGCCTGGAAGTCCAAGGTTGCCGACATCTTCGCCAGCGCCACCCTGCCCCTGCCGGAGCCGGCCAGCTATTTCTACCTGTCCGGTCGCAAGGGCCTGCACACCGAGCACCTCGGCCTGCTGCTGGCAGAAATGCAAATACTCCAGCGGACCTACCCCGATGCGTCCTGGTGAGCTGATCGCCAGCGACCGTGGCGCCAGGGCCGGCGCGCCAGATGATCTGGCGCGCGCCTGGTCGGTATTGGGCGAGGTGATGGACCCGGAAGTGCCGGTGGTCAGCGTGGTCGACCTCGGCATCGTCCGCGGCCTCGACTGGCAGGACGGTCACCTGCATGTGGTCGTCACCCCGACCTACTCCGGCTGCCCTGCAACCGAGGTGATCGAGCAGGACATCGAGCAGGCTCTGGAAGGTGCCGGTTTTTCCGCACCGAAGCTGGAGCGTCGCCTGACGCCTGCCTGGACCACCGACTGGATCAGCACTGACGGCCGCGAGCGCCTGCGTGCCTATGGCATTGCGCCACCGGCCGGCAGCACCAGCAAGCGCAGCCTGATGGGCGACGCCGGTGATGTCTGCTGCCCGCAGTGCGGTAGCGCCCACACCGAGTTGCTCAGCCAGTTCGGCTCCACCGCGTGCAAGGCCTTGTATCGCTGCATCGATTGCCGCGAGCCCTTCGACTATTTCAAGTGCATCTGAGTGGCTTGCCACCGGAGACGACCAAGATGAGCAAGTTCCACAGCCTTACGATCAAAGAAGTCCGCCCGGAAACCCGCGATGCGGTCTCCATCGCCTTCGATATTCCCGCCGACCTGACCGAGGCGTTCCGCTTCACCCAGGGCCAGCATCTGGTGATGCGCACCCAGATGGACGGCGAGGAAGTGCGCCGTTCCTACTCCATTTGCACTGGCGTCAACGACGGCGAGCTGCGGGTGGCGATCAAGCGTGTGGCCGGCGGCCGTTTCTCCGCCTTTGCCAATGAAAGCCTGAAAGCCGGCCACAGCCTGGAAGTGATGCCGCCCTCCGGCCACTTCTTCGTCGAGCTCGATGCCGCGCGCCACGGCAACTACCTGGCAGTGGCGGCCGGCAGCGGCATCACGCCGATCCTGTCGATCATCAAGACCACCCTGGAAAGCGAGCCGAACAGCCGCTTCACGCTGATCTACGGCAACCGTTCCAGCGCTTCCGCTCTGTTCCGCGAGCAGCTGGAAGACCTGAAGAACAGCTACCTGCAGCGCCTCAACCTGATCTTCGTGTTCAGCCGCGAGCAGCAGGACGTGGACCTCTACAACGGCAGGATCGACGCCGACAAATGCGGCCAGCTGTTCTCCCGCTGGATCGACGTCAAGGCCCTGGATGCTGCCTTCATCTGCGGCCCCCAGGCCATGACCGAGACGGTGCGTGACCAGCTCAAGGCCAACGGCATGCCCACCGAGCGCATCCACTTCGAGCTGTTCGCCGCTGCTGGCAGCAACGCCAAACGCGAAGCCCGTGAAGCCGCCCGCACCACCGACAGTGCTGTCAGCCAGGTCACCGTCATCGCCGATGGCCGTGAAATGACCTTCGAACTGTCGCGCAACAGCGTCAGCGTGCTCGACGCCGGCAACGCCCAGGGTATGGAACTGCCCTACTCCTGCAAGGCCGGCGTGTGCTCCACCTGCAAGTGCAAGGTGGTCGAGGGTGAGGTGGAGATGGACAGCAACTTCGCCCTGGAGGACTACGAAGTGGCCGCTGGTTACGTGTTGTCCTGCCAGACCTTCCCGATCAGCGAAAAAGTAGTCCTCGACTTCGACCAGCTGTAAGCAACACCCGTAGGAGCGAGCTTGCTCGCGAAGCTGTTTGGCAGAAACCGTTCGCCAGCAAGCTGGCTCCTAAAAAAAAACTAGAAAAGCAGTACCCGCGTTACCCCGTTCAACACAAGCAGCCTTGCCGTCGGCCGTTGAATGGGCGCCTCGACAATCACAAAAAGAGAGAGCAACCATGACCCCGCAAGACCTCGATCGCATCCGGGAGAACCCGGACTTCATCCAGCTGGTCCGCCGCAAGCAGCGCCTGACCTGGTCCCTGACCGCTGCCATGCTGGTGATCTACTACGGCTTCGTGCTGCTGGTGGCCTTCGCACCCGGCGTGCTCGGCCAGTCCCTCAATGGCGGCGTTACCAGCGTGGGTATGCTGGTGGGCGTGGTCATCATCCTGCTTTCCTTCGCGCTCACAGGCATCTATGTGAAGCGCACCAACAGCGTCCTCGACCCGCTGAACGACAAGCTCAAGCAGGAGTGCGGCCAATGAAAGCGCTCGCCTCCCTGCTGCTCATTGCCGGCCTCGCGGCCTCCCAAGGCGCCTTTGCAGCCGACGCCGCAGCCCGCCCGCTGAACTGGAACGCCATCTACATGTTCCTGGCGTTCGTGCTCTTCACTCTCGGCATCACCCGCTGGGCCGCCCTGCGCACCCGCTCGGCCGCCGACTTCTACACCGCCGGAGGCGGCCTCACCGGTTTCCAGAACGGCCTGGCCATCGCTGGCGACATGATCAGCGCGGCATCGTTCCTCGGCATCTCCGCCATGATGTTCATGAACGGCTACGACGGCCTGTTGTACGCCCTGGGCGTGCTCGCCGGATGGCCGATCATCCTGTTCCTGATCGCCGAACGCCTGCGCAACCTCGGTAAGTACACCTTCGCCGACGTGGTGTCCTATCGCCTTGAGCAAAGCCCGATTCGCATCACCGCAGCCTTCGGCACCCTGACCGTGGCGCTGATGTACCTGGTGGCGCAGATGGTCGGCGCCGGCAAGCTGATCGAGTTGCTGTTCGGTCTTTCGTACTCCCAGGCAGTGATGCTGGTGGGCGTGCTGATGGTCTGCTACGTGACCTTCGGCGGCATGCTGGCCACCACCTGGGTTCAGATCATCAAGGCCGTGTTGCTGCTCTCCGGCACCACCTTCATGGCCTTCATGGTGCTCAAGCACTTCGGCTTCAGCACCGAAGCCATGTTCTCCGCCGCCGCCTCGGTCCATGCCAAGGGCACGGCCATCATGGCGCCGGGCGGGTTGCTGTCGAACCCCATCGACGCCATTTCCCTGGGGCTGGGCATGATGTTCGGCACCGCCGGCCTGCCGCACATCCTGATGCGCTTCTTCACAGTGAGCGACGCCAAGGAAGCCCGCAAATCGGTGTTCTACGCCACCGGTTTCATCGGCTACTTCTACCTGCTGCTGATCGTGGTCGGCTTCGGTTCCATCGTCATGGTCGGTACAAATCCCGAGTTCCGCGACGCAGCTGGCACCATAATCGGCGGCGGCAACATGGTAGCCGTGCACCTGTCCCACGCCGTCGGCGGCAGCCTGTTCCTCGGCTTCATCTCCGCCGTGGGCTTCGCCACCATCCTGGCGGTGGTTGCCGGACTGGCCCTTTCCGGCGCCTCGGCGGTTTCCCACGACCTGTACGCCTGCGTGATCCGCAAGGGCAAGGCCAGCGAGCGTGAAGAAATGCGCGTGTCGCGCATCGCCACCCTCTGCATTGGCGTTCTGGCGGTAATCCTCGGCCTGCTGTTCGAATCGCAGAACATCGCCTTCCTCTCCGGCCTGGTGCTGGCCATCGCCGCCTCGGTCAACTTCCCGGTGCTGTTCCTCTCCATGTTCTGGAAAGGCCTGACCACCCGTGGCGCCGTTGCCGGCAGCGTGGCTGGCCTGATGTCCGCCATCGTCCTGCTGGTGCTGAGCCCCGCTGTCTGGGTCAACGTGCTGCATCACGACAAGGCGTTGTTCCCGTATTCCAACCCGGCGCTGTTCTCCATGGGCCTGGCCTTCTTCAGTGCCTGGCTGCTCTCGGTGACCGATGCCTCCGAGCGCGCCAAGGAAGAACGTGGTCGTTACCTGGCCCAGTTCATCCGCTCCATGACCGGTATCGGCGCAGCCGCCGCCAGCCGCCACTGAGCCCTGAACAACCGGACGATGGATACAAGAACAATGACCCAAAGCCGTACCACTGCGCCGCTCCTTGCGGCGCTCACCCTGCCCTTTGCCACCTCGGCGCTGGCGGGTTTCATCGAAGACAGCAAGGGCAGCCTGGAGCTGCGCAACCACTACATCAATCGCGACTTCCGCCAGGACGGTGCCGCACAGTCCAAGGCCGAAGAATGGGGCCAGGGCTTTACCGCGCGCCTCGAATCCGGCTTCACCGAGGGCACGGTCGGCGTCGGCCTCGATGCCATCGGCGAACTGGGTGTGAAACTGGATTCCAGCCGCGACCGACGCGGCACTGGCTTGCTGCCGTTCGACCCGGTAACGAAAGAGCCGGTGGATGATTACAGCGAGCTGGGTCTGACCGCCAAGCTGCGCGCTTCGAAAAGCGTGTTGCGCCTGGGCACCCTGCAGCCGCTGCTGCCGGTGGCCACCTATAACGACACCCGCCTGCTTTCCTCCACCTTCCAGGGCGGCATGCTGACCAGCCAGGAGCTGGCCGGCCTGACCTTCAACAGCGGCCGCCTGACCCGTACCAACCTGCGCGACTCCTCCGGCCGCGACGACATCGGCTTTGGTGCCGCCACCAGCGACGCCTTCGACTTCGCCGGCGGCAGCTACGCCATCAACCCGCAACTGGCGCTCAGCTACTACTACGGCCTGCTGGACGATATCTATCGCCAGCAGTTCGTCGGCCTGGTGCACACCATGCCATTGCCAGGCGGCTTCAACCTGAAGAGCGACATCCGCTACTTCGACAGCCGCGGCGATGGCGTAGAGCGCGCCGGTGAAATCGACAACCGCAACTTCAATGGCATGTTCAGCCTGGGCAAGGGCGCCCACCGGATCAGTGCAGCCTTCCAGCGCATGTCCGGCGACAGCGCCTTCCCCTTCCTCAATGGCGGCGACCCGTATGTGGTCAACCTGGTGACCTTCAACACCTTCACCCGCGCCGAGGAAGATGCCTGGCAACTGCGTTACGACTACGACTTCGCCGCTCTCGGCATCCCGGGGCTGACGTTCATGACCCGCTATGTCGACGGCAGCAACGTCAAGACCGCGACCGGCGACGACGGTGAGGAATGGGAACGCGACAGCGACCTCGCCTACGTCATCCAGAGCGGCCCTGCGAAGGGCCTCAGCCTGCGCTGGCGCAATGTCACCTTCAGGTCCGGCAATGGCCTGACCACCGATATCGATGAAAACCGCCTGATCCTCGGCTACACCCTGGCCCTCTGGTAAGGCACCCGAAACCGTAGGAGCGAGCTTGCTCGCGGATAGCTGCGATTCGCGAGCAAGCTCGCTCCTGCAAACGAAACCCACATCGGAGCCCATCGCTCCGTCCCCCTCACGGAGAAATCCTCATGAGTAACGCCCCCACGCTGCAAAGCTTCATCGGCGGTCGCTGGATCGGCCAGCAAGGCGCCCAGGCACTGCGCAGTGCCATCGACGGCAGCACGATCGCCCGCGCCCACGAGGAATCCCTGGACTTCTCCGAAGCCATCGAACATGGCCGCAAACGCGGTATCGCCAGCCTCATGGCCCTCGATTTCCAACAGCGCGCGGCGCGCCTCAAGGCCCTGGCGCTGTACCTGACCGAGCACAAGGAACAGCTCTACGCGCTGTCGCGCCACAGCGGCGCTACCCGTGCCGACAGCTGGATCGACATCGAGGGTGGGGCCTCCACCCTGTTCAGCTACGCCGGTGTCGGCGCTCGCGAACTGCCGTCCGGCAACATCGTCCATGAAGGCCCGGCAATGCCGCTGGGCAAGCAGGGCACCTTCGCCGGCACCCACATCCTGGTGCCGCGCGGCGGCCTGGCCGTGCACATCAACGCATTCAACTTCCCGATCTGGGGAATGCTGGAGAAGTTCGCCCCGAGCTTCCTCGCCGGCATGCCCTGCATCGTCAAACCCGCTACCGCCACCAGCTACCTGACCGAAGCCGCCGTGCGCCTGATGAATGAATCCGGCTTGCTTCCCGAAGGCAGCCTGCAGCTGATCATTGGCAGCACCGGCGACTTGCTGGACCGCCTGCAAGGCCAGGACGTGGTGACCTTCACCGGCTCGGCCGACACCGCCGCCAAGCTGCGCGTGAATGCCAACCTGATTCGCAACTCCATCCCCTTCAATGCCGAAGCGGACTCGCTCAACTGCGCCATCCTCGCTCCGGAAATCACCCCTGACGATCCGGAGTTCGACCTCTTCGTCAAGGAAGTCGCCCGCGAGATGACGGTGAAGGCTGGCCAGAAGTGCACCGCCATTCGCCGTGCCATCGTCCCCGCCAAGCACATCGACGCCGTAGCCGAGCGTCTGCGCGAGCGTCTGTCCAAGGTCGTGATCGGCGACCCCGCCGTAGAGGGCGTGAAGATGGGCGCGCTGGCGTCCCATGCCCAGCAGGCCGACGTGGCCGAGCGCCTGGACGCCCTGCTGGCCAGCAGCGACTTGCTGTTCGGTGCCCGCGACGGCTTCGCCCCGCGCGGTGAAGGCGTGAACGAAGGCGCCTTCTTCGCGCCCACCCTGCTGCGCGCTCGTGATCCGCACGCCGAAGGCGGCGCCCACGACATCGAGGCGTTCGGCCCGGTGAGCACCCTGATGGCCTACGACGACATCGACGAAGCCATCGCCCTGGCCGCCCGTGGCAAGGGCAGCCTGGTGGCCAGCCTGGTCACCAAGGACCCACTCGTCGCTGCCCATGTGGTACCGCAAGCTGCCGCCTTGCACGGTCGCCTGCACATCCTCGACCGCGAATCCGCCGCCGAATCCACCGGCCACGGTTCGCCGCTGCCGGTGCTCAAGCACGGCGGCCCCGGCCGTGCCGGCGGCGGTGAGGAACTTGGCGGCCTGCGCGCAGTGAAGCACTACCTGCAACGCGCCGCCGTCCAGGGTTCGCCCACCATGCTGGCCGCCGTCACCGGCGAATACGTACGTGGCGCCAAGGTGGTCGAAACCGAAGTACACCCGTTCCGTCGCTACTTCGATGAACTGCAAATCGGCGAATCCCTGCTGACCCACCGTCGCACCGTCACCGAAGCCGACATCGTCAACTTCGGCTGCCTGTCGGGCGACCACTTCTACATGCACTTCGACGAGCTGGCCGCCAAGGAATCCCAGTTCGGCAAGCGCATCGCCCACGGCTATTTCGTGCTCTCCGCCGCCGCCGGCCTGTTCGTCTCCCCGGCCCCTGGCCCGGTGCTGGCCAACTACGGTTTGGACAGCCTGCGATTCATCACCCCGGTGGGCATCGGCGACACCATCCAGGCGCGCCTGACCTGCAAGCGCAAGATCGACCAGGGCAAGAAGAGCCCCAAGGGCGAGCCGCAAGGCGTGGTGGCGTGGGATGTGGAGGTCACCAACCAGAACGGCGAGCTGGTGGCCAGCTACGACATCCTGACCCTGGTGCTGAAGCGCCCGGAAGCTGCATGAACCGAGTCGCTGCGTGAGTTTACGACCGGCCTTAGGGCCGGTTTTTTTTGCCTGCTCGGACGATTCGCTTTCTGCAGGGGCGATTTCAATCGCCAAGCGGACCGCAGGTCCGCCAGTCCAAGCCAGCGGGGCAGCTGCGCCGCCCTTGGCGAATGAATTCGCCCCCACAACAAGCGCCACGCCGGCGGTCCACGCCGATTCTGGCACGCAGCCTCAAGCCCTTGGCAAGCAGGCACAAGGCCAGTGCACGGCAACTCCTTAGTATCCGGTCGCAGAAACGCTCCGCTGCCAATACCAAGAAGAAGGAAGCCTTGCCATGTCCCGGTCAAACCTGTTCCGACTTTCCACCCTGGCGCTGCTGGTGGGTGCCGCTACCCAGGCGGGTGCCTATGAGCTCTACGCCGACGAAGACACTCACCTGAACGCCACCCTGGAGGCCGTGTACGGCTTCTTCCACAGCCAGGAAAACTACGCCATCGCTGGCTCGAAGAGCGAGGGGTCGTCGTCCTGGCGCGAGGGCTATGCCAAGTACGGCATCAGCTTCGACCAGGGTCTGGCAGGGGCCGGCACCAGCTATGGCGCCTTCAACATGCTCAGCTCCGGCACCTGGGGTGACGGCGACGCGGCTGGCTTCACTGATGGCTCCGAGCGCACCACCAAGATCGAAGATGCCTATCTCGGCTGGCGCTCCGGCCTGTTGTTCGAGGCTCTGGGCGAAGGCGGTGTGGACTTCTCCTTCGGCCGCCAGAACATCATGATCGGCGACGGTTTCCTCATCAATGGCGATGCCCTCAACCTCGGCAAGGGCCTTGCCGACGGCGAATTCAACCGTGGCGGCGCGTACTGGCTGGCGGCACGCAAGGCATTCGACCAGACCGCCATACTGCGTCTCGGCGGCAAGGATGGCCTGCGCGGCGACCTGATGTGGCTCAAGTCCGACAACCGCGCCCAGGCCAAGCCCGAACTGCTGGTGGGCAACCTGGAGCACGTATCCGAGGCCGGTACCCTGGGCCTGACCGCCATCGATATCCGCGATATCGATGAAGAGTTCGCCTCGCCCTTCCAGGCCGAACGCGACGGCATGAAGACCTACAGCGTGCGCGGCCAGGGCAATGCCGGCGTAGAGAACCTGTTCCTCTCCGGCGAGTACGCCTGGCAGGACAAGAAGAACGTCGACGACGAGGACGCCTGGTACCTGGAAGCCGGCTGGACCTTCTCCGATGTGGCCTGGAGCCCGAGCGTGAACTACCGCTACAGCCGCTTCTCGGAAGGTTACGACCCACTGTTCACCGGCTTCAGCCGTGGCTACGGCACCTGGTTCCAGGGCGAGGTGGCGGGTAACTATGCCGGCCCGTTCAACTCCAACACCCAGGTTCATCACGTTGCCTTCAAGGTGACGCCGCTGGAGAACCTGAGCCTTGGCGCGCTGTGGTTCGACTTCAACACCCTGGACCGCGACCTCGGCAACTTCGATGGCCGCGAGGTGGACCTCTACGCCGAATGGGCGGTGACTGAAAACCTGATCGTCATGCCGGTGGTCGGCCTCTACAAGCCTGACCGCAGCGCGGACGAAGGCGGCACTCAGCTCGGCGGCAACGACAGCAACCTCTACAGCCAACTGGTGTTTGTCACCATCTTCTGAACCAATCCGGGGCGGCAGCGCCCCGGTTTCCCCAGGCGACCGCGCCCATGACCAGCCCCAGCCTCAGCATCCAAAGCAAGATCACCCTGCTAGCGAGCCTCTGCCTGATCCTGGTGGTGGGGCTGCTGGTCGGCCTGTCGCTCTACCAGACTCGCGCCAGCACCGAGCGGGTCAAGGATTCCAGCGGGCGCATGTTGGCCAAGGCGGCACGCCTCAATCTGCAGGCCCAGGGCAAGGTCCAGGCCCTGCAGATCCAGCGCAGCTTCACCCGCACCCACGAATATGGCCTCGGCCTGGCGCGACACCTGCTTTACCTGCGCGAGCGTGCCACCCGTGGCGAGATCAGCGCAGAAACGCTGCGCGCCGAACTGGTCGGTGAACTGCGCAAGGCCGTCGAGCAACGCCCCGAGCTGCTCGGCCTGTTCCTGATTTTCCAGCCCGATGCACTGGATGGTCGCGACGCCGAATTCCACGGCCGCAATGAGCTGGGCAGCAACGATGCCGGTCGCTTCGCGTTGTACTGGCTGCAAGCGAAACCGGGCGAGCTGCAAGCCGTACCGGGCGATGAGAAACTGCTGGCGGATACCTCCCCCGGCCCCAGCGGCGCACCCTTCAACGCTTTCTTCACCTGCCCGCGCGACAGTGGGCAGCTGTGCTTGCTGGAGCCGTATTTCGACGAGTCCTCGGGCGCCCGCAAACTGGTCACCAGCATCGCTTTTCCGTTGCTGGAGAACGGCAAGGTGCTGGCCGTGATCGGCCTCGACATCAGCCTCGACAGCCTGCAACAGGATGCAGCGGCCAGCAGTCGCGAGCTCTACGAGGGCAACGGCCACATCAGCATCGTCAGCCCGTCGGGCGTGGTCGCCGGCCACAGCGAGGATGCAGGCCAACTCGGCAAGCGTCTGCAGGCAGTGCTGCCGGACCAGGCCACCGAAGTCCTGGATTTCCTCGGCCGCAGCAAGCCCCACGCGTTCATCGACAAGGGGCAGATCAGCGTGCTCGAGCCCCTCTCCCCCATCGCCGGCGCCAAGCCGTGGGGCGTGTTGCTGGGCGTGCCGCAGCGGGTGCTGCTGGCTCCCGCCGAAGCGCTGAAAGTGCAGATGGATGACGAGCGCCTGCAAAGCTCGGCGCTGGAGTTCATCCTCGGCTCAGTGGCAGCCCTGCTGGGGGTCGCCATGATCTGGCTGGCCGCCCGCGGCGTGACCCGCCCGCTGCTGCGCCTGGCTGGCATGCTGGAGGACATCGCTGAAGGTGAAGGTGACCTCACCCGCCGCCTGACCTACGCCCGGCGTGACGAATTGGGTCGCCTGGCGCTCGCCTTCAATCGCTTCCTCGACAAGCTGCAACCGGTGATCGCCAAGGTCCAGGGTTCGGTTCGCGACGCCCGCGACACCGCCGACCAGTCCGCACTTATCGCCCGCCAGACAAGCGAAGGCATGCAGCAGCAGTTCCGCGAGATCGACCAGGTGGCCACCGCCCTTCACGAGATGTCCGCCACGGCCAATGCATCGGCACAAAGCGCGGCCCAGGCCGCCGATGCCGCGCGCAACGCCGACCAGGCCAGCCGTGAGGGCCTGGAGGTGATCACCCGCACAACCAGCGCCATTCACGCCCAGGCGCGGGACATGAGCGAGGCCATGGCTCAGCTCCAGACGCTGGCCCAGAGCAGCGAGCAGATCGGCTCGGTGCTGGAGGTGATCCTCTCCATCGCCGGGCAGACCAACCTGCTCGCCTTGAACGCCGCCATCGAGGCGGCACGTGCCGGTGACGCCGGGCGCGGTTTCGCCGTGGTGGCCGATGAGGTGCGCAGCCTGGCGCGACGCACCCAGGACTCCGTGGAAGAGATCCGCCAGGTGATCGACAACCTGCAGAACGGCACCCGTGACGTAACCCAAGCGATGCAGGGCAGCCACGGCCTGGCCCAGGAGAACGTAAGCCAGGTGCAGCAGGCAGTGACCGCGTTGGAGCGCATCAGCGACGCCGTCAACCTGATCACCGAGATGAACCTGCAGATCGCCAGTGCCGCCGAAGAACAAAGCAGCGTCGCAGATGAGATCAATCGCAACGTCGAGGCCATCCGCGACGTGACCGAATCGCTGTCCGGCCAGGCCGAGCAGTCGGCCCAGGTCAGTCGCCAGCTCAACGAACTGGCCAACCATCAGCAGGGGCTGATGCAGCAGTTTCGCGCCTAGGGGTCCACAAGACTCAGGAGCGTCATCAGGCGGCTTCGCCGCCACTCCCCGTCGCCACCGGCCTGAAGGGTTACCCGCCCCGACTGGTCGGTGGCTCCTGTCACAACTTCTGCGTGGGTGTGACCGCGCCATAGCCGGGCCGCGTCATGGAAGAAAACCTCCCTGCACGCAGAAGTCTCCATGCACCCACTTCGCAAAGCCCTGCATAACGAGTTGCACTCGCGGCCGTCGATCTATTTTCGTGATCCGGCCAACGTCTATCACTTCGCCTTCGCCGACGCCGAGGACGTCTGCGACGCCCTGGTCGAGCACCTGAACCAGACTGCCGATGCTTCACTGGCCACCAATGGCTCCCAGGGTTTGCTGCGACTGGGCGAAGACACCCTGAAATGGGAACGCCATACCGAGTTCTTCACCCTCACCCTGGTGGTGCCACGCAAGGCGGGCGACGACTTCTGGCCGGCCCTGCCGGCAGCGCTGGAGAGCCTGGTGGCCGACTACCGCCATCTGCTGATCAACGCCGACCAGGTGCTGGTGGAGTCGGAGACGAACTGGGCGGGCGACACCTCCGCCTATGGGTTCAAGGACCCATCAGGCTCCACCCTGGGCGGCGGCGATGCCATCGCCTGGTCGGACTTCCGCCTGAGCGAAGACGGCGTGAACCGCATCCTGCTGGTCAACCGCCGGCTCAACGCCTATCGCCTGGGCCGGATGATCCGCCGCCTGCTGGAAATCGAGACCTACCGAATGATGGCTTCGCTCACCCTGCCGGTGGCCCAGGCGGTGAGCGGGCAGTTGAAAGAATACGACAAGGAACTGGCCAGGCTTTCCGACCGTAACGCCGAGAGCAAGGGCAGCGCCAAGGAGCTGTCGACGGATATTGCCGCCCTCTCCGCCCGTATCGTGCGCAGCACCGCCCGGACCCGCCAGCGCTTCAGCGCCACGGAGGCCTACGCGCAGATCGTCTTCGAGCGCATCAACGAGCTCCGTGAATCCCATATCGATGATTGCCAGCGCCTGGGGGTGTTCATCGAACGACGCTTCCGCCCCACCGTGCGCTACTGCGCCGCCACTGACCAGCGCCTGGTACGCCTGGGCCAGAGCGTGGCCAACCTCGGCGACCTGCTGCAGGCACGCGTCCAGGTGGAAGTGGAAGAACAGAACTCGGAGATCCTGCGCAGTCTGAACGCCCGCGCCGATACCCAGATCAAGATCCAGAAGGCGGTGGAAGGCCTGTCGATCATCGCCATCAGCTACTACCTGCTGAGCCTGTTCAAGCTGTTCTACGGCGGCTTGCACACGCTCGGCCTGGATATGTCACCGAAGGCGGCGATCCTTGTGATGACACCGGTCGTGGCGTTGATACTCGGCGTGATAGTCCTGCGGATCAGGAAGGCGAAGGGGCATTGACCCCGTTGACGAAGGTCACCGCAGAGCTGTAGGGGCGATTTCAATCGCCAAGGGTGGCGAAGCTGCCCCCTGCAAGTCCGATGGGCAGACCTGCGGCCTGCTTGGCGAATGAATTCGTCCCTACAAATGTGTACCGACGCCTCGGTACATCCACCAGCGGACCTCGGAACGGGCACCTGCGGTGGATCGGTGAAGCGTGATCCACCCACACATCAAGGCCGATTTCGGCGGCCGCAGAAATCGCAGTCAAAAAAAGACCCGGCAAATTGCCGGGTCAATAACCGTGATTAGCCTGATGAGGAGATAATCTGATGAGTCCGAAACTGGGCTTGTCAGCTTATCCAGCTGGCCGCGAGGCCAGTTGTTGTAATAATAATGATTCTCATTTTTCAGTCAAGCGATAGTCGCTACCGAATGTGAACTACTTCTATTTGACGACAAGCGGCCTCCGCTCCCCTTTCTGCTCACTCCAGATCCAGGCCTGCCTCGGCCAGCGTTCGGCGATAGCAATCACGCAGTGAATCCAGGTGGCTCCATACCTGCCCCGCGCACTCGTCCAGGGCGATATGGCTTCCGGCGCGGCAGCGATTTTCCAGCTCGCAGCCCTGATAGAAGGCATTCACCACCTCGACCATGGGCTCGCGCTGGTTTTCCATCAGCACCGCGGCGTGCGCCAATACCACATGACGACCATCGTCGCGCCGGCGTCGCCAGCGCTGGGCGGTGCCGACCAGCTTGCGCGATTCCAGGGTGACGTTGTAACGGCCGTCACAGAAAGCGCCATCCACCTCACCCAGCCCGCCTTCGAGTCCCATGCCGGCCAGCCAGTCGAGCATCGGCTGGCAGAGCCGCAGGTAGGCGTTCTCGATCCTGGTCAGCTCGCTCTCACGGGGTGGCAAGGCATAGACAAGCGCCACATTGAGCACCGCCGGTGATTGCGGCACGGGCTCGCCACCGCTGTCGCGCAACGCGACCGGCCAGCCCAGCGCCTGGCAATCAGCCCCGGCGGCGGCGAATCCGGCCAGTCGGCTCATGCGCTGCGGCATCACCAACGCTGCCTCCCGTGGTCGCCACAGGAGCAACCCGCATTCCCCTTCCCCTTGCTGGATGCGCTCCAGCAGCCGGCGTTCCTCGTCCAACCCTTCGGCTACCGCGTAGCGTGGAACCTGGTGCATCTCTCCTCCCACAAGTGTCAACTTTCCACCAGCAACCAAGCGCCAAGGCTTTGCCGCTCTAAGTCACTAATACATTTGTACTTTTATACCGTTCGTATCCGTACTTCAGCCGCCAGTCCGCCAGAGGCGGTTTTCACCCAGATGAATGATGGCACCGCGGAATTGCCTCCTCTAAGTTTGTTTCAACCTGTTTCATAAGCGCGATACAAGCTTCGACCGGCAATCACTACAGAGCCAACAAGGCCGACCGGTACGAGGTGCTTCTGAGGCGGACAGAGCGATCGAAAGTTCACCGTCAATCAAGCTGTGGAGGACCGCAGCCGTGAATATCTCTCGCTTGCTGTTCAGGGGCACTCCGCTTGTCGCCAGCAATGTCACAGGTGACAGCAACCAACAACCACTCGCCAACACCAACCGCCGTTCATTCCTCAAATGGTCCGCAGCCGCCAGCGCCCTGCCCTTGCTCCTCACCGAACGTGACAGTCACGCCAAGGACAGCGACACCTCCGATGTCGCCAGCCCGAAAACCACTCCGTGGAAGGAATTCCTGCCCAACCAGATGAGTCCGCTGAACCCGGTCAGCGTGCTGCATGGAGCGGACGGCGTGCAGGTGGTTCCGCCTTCCGTCACCGCCGACGCCGAGCACGGGGAATGTGGCCGCAAACCACACCAGCGCTATGACCAACTGGGCATCGATCCGACGATGTATGAAATCAACGTGGTGGAGCGCCCGTGGAAGGCGCACCCGGACCTGCCGGAAACCAAGGTCTGGAGCTACCGCGCCGCCGACTCCACCCCGGATAGCTTCAGCCCGATCATCTTCGCCCGCTATGGTCAGCCGGTACTCTGCCGCTTCCACTGCAAGTTGCCCAAGGACCATGTCGGCGTCGGCGTCCCGTACATCTCGGTGCACCTGCACAATCTGCACTGCCCTTCGGAAAGTGACGGTTTTCCCGGTGATTTCTTCAGTGCCCAGAAGCAGGGCCTGACCATGGACTTCAAGGGCGAGTACAAGGACCACTTCTACCCCAACGTATACGCCGGCCTGGACGAGATGCAGAACGGCATCGGCGACTACCGCGAAGCGCTCGGCACGTTGTGGTTCCACGACCACACCTGGCAAGCCACCTCGCAGAACGTGGTGCGCGGGATGTTCGGCTTCTACGTCATCTTCGACCACCTGGACTCCGGCAACGAGAAAGACCCGAGCCCGGAAGCGCTGCGCCTGCCCAGCTATCCGTACGACTACATGCTGAGCTTCAACGACATGCGCTTCGATTCGAAGGGTCAGCTCGTCTTCGACCGTTTCAGTCCGGACGGCACGCTGGGCGACAAGATCCTGGTCAACGGCAAGATCGAGCCAGTGCTGCGCGTCGCGCGGCGCAAGTACCGACTGCGCCTGCTCAACGCCGGCCCGTCGCGCTTCTACGAGTTCTACCTGAACGACAGCAAGGGCAAGGCGCAGACCTTCACCTACATCGCCAATGACGGCAACCTGCTGCCCGCGCCCATCCGCAACATGGGCAAGGTTCATCTGGGCGTCGCTGAGCGCGCGGACCTGGTGGTGGATTTCTCCAAGTACCCCGTCGGCACCGAGCTGTTCCTTACCAACCGCCTGATCCAGGACACCACCAAGGGACCGGACAAGGTAGACGGTTCCGGCACCAAGGTGCTCAAGCTGCTGGTGGACCGTGACCCGCCGGAGCAGGACCTGAGCCAGGTGCCTGATGTCCTGCGGCCGCTACGCCCACTGTGCGACGAGGAAATCGAACGGGCCAAGGTGCGCCGCTGGGTGTTCGACCGCAAGGGCGGCGAATGGGCGGTCAATGGCAAGCCGGAGAATATCCTCGACACCAGCGCCAAGATCGACAAGGGCGAGTGCGAGATCTGGGAGCTGGTCAACGAAAGTGGCAGCTGGCAGCACCCGGTGCATATTCACTTCGAGGAAGGTCGCATCCTCAGCAAGACGGTCAACGGTGTGCCGGTGGCCATTCCGGAACACGAGCGAGGACGCAAGGACGTCTATGTGCTCGGCAAGAACGAGGCGGTTCGGGTGTTCCTGCGCTTCCGCGACTTCACCGGCAAGTACGTCATGCACTGCCACAACGTGATCCACGAGGACCACGGCATGATGATGCGCTGGGACATCGAGGACGACACGCCGCCCGAACCGCCAGCCGGGTGCAACGTCAGCTGAGCCATAGCCAACCCTTGATCGTTACTGGAGATGCCAGATGAACACTCGCAGAAATCTGCTGTTCGGCGCCGGTGTGGCTGCCACAGGCCTGGCCGCGCTGGGCGCCGGCCTGGTAGATCGCAACTGGGCCGCCCCGGAACCCGAGTACGCCGAGGGCGACAGCTTCGGCGCCCGCTACTTCCCTAACCTCACCCTCTACACCCACCTCGGTAAGCGCGTGAAGCTCTATGACGATCTCATGCGCGACAAGGTGGTGACCTTCAACATGATGTACACGATGTGCGGCGGCCTCTGCCCCACCATGACCGCCAACCTGCGCGGCACCCAGAAGCTCCTGGGCGACCGGGCCGGGAAGAATGTCTTCATGTACTCCATCACCCTGCAGCCGGAGCTGGATACGCCGGAGATCCTCAGGGAATACGCCGAGTCCCACCGTGTCGGTCCGGGCTGGCTATTCCTCACCGGCGACCCGGCGGACCTGGAGAAGCTGCGCCGCAAGCTCGGCTTCTTCGACCCGGACCCGGTAGTCGATGCCGACCGCACCACCCATATCCGCATGGTGCGCATCGGCAACGACCGCTTCGATCAATGGACCATGGCCTCGGCCCGCTCACAGCCTGAGCAGTTGGTGGCGGCGATCAACATGGTGGACCGGTCGGTGGATTTCACCTCGCACAATGGGAAGGATGCGAGCCTGCCGGCTTGAGGCCCGGACCGGCCGAGGATTGACTTGTGGGAGCGATTTCAATCGCGATGCAGTACGCAGTACTGCCGGGAATACCAGGGCGGCTAAACCGCCCTATTCGCGAATGAATTCGCTCCCACAGGCGAGGAGCCGTGCACCGCTCAGCGCACCCGCCCCAGATTCACCACCAATGGCCAGCTCACCCGGCGGGTGCTCGCCGGGTCGCCCCAGGCCTGCGTGAATCGTTCGCGTAGCGGGTCGAGCGGGTTGTTGCCGTGGGCGTTCTGGTAGGTCGCCAGGGCCGACCAGCTTTCCAGGTAGCCCAGAAGCCGCGCCAGGTCCCATTGGGCATCCAGGTTGAAGGGCGGCACCTCGATGCGCTCGAAAGGGAACGGCAGGGTGCGATAACCCTGCTCCACGTGCTTGCGCTCCTCGGCCCAGTAACTGCCGAGGATGTCGCTGTAGAAGTGACTGACCAGCGCATCCACTTCGGGCGTGATCGTCGTGAGGTTGTAGGAAATCACCGCAAGCAACCCGCCCGGCCGGCTGACCCTGCGGACTTCGGCATAGAAGCGTTCCAGGTCGAACCAGTGCAGCGCTTGCGCCACCAGGGTCAGGGAAACGCTGGCGTTGGCCAGCGAAGTCTGCTCCGCCGGCTCGCAGCGGTAGTCGATATTGGCGGCCTGCTCGGCCTTGGTCAGTTGCTGTGCGCTCACATCGGTTCCCACAACCCGCTGAAAATGCCGCGCAAGGTCAACGGTCGCCTGACCGGAACCGCAGCCGCAATCCCAAGCCAGGGAAAGGTCCGGTGCCTGCTGGCTGAGCCAAGCGATCAGCGCGGGGTCGTAGGTGGGGCGACTGGCGCGGTAAGCGTCGGAATTTCTGGTGAAGAGTGCGCTTGTGTCGGACATGGCAGGAAATCCGCTTCGGGTCGCAGGGATTGCCAGCATAGCGCGGGTGGAGCCGTGAGGCTGGCGTTGTAGGGGTGAACTCATTGGCCAAGGGCAACGCAGTTGCCGCCGAGACTCCACTCGGCAGACCTTCGGCCTGCTTGGCGATTGAAATCGCCCCTACAGAGGGAGAGGGGGCAGTGCGTGCCTCATTTCACGATGGCCAGTTCGAACGAACCCTGGTCACTGTGCTCATGCACCTGCATGCCCGCTTCGCTCAAGGCAAGGTCCTGCAGGGGGCGCTTGAAGGGTTTGTTGTCCAGGGTCTGCACGCTGCGGTCTTCGTCTGTGGTCAGCAGCAGTACGTAGCGTTCGCCCTGATTGGCGCGGACCTGCACCGTGCCTTCGATGAAGGCATAGCGGTACCAGGTTTCGCCGTGGAGCTGATAGACCGCATCGCTCACCAGCCGCGTCGGCCGTTTGGCTTCGTCGAGGAACAGCAGCGAGGGATAGACCACCTGGCGATTGGCGAAGCTGCGGATTCGCAGCCCGTAGCTATGCTGGGAGCGCGGCAGCTTGAGGGCGCTGTAGTAGCTGCGCCCCATGGGAAAGTCGAAGCTGGGCGAGAGGTTGTTCAGCTCCTCGTAGCGCGGCTCTTCTACTGAAACCTCGGTGAAGGCGGCGTCCGCCAACTGACCGCAGCAGCGCTCCACCAGGCTCTGGTAAAGCGCCTCACCCTGCTCTTCGCTGCCCTCCAGCAAGGCCTTCATGGCGGCCGTGGGCTGGCCATCGAGGGATGGCAACAAAGCGGCCTTGCGCTTGAATTCCATCTCGCGGGCTTCGGTATAGGCAATGGGGCCGGGAGGCGCGTCATCCGCTTCCGACTCCTTGCCCCGGGCAGGCACCGGCGAGTTGTGTGTGCGGCCCTGCTCATCGACCCAGGTGAAGTACGCTGGGCCCTGTTCCGGCCGGGAGTAGCCGCGGCCTTCGAGGACCGCCGAGTCGACGTACTCCTCGGAGCGCTGGCCGTTGGGCAGCACGAAATCGCGATGGCCCGAATCCACCTGCCCCGCCGCGTAGAAACTGTTCTGCAGATTGCCGCTGGCATCCACCCAGGTGAAATAGCGCCGCTTGCTCTCGCCTGCCTTGGCGCTGCCGGGCCACAGTGCGTCGTCGCCATCCTTCAGGCGTGCCTGGTCGCTCTGCACGACTCGCCTGGCCGCCTGGCGCTGCTGCTCGCTGTAGCGGCTGTCGACGAAGGTGTTGTGGACGCGGCCCTGATCGTCGATCCAGGTCAGGTAGCGGCCACTGCTGGCGTGAGCGGTGCCGGCGAGAGTCATGGCGATAAGCAGGATGGGCACTTTCATCAGAAGGTCGTCTGGTAGGTCAGGGCCAGGATGTACGCCTTCACTGAAGTCGAGACGTTTTGTCCGGCGTAAGGGTTGTAGACCAGGTTGTCGATACCGGTGCAGTTGAGGCTGCAGCTGGTGTCGGCCTTGGTGCTCTGCCTGGTGGTGAAGTAGTTGAAGCCGATGTCGATGTTGGTGTCCTTGTCCCAGCGATAACCCAGGCCCAGGCCATAGAGGTGGGCATCACCGATGGGTGCGAGCACGTCGGCCTTGTCGTCCGGAATGGCCGAGGGACGCCACTCGTAGCCGGCGCGCACGGCCAGGCGATCGGTCCACTGGTACTGCACGCCGAGCGCCCAGCTCCAGGTATCGCGGTAGCCACGGTCGAGGATGATGCTGTGGCTGGTGGCATTGCCGCCGCCGAAGTTCTTGGCGATGCGCAGCAGGTCCAGCTCGCGGTCGAACTCGATCTCGAACTCGTTCCAGTCGCTGTAGCCGCTCCACTTAAGGTCGAAGTTGAACTGCCAGCGGTCGAATGGAACGATCTTGATGCCCGTGGAGAAGTTGTCCGGGTAGGTCATGTCCAATGACGCGTTGCCCATCTCTTCGTCGACGTTGCCGTAGGGGAACAGCGGGCTCAGCACCTGGCCGAACAGCGAGGACTGCATGCCGGACCAGAAGCCCTGCCAGTCCTTGCTGTAGTCGACCCGGTACTTGCCCTGCAGATGCATGCGCGCCTCGCTCTGGTACGTGGCGCCCCAGGCGAACCAGTCGGTGGGCTCCCAGAGGAAGCCGATGTTCCAGGTCGGCGACAGCGACTGCTGCAGGTCCAGGTCCATGTTGGCCAGCGTGTCGAAGGGACCGATCTTGCCGCCGCAGACGTTGATGATTCCCGAGACGACTTCGCCCAGCCCGGGCAGGCAGAGGAACTCGTTGAACAGCCGGGTCAGTCCGGTCAGGAAGCCCGGGTTGCGAAAGTCCTGGTTGAGCGCCATGGCCTGGTGGGAGAAACCAATGGACAGGCCCACCGCCAGCTCGTCATTCACCTGGTAGCCCACCGAGGGCGAGAAGTAGGTAATGCGCTGCAAGGCGACCTCACGCCCCTGGTAGCGCGCCGGATCGCTGTCCGAGTCCCGCGAGTAGCCCAGGGCCATGGGTGCGTAGACGTTGGTGGCGAAGGTGAACTTGGAGCCCGGCGGGTTGATAGACAGACCCGCCAGCGGTGCGAACAGCACCGGCACTTCGGTCATGCCGCCCATGCCCGGCAGGTACATGGCTGGCGTCAGGGTGCGGCTACTGGAGTTCGCCACCGGGTCGTCGTCGTAGCCGAGGAAGCCGTAGTCCTCGGGGGCCTCGAACTTGGCGCGAATGTCCATCACCCCGGTGAGGAACTTCACCGTGGTCTGGCGGCCCTTGAGCTTGGTCAGTGCGGCCGGGTTGTAGTGCACCGCGTCGATCCCGGGGGAATCGGCGGTGATGGCGTTGGCCATGGCCATCGCCTTGGGGTTGCCGATGGTCAGGTCGTTGGCCAGTTGGGCCTGGGCCAGGCCCGCCCAGCAAAGGCCTACCCCGACGATCGCCCGCGCAAGCGGCGAAAGGTGCGTGCTCATGAGGTGATCTCTCGCCGGTTACTGGGCCTTGAGGCCTTTGATGTCGAGGGGTACGGAAAGCCCCAGGAGTACGTCCGGCGAGTCCTCGGTCATGCCGAAGCCGGCGTTGACGTTGATGATGTAGTCCGGCGACGTTCGCAGGCCAAGGGAGAAGTTCATGATCGAACTGGTCTGTTCGGTTCCCTCCAGGTTGGCGGTCTGGAACTTGTATGTCGGCTTGGTCGTGTAGGCCATCTGGTACGAGGTGGCCAGGGACACGTCGTAGGACAGCGCATAGGCGAAGCCCATACTGAAGTTGAGGGTGTCACCCGGTTCCACGTCTTCCAGGATGCGCCCGCCGCGCATCTGGTGAATGTCATGCACCGGCATGTTGTAGGTGTACCCCACCGAGCCGAACAGCACGACCGGGTCGATCACGTAGGACATGTTGGCGCCTACGCCCAGGCTGTAGTAGCCGTTGCCGGTGGACAGGTCGTTTTCGGAGTTGATGTCGTAAGGGCTTTCCCCGGTGGGCAGGCCCAGGGTGGCGAAGAGCGTGGTGACCGGCCGGCCACGGGTCGAGGCCCAGGGCTGCCAGCGCAGGGAGGCAGAGATGTCACCGAGGCTGTAGACGTTCAGGTCGCGCTCAGTGTCGTACTTGGCGACGAAGGGCAGGCGCACGCTGAAGGTCAGGTTGTCCCACACCCCGTAGTCGAAGGTGAAGGAGTTGGTGAAGGTGTGTTGGGCCTCGCTCTGGCTTAGCACGCTGTAGACGTTGCTGCCGGTGCGGAAGGTTTCGATCTGGGTATCGCGCACCAGCGAGTAGTCGAAACCGTAGGTGAGCGTGCGCTCGCCTTTCTTCAACAGCGTGTAGCTTTTCTCGGAGGCCTGGAACACTTCTTCCAGCGCCTTGGCGCTGTCGGCATCGTCGTCCTTCTTGCTCAGCGCGTCACGCGCCTCGTCCACCGAGCTCTCCTCGGCCTGCAGCGGCAGACTGGTACAGAGCACCAGCATGGCCAGCCATGCGTATTCCCTTGGTCCCATGGTGCTATCCCCAGGTCTTTCTTGTTATGAGCGGGTGTCACTTGCGGCGGATGTAGCGGATATCGCCCCCCGAACCCAGTTCGTCGATTTCGTTCTGGGTGAACTTGGTGATCTGCGGAAACTCCTTGAACGCCAATAGGCTGACGATGCGATCGTCCACCAGGCGCAGGTCGCGCTCGGTGAGGGCCATGGCGTTCTGCGGTTCGTTGCCCGAGGGGAAGATCACGAAGAGGACGTTCTGGTCCCAGATTTCCTCGAAACGGGCACGGGTGAAACTGATGTTGCCGAGTGCGGGGTCCGCGACGAATACGTGGTCGTTGTAGACGTCGCGCACCACCACGAAATGCTTGAAGCCGCCGTAGTGGATCGGAACGATGGCCGGATGCTCCAGGGCGTCGAGGTCGCCGAATTCGGCACGGAATCCGCCACTCTTGTAGCCCAGCGCGCCGACGAAGCGCTTCATGTCCAGCAGCGAAAAGCCACGGCGCTCGACGATCTTGTCGGCTTCGCCGTAGCGCAGCAGGCCTTCCATCACCTGGCGTTCTTCCAGGTTCCGGCCCAGGTAGTAGTCCAGCAGGCTGGTCAGTGCCGCGGAGCCGCAGCTGTAGTCGTAGGCCTGACGGATGACGTTGCGAAATTGCAGCTGGCTCATCGGCTCGACCACGGCCGTTTCACGGTACGGACCATTGGGCGAGAGCGGCTGGCTGATGTTTACCGCACCTTGCGGTTGCGGCTTGGTGTCCACCGTCTGGGTGAAGCCGAACAGACCGAGCAAACTGCCAATCAGGATTTCGATCATTGCCGTTCCGACTACTCGACTCTTTTCTTGGGGAAAGGCCCCGCCGACCAGGTCGGCGAGGCTTTCCGGATTACAGGATCAACGAGCTGTCAGTGACCCCAGACCTTGAGGGTGGAGCCGGACATGTTCATGTTGTTGATGGCCAGGGAACCGATGCTGGCGGCGCTGGAGTCGCCGACGCGGATGGCGCCGACCGAGAGCTGGCCGGTGATGGACGGCAGGCTGATCTGCAGCTTGTCGCTGCCACCGGCGCCACCGTCGATCACGTCGATCTTCAGCGGGTCGCTGTCGAGGATGTCGAAGCCGGTGAAGGACACGGTTTCCAGGCGCAGGGTACCGGCGGTGGTGGTGCTGCCGGAGGTTTCGGAGTCGGTGTAGACGATGCTGCCGATGGAGCCGTTGAAGCTACCGGAGATGCTGATGCCGTCCTGACCAGTCACACCGGACAGAGCGGAATCGTCCATGGCCTTGAGGTCGGCCTGGGCCATGAACGGAGCAGCGAGCACAGCAGCGGCCAGAGCCAGTTGTTTGAAGCTTTTCATTCTTTTTATCTCCAAAGTTCACAGGTGGGTTGCCCCCGGGGCCTGCCGTCGACTCCTGTCATCGGCAGTTGGACCGGCTGACGCCGATCTCCTGGCCGGACGCTGCTTCCTTAATCGCATCCGGCGAGGATTCGTGAAGCACCATGCTTCTCGACCTGGGAACAAAACTACTTAGCCCCTCCCCCGCTGCCAGCCCATCCAAGGGATGGAGGGGCTGTGGGGTTCCCCACCTCAGGCCTCGCTCAGGAGGCCCAGACTCTTGCCCTTCAACACGGCCTGGGTACGGCTGCGCACCCCGAGCTTGGCGAACAGGTTGTGCAGATGCCATTTGATGGTGGCCTCTGACAGGTGCACCGCCTGGGCAATGTCGCGGTTGGAAAGACCTGCCGCGACATACCGCAGGATTTCGCGCTCTCGATGGCTAACATCTTGATTTTCATCGAAAGTTTCCGGATCCACGGAGAGCCGGCGGCATTGCTCGCGCAGGCTTTCGGCCACACCTTGCCAGGCGCCGGCACGCTTGGGTTCGGCGGCGCGCCAGGCATCCCAGAGCGGCAACAGCCAGAGCGCATCATCCTGGAACAACCGGCGGTAGCCACGATTCCAGGCCTCTTCCAAGGTGTTCTGGAACAGGACGAAGGCCTTCTCGCTGTTACCTTTGCGCCAGTACGCCACAGAAAGTAACAGCGACAGCCGCAGGCGACGGTCGCGCTGGTGTTCGTCCTGTTGCCGCGCGAGGCAATTCTCCAGGCTCGATTGGGCACGCTCGGGGCGGCGCTCGGTGAGTGCCAGGCGTGCCTCGGTCAGGGCCAGCACCGTGTGCGCATCGGAGTAACGCGCCAGCGGCAGCACGGCCAGGTGTTGCTGCAGTTGCAGGCAGATGCGCTCGGCTTCGTTGGGCCGCCGCAGCCAGAGCAGGAACTGCACCTTGCAGGCCATTCCATGGGCGAAGACCCGCTCGTAGCCCGCACCCTGCAGGCCAGCCAACCATTCGTCGAGCTGGGCCAGCGCCTGCTCCGGTTCACCGGCAAAGAATCGCGCCCGCGCCATCACCAACTGACCACGGCTTATCAATTCCACCGGAGTCGCTACATCTCGCCAGGTAGTCGCCAGGGGCAGTTCGGCAAGGATTGCGGCCTGGCGGTCCTGTTCGTAAAGGAGGTCAGCGTAGGCCAGGGCCAGCGGCCCACCTACCCGGCTGCGTCGCCCGAACACCCGTTCCACACGGGCTCGGGCGGTTTCGGCGATGGCCCGGCCGCGTTCCAGTTCGCCGCTTTCCTTGCAGATCAGCGCCTCGATCAGGCTGGTCATGACATGCAGGTATTCGCTGTCCACCAGTTTCAGGTTGTCACGGGCTATCGCGATGGCCTTCGCGGCTTCGCCGAATTCGCCCATCAGCGCATAGGCCGCCGCCTGGACGCAGGCCAGGCTGGCACGGAACACCGGCTGGTTGTCCGGCACCATGGCGAGCCACTGGCGGGCGACCTTGAGGCAGGCTTCCAGCTTGTCCTGATAGAGCATGACCAGGGCCTTGAGCACCTGGGAGGCCGCCAGCAGTTCGCCAAGGCCGAAATGGATCACTTTGCCGCGCCCTTGCAGCAGTCGCGTGCTGACTTCCTCGATCAGCGCTTCGGACTCCGCGAATCGCTGCTCGAACGCCAACTGCCAGGCATAGAAGATCTGGAACACCGGGTGCTCGCGAATGACCTCGGCGGGCACGCCCTTGAGCATCGAAAGAATGCCGTAGACCCGGTTGCCGGCGATCAGCCGTGCGCCCTGGCGCTCCAGCATCGCGGCGGCGAAGGCGAAATCGCGGCCACGCAGGGCGTACTTGATGGCGCGGTCCGGCATGTCGTGGCCTTCGCACCAGCGCGCCGCCGCATGCAGCAGGGTTGCCGGATCCGTCTGGCGCGCCAGGCGACCCTGGAGGAACTCGGCAAACAGATGGTGATAGCGGAACCACTCGCCCTGCTCGTCCAGGGGAATGATGAAGAGCTGCTCGCGCTGCAGCCGCATCAGCATGTCGAGCCCATCGCGGCGGCCGGTCAGGGCATTGCACAGGTCGGCGCAGAAGTCGTCGAGCACCGAGGTCTGTTCGAGGAACTGCTGCAAGGGTTGCGGCAGGCTTTCGAGCACGTCCTCGGTCAGGTAGTCGGCGATGTTGCGCTCGGTGCCGCTGAGGCTGGCGAGGAAGGCAGCACGATCGGGATGCCGGGCCAGCGCCAGGCTCGCCAGGTGCAGCGCGGTGATCCAGCCCTCGGTGCGGGTGTGCAGCAGGCGCACTTCATCGCTGGCCAGCGTCAACTGGCGCACCTCGCGGAAGTAGGCCTCGGTTTCTTCGAGGGTCAGGCGCAGGTCTTCGGCTTTCAGCAACAGCGATTCCGCCTCGCTGAACAACAGCCGTGGTGTGAAGCGGGTGCTGCTGACCAGGTGGACATTGGCCGGCAGGTTCTCGATCAGGTAGCGCGCCCCCTGGTCGAGGGCTACGTGGCGGATGCGGTGGAAGTCATCGAGCATCAGGTAGAGGTCGCCCTCGATGCGTTTCAGATCGCCGACGAACGCGTCGATCACCGCCTCGATGGGCCAGTTCACATCACCCTGCAGAAGGCCAACGGTATTGCCACCAAAGCCGGGCAATGCGGCATCCACCGCGGCGACCAGGTACTGCAGCAGGCGTTGCGGCTCGCTGTCGGCCTCATCGCAGGACAGCCAGGCGACATGTGCGCCATCGATCTGGAGCTGCTGGCGGAACAGGCTGAGCACGGTGCTCTTGCCGAATCCGGCCGGCGCACTGAGCACCAGTACGCGGCGGCTGCGGGCGCCCTGCAGGCGCTGGATCAACGCTCGGCGCGGCAGTACCGGGCGGCCACCGGCATCGGCCGGGAACAGCTTGGTGCGCAGGAGGGGAATCTGGTGCGGGCGTGACAGGCAGAGGTCGGTCATGATTCGAGCAGCCCCAGCTCGCGGGCACGCCGGATCGCTTGGGTCCGGTTACGCACCTTGAGCTTTTCGTAGATGTTGTGCAGGTGCCATTTGACAGTCCCCAGCGCCAAGGCCAGCTGCTGTCCGATCTCCTCGTTGGACATGCCCTTGGCGGCCAGACAGACCACCTCGCGCTCACGGTCGGTGAGTCCTTCTTCCAGCACATCCAGGGATTTGCGTGCGTCGTTGCCGGGCCAGGACGCCAGCAGGTCGCGGATGAAACCTTGCAGCGCGGGGTGGCGTTCGGCCGCTTCCAGTTGCTGGAGCAGTTGGCGGATGGCCTCGCCCTCCTCTATGAACAGGCTGCGCACGCCCTCCCGCTCGGCACAGAGCAGGCACTGCACCAATAGGCTCTGGGCGCGCTCCTGATAACCCAGGCGCTGGTAACTGAGGGCGGCCAGCAGGTCCAGGCGCAGCCGTTGCAGGCCATGCCAGTTGGGCTGGAGCTTGCCGCGCAATTGGGTGATCTCGTGCAGGGCTTCGCTGAAGTGCCCACGGGCTTGCTGCAGGCGCACGCGGATCAGCCCCTGTACCCAGAGCGCCGAATTGGCGCCGTGCTGGGTACCGCCGCTGGCCAGCTTGTTCCAATCCACGCCCTTGAAGCGCTGTTCGGCCCGCTTGATGCGATCGGTGCCAGGCTCCTGGAGCGTCAGCGAGATTTCCTCGGCCACCGCTCGCGCATAGAAGCGCCAGGACTGGTTGCGTGCGGCCAGGTTCTGCATCAGCACCAGGGTCGCCTGGGCTTCCTTGGGCTTGTCCTGCATGCGCTGGATGCGCGCAAGGAAGAGCATGCCCTGGGCATAGATGTCGATCGGCCGGATGACGTCGATATGGGTCAGCGCGCTGCCGAGGCGTTCCTCGAGGCCGTCGAGGCGCCCCTGCTGGTAGGCGATCAGGGATTCGACTATGACCGGCAGCGCCATCGCACGGGACTTTTGCCCCAGGTGCGGCATGACTTGCGCATGCATCTGATCGAAGAGCATCTGCGCCTGCCGCACCTGGCCCTGTTCCAGGGCCAGGAGGATCTCGACGTTGGCCAGCTGCATGTCCAGGTAGCGGCCTTCGAGGAAGTGGTTGCGCTGCTGGGCCAGGGACAGCAGGCGGCGGGCCTGGTCCGGCTGGGCGAGGACCGCCAGGGCCATGGCGCCAATCACCAGGATGGCCACTTCGAGGAAGGCCTGGTTGCGCCCGAGTTGCGCCTCAACCCGGCGGGCGATGGTGACGCAGAGTTCGAGGTCGTCCTTCTGCAGGGCGAGGGCAGCCTTTACCGCCAGGGTCGCCAGGTACTTGTCGCTGATCTGCGCCTCGGCGCGGGTTCCGCCCCAGCGGGCCAGCAACTCGTCGAGCATCTGGATGGCTTCCGGCAGTGCCATCTCGGTCGCACGGTTCCAGACATCCGCCAGTACCAGGGTCGGGTAACGCGCGGCAATATCGTCCGGCACCTTCTGCCGCCAGCGGTAGATCTTGTTCAACTGGCCGCGGTTGATCAGTTCCAGGCCGCAGCCATCCACCAGCGCCGCGAGCATGTCCGGGTCTTCGGCTAGGCTCGCGTGCTCGATGGCGAGGTTCTGCATGTGATGGTTGGTGAACCAGAGACTGGCGTTGAAGTGCAGTTGCTTCAGGCGCTCCGGATCACGGGTCTTGAGACGGCTGCGCAGGAAGTCGGCGAACAGGTGGTGGAAGCGGTACCACTGCCGCTCACGATCCAGCGGCAGCAGGAACAGCTGCATGGTTTCCAGCCGTTCCAGCAACGCCTGGCCATCCTGGCGCCCGGTCAGTGCGTTGGCCAGGTCACCACTGAGCTGGCTGGCGACACCGAGGGCCAGCAAGGCGTCCTGCAGATCGGCAGACAGCTGCTCGAAAACGCTGGCCAGCAGGTATTGACCTACCGTGGCCTGGTCACTGCCCAGGCACTCCATCTGCTCAGTGGCTTGCGGTTGGTGGCGGAGCCACAGGCTCGCCAGCTGGACACCAATCGCCCACCCTTCGGTATGGCTGTGCAGCGCGGCCAGTACTGCATCATCCAGTTGCAGGCCGGTACGGGCCAGGTAGTCGCGGGTTTCCTCGACGGACAGGCGCAACTCGTCGAGACCGATCTCCAGCAGCCAGCCCTTGGCCCGCAAGGTGGCCAGACTCAGCGGCGGCAGGGAGCGGCTGCCGACGGCCAGGGAGAAGCTGGCAGGGGCCAGGCGCACCAGGCGGCCAAGTGCGGAAAAGAGTTCGGGGTCTTTCAACAGGTGCAGGTCATCCAGCACCAGCAGGAGCGGACCATTGTGGCGGGCGAGGTCCACCAGCAGGCTTTCGAGCACGGCGTTGACCGGGACCTGCATGGTGTTATGCAGGTAGCCGCGGGCGTAGTCGCCAACGCCGGGCACGGCTTCGCCGAGGGTCTTGATCAGTTGCTGGAAGAATCGCGCGGGATCGTCGTCCTCGGCCTCCAGGGAGAACCAGGCCACTGCGCTACCGGCGGTGCGGCGTTGCTCGGCCAGGGCCGCAAGGGCGGTGGTCTTGCCGAACCCGGCAGGTGCCGAGAACAGCAGGAGGCGAGCATGAGGATGGGCGGCCAGTGCCGCCTGAACCTGGGGTCTTGGCAGATAATCGGCAGATGCCTGAGGTGTCACGAGTTTGGAGCGCTGGCGGCTACCGGCTGCGGGGTTGAGAACTGCGTCCACTGCCTGAATCCCTGTGTCGTTATCGTTGTGGTTCGGAGGTACATCTCCGTGGGATTGGTACATAAGTATCAGAATGTTTTTCCTACGTAAACGTCAGAAAAGGCTCTAGGATCGACACTGCAGGCAGACTAGAATCCGCTCCTGCATTCAGCCCGCGCCGCCCCCATGCCTGACTGTCATTTACACGCTCTTCCCTATCAGGAATCTCCCTGCGAACGCTTCGCCCGAGTCCGCCAGGCGCCCGGCGCCGTGTTGCTGGACGCCGGCCGACCGGTCGCCGAGCGTGGACGCTATGACCTATTCAGCGCCTGGCCATTGGCAGCATTTGCAGCAGCGCCGGGCGAATCGGCCAACGACTTCGCCCATCGCCTGCGGAAGGCTCTGGCCAGCCTCGGCGAGGCGAGCCTGCCTGCGGGAATCGAACTGCCGTTCGTCGGCGGCCTGATCGGCTACCTGGCCTATGACTTCGGCCGCAGGGTGGAGCAACTGCCGGAAGCGGCCATCGATGACCTGCAATTGCCCGACGCCCAGTTGGGCCTCTATGCCTGGGCGCTGGTCAGCGATCATCAACTGCGCACCAGCCAACTGGTGTTCCACCCCAGCCTTGCGCAAGCCGAGCGCGCACGCCTGATCGCCCTGTTCAGCGAGCCTGCCGAATCGGCATCCGCCCCATTCCGCCTGCACGCGCCCTTCCAGGCCAACCTCGACCAGGGCCAGTACCGCGACGCCATCGAACGGGTGCAGGCCTATATCCAGGCCGGCGACTGTTACCAGGTGAATTTCACCCAGCGCTTCCAGGCACCCTGTGAGGGCGATCCCTGGTCCGCCTACCAGGCATTGCGCGCGGCCTGCCCGACGCCGTTCGCCGGCTACCAGGCGCTGAACGATGGCGGCGCCATCCTCAGCCTGTCGCCGGAGCGTTTCATCAAGGTCAGCCAGGGCATGGTGGAAACCCGCCCGATCAAGGGCACCCGACCGCGCGGCCAGACACCGGAGGAAGACCGCATCCAGGCCGAGGAGCTACTGGCCAGCCGCAAGGACCGCGCGGAGAACCTGATGATCGTCGACCTGCTGCGTAATGACCTCGGACGCAGCTGTGCCATAGGTTCGGTACGAGTGCCTGAGCTGTTCGCCCTGGAGAGCTACCCCAACGTCCATCACCTGGTCAGCGCCATCACCGGCCGCCTGGCGGCAGACAAGGATGCACTGGACCTGATCACTGGCAGTTTTCCCGGCGGCTCGATCACCGGCGCCCCGAAGATTCGCGCCATGCAGATCATCGACGAGCTGGAGCCCACTCGCCGCTCGATCTATTGCGGGTCCCTGCTTTACTTGGACGTTCGCGGCGAACTGGACAGTTCCATCGCCATCCGCACCGTGCTGGTGAAAGACGGTCGGGCCAGTTGCTGGGGTGGCGGAGGCATCGTTGCCGACTCCGACTGGCAGGAGGAATACCGTGAGTCAATCACCAAGGTGAAGGTGTTGATGCAGACGCTGGAGAGGTTGGGAGATTAAAACCTGTGGGGGAAGAATTCATTCGCGAACCGAATTGGCACCGTGCCAGCAGACGGCCCCTCCCCCCAACCCTATTCCAGAGGGCGAGGGAATGAAAAAGCCCGCTTTCGCGGGCTTTTTCATAGGCAGGATTCAGAGGCTCAACTGACGGTTGGAGGCCTTGATGAACTCGCGCTTGAGGTCTTCGTAGGTGTGCACCGCCGGGAACTGCGGGAACTCGCGGATTACATTTTCCGGCGCATGGAACAGGATACCGGCATGAGCTTCGCTGAGCATGGTGGTGTCGTTGTAGGAGTCGCCAGCCGCGATCACACGGTAATAGAGGCTCTTGAAGGCCAGCACGGACTGGCGCTTGGGGTCCTTCTGGCGCAGCTGGTAATCCACCACACGATCGGTCTCGTCGGTGATCAGGCGATGGCAGAGCAGGGTCGGGAAGCCCAGTTGACGCATCAGCGGCTGGGAGAACTCGTAGAAGGTGTCGGAGAGGATGACGACCTGGAAGCGCTCGCGCAGCCAGTCGACGAACTCGACGGCGCCTTCCAGCGGCTTCAGGGTAGCGATCACTTCCTGGATGTCGGCGAGCTTCAGGCCGTGCTCGTCGAGGATGCGCAGGCGCTGCTTCATCAGCACGTCGTAGTCCGGAATGTCCCGGGTAGTCGCCTTCAGCGCTTCGATTCCGGTTTTTTCCGCGAAAGCGATCCAGATTTCCGGAACCAGTACACCTTCAAGGTCGAGACAGGCGATTTCCACGAGCAATTTCCCCGCATGGCTTTTTGATTGGAGGCGGCACTCTAGCGACTCGACAGATACCGTGCAACGCAGCCCTTATATCCAAAAGCAGCAGTGGTACTTCCTGATGGTTATTTAGGAGCATAACTCCCCTTTGTTAAGATGCCCGCCATAGAGCGCGCCCAGCGCCACCCCCAAAAGGAAGCCTGCCTGATGAGCCACCCCTTCGACGTCGCCGCACTGGCGACGGCTTACGCCAGCAAGTCCCCCCAGGACATCCTCAAGCTCGCCTTCGAGCATTTCGGCGACGACCTGTGGATTTCCTTCAGCGGCGCCGAGGACGTGGTCCTCGTGGACATGGCCTGGAAGCTGAACAAGAACGTCAAGGTATTCAGCCTGGATACCGGCCGTCTGCATCCGGAAACCTACCGCTTCATCGAGCAGGTGCGCGAACACTATGGCATCGCCATCGAGGTGCTATCGCCGGACCCGCGCCTGCTGGAACCCTTCGTCAAGGAAAAGGGCTTGTTCAGCTTCTTCAAGGACGGTCATGGCGAATGCTGCGGCATCCGCAAGATCGAACCGCTGCGCCGCAAGCTCTCCACCGTGACAGCCTGGGCCACCGGCCAGCGTCGCGATCAGAGCCCGGGCACCCGTTCCCAGGTGGCCGTACTGGAAGTGGACGGCGCCTTCTCAACCCCGGAAAAGCCGCTGTACAAGTTCAACCCGCTGGCGCAGATGAGCAGCGAAGAAGTCTGGGCCTACATCCGAATGCTGGAGATTCCCTACAACCCACTGCACGAGCGCGGTTTCATCAGCATCGGCTGCGAGCCCTGCACCCGCCCGGTACTGCCGAACCAGCACGAGCGCGAAGGGCGCTGGTGGTGGGAGGAAGCCACCCAGAAGGAATGCGGCCTGCATGCCGGCAATCTGATCAGCAAGGCCTGAGCCATGCGCATCACCCTGGTGAAGAAAGTCCTCGCCGATGGCCAGGACTGCCGCAAATGCCGGGATGTGATGGAGCACCTGGAACGCGGGGGCCATCTGGAGCGGATAGACCGCATCCTGGTGGCCGACGAGCGCAACCCGGGTAGTGCCGGCTGGATGGCAGCGCAGCATTACGGCGTGGACACTGCACCGTTCTTCGTGGTGCGCCACGACGATGGCCGGGAGCAGGTCTACACCGTATTCCTCGCCTTTCTGCGCGATGTGTTGCAGCCCTCCTCCAACCCACCCTCGTAGCCCAGCAGGGTGTTTGGCTTCGCGGAGCTCAGCCCAACCTACAGCCCTCTTGGCGTGCAGGTGGGTTGCGGTAGAGCAAAGAGAAACCCAACAGCATCCAGCGTCGTAACTCCTGTGTACCGCCCAGAAAAAAGCCCGGCAATAGCCGGGCTTTTTCCTTGCCCTGACCCTTAGTAGGTCGGCAGCTCCACGTCGTGGAACAGCTCGTCCAGCTCCGCCTTGTTATGACACTGCACGGCCCTGGCCTGGACATCGCGGGTCAGGTGCGGGGCGAACTTCTCGATGAAGTCACACATGAAGCCGCGCAGGAAGGTGCCGCGACGGAATCCGATCTTGGTCACGCTCGCTTCGAACAGTTCACTGGCGTCCAGCACCACCAGGTCGCTATCGAGTTTGGGATCCACCGCCATTTTCGCGACGATGCCCACGCCCAGCCCCAGGCGTACATAAGTCTTGATCACGTCAGCGTCGGCAGCGGTGAACACGACCTTGGGGGTCAGGCCACGATGGCTGAACGCTTCATCCAGCTTGGAGCGGCCGGTAAAGCCGAACACGTAGGTCACGATGGGATGTTCAGCAAGTGCTTCGAGGGTCAGCTTGGGCAGCTTGGCCAACGGGTGGCCTTGGGGAACGATGACGCAGCGGTTCCAGCGGTAGCACGGCATCATCACCAGGTCACCGAAGAACTCCAGGGCTTCGGTGGCGATGGCGAAATCGACAGTGCCATCGGCAGCCATCTCTGCGATCTGCATGGGCGTCCCCTGGTGCATGTGCAGGGCAACGTCGGGGTACTGCTTGATGAATCCACCGATCACCGGCGGCAGTGCATAGCGCGCCTGGGTATGGGTGGTGGCAATGGACAAGGTGCCTTTCTTCTCGTTGGAGAACTCCTGGGCAATCTGCTTGATGCTCTCGACCTTGCGCAGGATTTCGCCGGCGGTGGTGATGATGCGCTCACCGGCCGGAGTGACTCGAGTGAGGTGCTTGCCGCTTCGCGCGAAAACCTCGACGCCCAGCTCGTCTTCCAGCAGACGGATCTGCTTGCTGATGCCCGGCTGCGAGGTGTAGAGGCTTTGGGCAGTAGCGGACACGTTAAGGTCGTGGTGCGCTACTTCCCAGATGTAGCGCAATTGCTGGAGCTTCATAGGCAATCCTCAAAGCGATTACGCCGCAGGATGTCGGCGGCGTTTATAACCATATTAATGGTTTGCTGAATAAAACTAGACGTTTTTTTGCGCTTTGCACAACCCGCGACCAGCGGTGATCAGAAGTCGTTGCGCCCGCGATGCTGGAGCATTGGCACCAGATACACCGGCACCTCTGAAAGTTGCACCAATCTGGCAGCGGTACGGCCCAGCGGTGTATCCAGCGAAGTCCCGTGGCTGTGGCTACCTACTACGAGCAGGTCCACCGAGAGCTTCTGCACTTCTTCGAGTATGACCAGCGGCGGATCCCCCTGAACCACCCGCACCGCGCGGATCATGTCCAGGTCCTGGACCGCCTCGCCCATTTCATCGCGAAACCCCTCCAGCACCCGCTGCTCGATACTCGACATCACGGTGCCCAGCCCCTTGGCCCGCAGCTCCTTGAGGGTGGCGTCGTCAAGGTAGGTCTGCAGAACCGATTCGGCGAACAGCCCAAGGGGCTCCACCGCATGAACTACATACAATTGGGCGTTGTAGGCGCGAGCGAGAGACAAGGCGTGCTGCAGAACATATGGGGCATAGAGACCGAGGTCCGTGGCATAGAGAATGGAGCGAATCATGAGGCCTCCTACTGCCATGCTTGGCTGGCCTCACCAGAGCTTAGGTTCTGTAGGAAAAGTCGTCGAGCGACCGGCCGGCGCGGCACAAAGACCATTGGACCGCGCTGAAGCGTGCTAGCCACAAATGGCTTTCCAGGCCGATTGCGGAGCCTGCTGGCAACTCTCGTAAGGAATCCGATCAGAACTGCGGTTCGTTGCTCACACCGTGGGGAACATGCCCGGTAGCCACTACATCGCGGGCCTTTTCGCAGTGTCCGGCCTGGTCGTCGAAGAACACATCTGCGCCAAAGGTTTCGAGGATGGCGGCCTTTTCCAACCCGCCGAGGAAGAAGGATTCATCCAGACGAATGTCCCAGTCGCGCAGGGTGCGGATGACCCGCTCATGCGCCGGCGCGGAGCGCGCGGTTACCAACGCCGTGCGAATCGGACAGGCTTCCGGCGGGAACTCCTGCTGCAACCGGTTCAGCGCCGAAAGGAAAGGCTTGAAGGGCCCTCCATCCAGAGGTTCGCGCGCCGAATCGCGCTCGTGGGCCTGGAAGGCTTCGAGGCCGCCACTCTGGTAGATACGCTCGGAATGGTCGGAAAACAGCACCGCATCTCCATCGAAGGCGATGCGCAGCTCATTGCTCGCGGCGCGGCGCGGACCGCCAGAGAGAATGGTGGCGGCGGCGTAGCCCGTCTGCAGGGCGCGACGCACATCTTCGGCATGGGTGGACAGGAACAGGTGGCAACCGAAGGCGCGCAGATACGGCTCGGGACTGCGCCCGCCGACAAAGGCAGCGCGGGAGATGCCAAGACCGTAGTGCTGGATGGAGTTGAAGGCCCTCAGCCCGGTGTCGGCGCTGTTGCGCGACACCAGGATGACCTCGACCCGCTGCTGGCCCAACTGTTCGTTCAGGCCAAGCAGTTTCTCCACCAGCGGATAGGCATCGCCAGGAGCCAGCACTTCGTCTTCATGGTCGATCTGGTACTGGCGGTAGGCTTCTATGCCTTCTGCCTCGTAGACCCGGTGGCTTTCGTCCAGGTCGAACAGTGCCCGCGAAGAGATCGCCAGTACCAGCTTGTCACCCAGCCCCTTGCCCATGAAGGTCCGTCCTCTCAACCCTGATTGCGTGCATCGATGAAGCGTAGCGCCTGATAGAGCGCACGGATACGCGGCATCTCGAACCCGACTGCAGCAGCCGCAGCAAGAGGAGCTTCATATATGGCGCCGAGTTCAAGCGGGCGTTTCTGCACGAAGTCGTGGTACATGCTGGGCAAGTAGTCGGGCATGCGATCGGTTGAAGCCAGCAGCTTGGCGGCGAAGTTGTCCGGGATGCGATGCCCGATGGCAGTAGCCGCATCCACCACTTCCTGCATGATCGCCTGGATCAGTTCACGTGTATCGGTGTTGCTCATGAGCGCCGTGGTGCCAGCATCCAGCAGTACCGACAAACCGTTGTAGGGCACGTTCCAGACCAGCTTTTGCCAACGCGCCTGGTCCAGGTTGGCGACTGCCGCCGAGTCGATTCCGGCAGCCTTGAACAGGCCGGAGCCCTCCTCCGTCAGCGCCTGGCGCTCCGCTTCGTCGACCGCCGGGCCAGAGTGATAGCCGAGGTTCACCGCCCCCAGAGACTGGTGCTCGATCACCCCTGGTGCCGAGCGGTGGACGCAGATGTAGCAGAGGCCGCCAAGCAAATGCAGCGAGCTTGGCAGCAGACGACGCAGTTCGTCCTCCACCGCCAGGCCGTTCTGCAGCAGCACCACCTTCGCGCCCGGCGCGGCAACCTGGGCGATGATCGGCGACAGCGCGGCATTGCTGGTGGTCTTGGCGCCTACCAGCAACCAGTCGCAGGCGGGCATTTCAGCCGCATCACGGTAAGCCTGGGCAGGGAACAGCGCCTGAGCGCCATGCACCGCGCTGTTCAGTTGCAGACCACGTGCGACGACGGCGTCGTATTCGCTGCGCAGCAGGAAGTGCACATCAAAGCCGGCACGGGCCAGCATCACACCATAAAAGCCGCCGATGGCGCCGGTACCGATAATGCCGATACGCGGTTTGCTTGTACTCATTTAAGGAAGCTCCTCTGCCGGCCGGGCCAATACCCGCTCCAGGGCTTTTGTCAGATCGTCGCGCCGCAGGCTGGAGTGCAGCGCGCCATGGAAGTTGCCATTTCGAACCACGAACAACGCAGGCAGGTGGAATACCTCATAGCGCTCGACCAGCCCACCATTATTGCCGGCATCGATCCAGCACAATCGGTCCACCGGCAGCCCGGTTCCCGGCAGATGCTCGCGAGCCCAGCGACAACTGGCGCAGCCGACACTGGTGAAAATGACCAGTGAAATGCCGGGGAGATCGAGCAGAGAGTGATCGGCATCGAAGTCGGTCAATTCCACCTCGGGCACTATAGTTTCTGGTGCGATGCCGGGTTCGAGGCTTCTGGAGTTCGCGGTCATGCGTCAATTCCTGCGTCACCCCACGGAAATGCCCGTGGAGCTGGTTCCACGCAAGGGCAGGCACATGCCCCTGCAGCGGCTGCACGATATCAGCCTGGGTGGGGTGGCATGCAACTCCGTACGGGCGTTCCGGCGCGGCACCTCTATCGAACTGTGCATCCCGTTGCTGGGCGACCAGGCACGCTTTTCCGGAACCGTTGTCTGGTGCCGCAAGCAGGTCGATGACTACATGATCGGCATCGCGTTCACCGATGAAGAGAACATGTTCCGCGCACGGATGGTCGAGCAGATCTGCCTGATAGAACAGTACCGCAGGCAGCGCGAGGAAACGGTTGGCCATGCCCTGGCACCAGAAGCGGTGGCGCAGGAATGGATCGCCCTGCACGCAGCCGACTTCGCCCCCGTCTGAATTCGTGCCAATTCCACGTTCGGCGCATGCATTCGCCATTGTCGAGGTTACGTGGAAAGCGTTAAGGTTCCCGTCCCCGCCGCGTTTTTACTGCTGTGCTCTCCGCCAAACGGGGATCGCTGGCGGCCGGCACCCGTGACCTGACGACCCTGAACGATGAAAAGCACGATGGCTGATTTACAGATCGACGACCTTAACGTTGCCTCCAACGAGACCCTGATCACGCCGGAGCAGTTGAAGCGCGAAATTCCCCTGACCGATGGAGCCCTGGATACCGTCGCCAACGGCCGCCAGGTGGTCCGCAATATCCTCGATGGCAAGGACCATCGCCTGTTCGTGGTCGTGGGCCCCTGCTCCATCCACGACATCAAGGCCGCTCACGAGTATGCCGACCGCCTCAAGGTCCTGGCCGCCGAAGTGTCCGATACCCTCTTCCTGGTAATGCGCGTGTACTTCGAGAAGCCGCGCACCACCGTCGGCTGGAAAGGTCTGATCAACGACCCCTACCTCGACGACTCCTTCAAGATCCAGGACGGCCTGCATATCGGCCGCCAACTGCTGCGAGACCTGGCCGAAAAAGGCCTGCCCACCGCCACCGAGGCCCTGGACCCGATCTCCCCGCAGTACCTGCAGGACCTGATCAGCTGGTCGGCTATCGGCGCCCGTACCACTGAATCCCAGACGCACCGCGAAATGGCTTCCGGCCTTTCGTCTGCGGTCGGATTCAAGAATGGCACCGACGGAAGCCTGACCGTAGCGATCAACGCTCTGCAATCGGTTTCCAGCCCGCACCGTTTCCTCGGCATTAACCAGGAAGGTGGCGTCTCCATCGTCACCACCAAGGGCAACGCCTATGGCCACGTAGTTCTGCGCGGCGGCAACGGCAAGCCGAACTACGACTCGGTCAGCGTCGCCATCTGCGAACAGGAACTGACCAAGGCCCGAATTCGCCCCAACATCATGGTCGACTGCAGCCACGCCAACTCCAACAAGGACCCGGCCCTGCAGCCTCTGGTCATGGACAACGTTGCCAACCAGATCCTGGAAGGCAACAACTCCATCGTCGGCCTGATGGTGGAAAGCCACCTGGGCTGGGGCAGCCAGTCGATCCCGAAAGACCTCGACCAGCTGAAGTACGGCGTTTCCATTACCGACGCCTGCATCGACTGGGAAACCACCGAGAAAGCCCTTCGCAGCATGCACGCCAAGCTCAAGGATGTGCTGCCCAAGCGCCAGCGCTGATTGGTAGCTGTAAACGAAAACGCCGGGCAATTGCCCGGCGTTTTTCATTGCGCTTCGACTCAGCCGTTGCGCTGGGACTGACGCTGGCGTCGCTCGATATAACGTTCGACGTAGGAGCAGGATGGGATCACGGTGTAGCCGTGGTCCTCGGCATATTCCAGGGCGGATTCAGTCAATGCCGCGGCAATCCCGCGACCGCGCAGGACGTTCGGCACGAAAGTGCGATAAATGTCCAACGTCTGTTTACCCAGGTCCATATAGGCCAGGTATGCACGATGACCGTCCACGGTGGTCTCGAACTGATGACCTGCCTGGTCATGGTGGATGGACAATGCCTCGCTCATCACTACTCCTCTGAGGATCTAAAACCTTACGCGTACCTTATCGATCTTTTCCAGCCGAAGGAACATCTCTGCCGTGCCAGAACCGAACTGTACGCTGAGGTACGCCTTCCCGTTCTCCACCTTGTGTAATACACCCTGGTAATAGGCGCCATCGAAGGTGATGAACTGCAACCGCTTGCCGGCATATCCCGGCAGGTCGGCAACATTGACGAACTCATACTGCTGCGCGGCACGTCCATCGCCATCGTTTTCCCGCTCCGCGTTGATCTTCTCCATTGCGACAGGCTCATTACGCGCTGCCGTCGGGTCGACCCAAGTGAATTCGACCGGCCGCACCAATTCCTGGTTCACCAACACTGCCGGACGCAGCATCGCCACTACATCCTTGGCCTCAAAGAACTGCAGGCCATCCCACGCCATGCCCTCGCTCGGCGTAAGTTCGACACGAAGCGACTGCGGGTCCTTCAGGTAACGACCGTAAGCATCCAGCATCGATTGCCCCAGGGCGACCTTCTGGCTCCGCAGTACGGTGTCGAACTGCTGGACCGCGGTCTTCAGATACGCATCAGGTGACTGACCGAGCTTACTTGCGCAGAATTCCTGGACCTTGCGCTGGTACTGGTTGTCATTCAACTCGAGGATCAGGCTGGAAAGTTGCGGCGGATTGACCCGCAGGTCGCCCGGCTCCTCCGACATGTTAGACAACGACAGGCTGAGACGCACTTCGCCCATGTCCCGGGTATCGGAAGTCAGGTTCAGGTTGAGTTTCTGCGCACCCGGCTGGAACAGATAGGAGAACTCGGCATCGGTTTCCAGGGTGCGATACCCCATCTCCAGCAGTTCGTCTGTGCCAATGTTGCGCACTGTGCCGCACGCAACCTCGCTCATTGCAGTGAATACACTGCGCTCAGCCGGAGTGTTGTACAGCTGCTGCATGAACGGCCCGTGCACTTCCAGTGCAATGCCCTTCAGGCTGAGCGCCATCTGTTCGGGGAACTTGCCCTCGGCAAGGCGCTCCTTGAAGCTGAGGAGTTCGCGCAAGCTCTTGAACTTCAGTTCGGCCTGCTGCACGTTCAGGCTGTCGCCCATAGCCGGAACGCGAAGTTGAAGGTTTTCGAGGCCAACCCGGCCATCGAAGGAAGAAGTAATGCCCCCATAGGTGATATCCATCACCGGCGACAACTTGCTGATTGCGTCATCCATGATCGATCTGACCGACCACCAGAGTGACAACTTGATGATCAACCCCACGGCCAGAACCGAGAGCACTCCCCACTTGAGAATCTTCGACATAGTGACGTCCTTGAAGTCTGCGCTTCGCTACGGATATCGGAAGCCGTGCAAGCTTATCAGCGGCCCACGGCCACTACTACGACCGCTCTTTGTATAGAAGGTGATAATTCACGGTCCTCTGAAAAAGTTCCATTTCCAATGCAGAATTCGAGCATGAGCACGCCCTCGACCCAGCCCAAGGTAACGCTTGTCAGATTATGGGAGGGAAGCTGCCCACAGCGCTGACCAAGGCCTACACTTGGAATTTCGACTGATCAAAGAACAATCAGCCTGACTGTTTTTTGATCAGCGACCTCGTTAGTTGCTCGTGAACTAGCCGGCAAGCTGAAAAAAATGTGCCTGCCTTGCACAAGGTCAGTTTACTTACTACAAGTTATGGGTAGTATGTACGCCGGCTAATTTCCCAAGCTCGGGGAATTGCTTTATGGAAATGTCCACCTTAAGGGGAACACGATGAACAACGTTCTGAAATTCTCTGCTCTGGCTCTGGCCGCAGTTCTGGCCACCGGTTGCAGCAGCGTATCCAAAGAAACCGAAGCTCGTCTGACTGCGACTGAAGACGCAGCTGCTCGCGCTCAAGCCCGTGCTGACGAAGCCTACCGCAAGGCTGACGAAGCTCTGGCCGCCGCTCAGAAAGCCCAGCAGACCGCTGACGAGGCTAACGAGCGCGCCCTGCGTATGCTGGAAAAAGCCAGCCGCAAGTAATAGCTTTCGGGCTATAGAGCCGATCCAGTTCGCTGGGTCGGCTTTTTTATTGCCCGCACTTTGTACCCCTTCTCTTTCCGGCTTACTTCCAATAGCCGATGCATCGCCAATTCACGGGCAAAAGAAAAGCCCGCTGGCGATTCGCTCAGCGGGCCTTCTTCAAACAACCGGTAGCTTAGAGCTCGGTATTAGGCGTACTCGCCGCAACCGCCGAGTTGGGTTCTGCAATTTCCACCGGCAGGCCGTCTTCGGCCGCAACCACTTCGCGCACGACATCCCAATCCAGGCGGATGGTATTGACCAGATCCTCGCGTTTCAGTAGCGCGTTGATCACAGCAGTGTGCTTGTCCACCACCGACGGATCGCCATGATCATCCAGAGGAGCATGGGCTTCCAGGTAGATCTTGCCGCCGCTGACACCGAACTTGTAGGGCTCGTTGATGATGCGCACCGGAGTGCCCACCGGCGCCATGGAGGCCAGCGCCAGGACGTTGTTGTTCAGCATGCGGAAGCAACCATGGCTGACGCGCATGCCAATGCCGAACTTCTTGTTCGAGCCGTGGATCAGGTAGCCCGGCACGCCCAGATTGAACTTGAACGGACCCAGGGGGTTGTCCGGACCTGGCGGCACCACGGTTGGAAGCGGATCGCCATCGGCTGCGTGCTCTTCGCGAATCGACTTCGGCGGATACCAGGCCGGATTGGAGGTCTTGGCGGTGATGGTGGTGTGCGCAATGGGCGAACCCCAGCCTTCACGACCAATACCCAGCGGGAAGGTATGCACCACATTCTGCCCTTTCGGGAAGTAGTACATCCGATACTCGGCAAGGTTGATCACGATACCTTCGCGCGGTCCCGCCGGCAGGATGTAGCGAGTCGGCAGGATGACCTCGGTGCCAGCACCGGGCAGCCAGGGATCGACACCAGGGTTGGCGGCGACCATCTCCAGATAACCCAAGTCATTGGCAACGCCGATATCGGCGAACGTGTCTTCGTACTTGGCCTTGATCACCTGGACCTGGCCGACGATATCTTCGCCGGGCGGCGGCAGGGGCAGCTCAAGGGCTGCGACAGGGCCCGCCACCAGCAGGGACGCTACTGACAGGGAGCGGGCGACGGCTGTAAAGCGCGGCAACATCCGGGAATCCTTGGCAAATTGACTGATTAAAAGACTCGGAATTCTACACCGACGCGAGGCGCGCCGGGAGCCCTCAGGCCTCCGACCAGACCGAGTGCTGCCCCTTTCGGTGAGCCTCGAGAGTAGAACGGCAGTTGGAGCACAGCCGCCGATCGCGCAGCAACTCTTGTTCCAGACTACTCCAACGCGGTTGCGCCGGCAGCAAACCGCCACAGAGAGTCCTATCAGCAAAACCGTCCAGTTCAAGCTGTCGCGCTACCAGGTGCAGGCGAACCTCGCGGCAAGCAAACAGGTCGAGCTGCTCGTCGGGCTCAATCACTTTGTAGCCAAACAGGGACCAGGCGGGGCGCGGCATGGAGGACTCCAGGGAGGGTGCGCAACATTAGCCGAAAGCGAGCCGCGGGAAAAGCGTCAGAGCATGGGTTCCAGGGTTGGCCAGAGGTTATCCAGCAACCTTGGCTGGGCCTGCGCGCGAGGATGAAGGCCATCGGCCTGCATCATCTCCGGCACGCCCCCAACCCCATCGAGGAAGAAGGGCACCAGCGGTACCTGCTTCTCCGTCGCCAGGCTGCTATAGACCTTGGCGAACGCATTCGTATAGCGCGCACCGTAGTTGGGCGGAAGGCGCATGCCGAGCAGCAGCACGGACGCGCCCTGCGCCTTGGCGCTGTCGATCATGGCAGCAAGATTCTGTTGCAATTGCGCAGGTGGCTGGCCACGTAGCCCATCGTTGCCACCAAGCTCGATGATCACCAGTTCCGGCTTATGTTCGGCCAGTAGTGCCGGAAGCCTGGACAGCCCGCCAGCACTGGTGTCGCCACTGATCGAAGCATTCACCACACGCTGTTCGTAACCCTTCTCGGCGAGGCGCTTTTCCAGCAGAGCGACCCAGCCTTGGCTGGATTCCAGCCCGAAAGCGGCGCTGATACTATCGCCGACGACCAGCAAGGTCCCCGCCATGGCCTCCTGCGCCAACAGCAACAGTGACAGGCAGCCGCCCAACAACCAGGCACGCATTGGATTCTCCATGAGCGCAAGCATTCTCGATGCGCGGAACCTTAGCAAAGTGGTTCCCAGCGCGGAAGGCGAGCTGATCATCCTTCACGACCTCTCGCTCGACCTCCGCAAGGGTGACAGCCTGGCCATAGTCGGCAGCTCCGGCTCCGGCAAATCCACCCTCCTCGGCCTGCTCGCCGGACTCGACCTGCCCAGCTCCGGCGAAGTGCACTTGGCTGGATGCGCCCTGTCGAGCCTCGACGAAGACCAGCGGGCGCGGGTTCGAGCTGAGCATGTTGGTTTCGTCTTCCAGTCGTTCCAGTTGCTGGACAACCTCAACGCCCTGGAAAACGTCATGCTGCCACTGGAGCTGGAAGGCCATCGGGATGCGCGCACCCGCGCCCGCCACCTGCTCGAACGGGTCGGCCTGGGCCAACGTCTCAACCATTACCCACGCCAGCTTTCCGGCGGCGAACAGCAACGAGTCGCCATTGCTCGCGCCTTTGCCGCCGAACCCGATGTGCTGTTCGCCGACGAGCCCACTGGCAACCTAGATAGTCACACCGGCGAGCGCATCAGCGACCTGCTTTTCCAGCTCAACCAAGAGCGTGGCACAACCCTGGTACTGGTAACTCACGACGAACGCCTGGCCCATCGCTGCCGTCGCCTGATCCGCCTCGAAGGTGGGCGCCTGGTCGAACAGGTGGAACCCTGATGCGGCGTCTGCCACTCGCCCGCCTTATGGCGATGGCTGCCCGCCAGCTGTGGCGCGACGCCCACAGCGGCGAACTGCGGGTGTTGTTCTTCTCCTTGCTGGTGGCCGTTGCCGCCAGCAGTGCCATCGGCTACTTCAGCGCCCGCCTTAATGGCGCCATGCTCTTGCGTGCCACGGAGTTTCTCGGTGCCGACCTCCTGCTCAGCGGCTCATCACCAGCCAGCGCCGAGCAGGTCGAAAGAGGCATGCGGCTCGGTCTGAAACACGCCAGCGCAGTGGAGTTCTCCAGCGTTATCGCCACCGACAACGGCATCCAGCTTTCCAGCGTCAAGGCCGCCGACGCAGCCTATCCGCTGCGCGGTGAATTGAAGAGCGCCGCGCAGCCTTACGGGGAGGAAATCACTGGCAGCGGCCCGAAATCGGGCGAGGCCTGGGCCGAAGCAAGGCTCTTCGCAACGCTGGACCTCAAGCCCGGCGACAGCATCGATGTCGGGCAGAAGACCCTGCGCCTGACGCGCGTACTCACCTACGAACCCGACCGTGCAGGCGATTTCTACAGCCTCACCCCACGGGTACTTATCAGCCTGGACGACCTTGGGGCCACCGGCATCGTTCAACCCGGCAGCCGGGTGCGCTACCGGGAACTGTGGAGCGGTCCAAATGAAGCGCTGGCACAGTACCGGGCGGAGATCGAGCCCGACCTGGAAGCGAACCAACGCCTAGAGGATGCCAGACAAGGCAATCGCCAGATCGGAGGGGCGCTCGGTCGCGCCGAACGCTATCTGAACCTGGCCAGCCTTGCCGCCGTGCTGCTCGCCGGCGTCGCGGTGGCGCTGTCCGCCGCCCGATTCGCCGCACGTCGTTACGACGCCAGCGCCCTGCTACGTTGCCTTGGCCTGTCCCGCCGCGAAGCCCTCCTTTTATTCGGCCTGCAACTGGCGCTGCTCGGGCTCGTTGCCAGCGCACTGGGCGCCCTGCTCGGTTGGTTGGCACAAGTTGCGCTGTTCGAATTGCTCGCTGGACTCCTGCCGGCTGTGATTCCGTCCGGCGGACTGGTACCAGCGCTCGCCGGGATCGCCACGGGCCTACTCGCCCTGGCCGGCTTCGCCCTGCCGCCGCTGGCTGCACTGGGCCGTGTGCCACCTTTGCGCGTCCTGCGCCGCGACCTGCTGCCACTCCCCCCGAGTGCCTGGCTTATATATGGAGCAGCATTGCTGGCCCTTGGTCTGATCATGTGGCGCCTGAGCCTGGACCTGAAATTGACGATCGCCCTGCTCGGTGGCGGCCTGATTGCGGCCCTGCTGCTGGGCGGTCTGCTGCTGGCTGGACTGAAGGGGCTGCGCAAGGCCCTGGCCAACGCAACCCTGCCCTGGCGCCTCGGTCTCGGCCAACTCCTGCGCTACCCGCTGGCCGCGGCCGGCCAATCACTGGCCTTCGGCCTGATTCTCCTGGCCATGGCACTGATCGCGCTGCTCCGGGGGGAACTGCTGGACACCTGGCAGAACCAGCTACCCGTGAACGCGCCCAACCATTTCGCCCTAAATGTGCTGCCCGCCGAGAAGGACGCCTTTGCCAGTCGCCTCGCCAGCCTGTCGCCGCACCCTTCGCCGCTTTACCCGGTGGTGCCCGGCCGACTCACAGCCATCAACGGAGAAGCGGTACGCCAGTTGGTGAGTAAGGACTCCCAAGGCGAACGCGCCGTGCAGCGAGACCTCAGCCTGACATGGTCTGCCGAGCTGCCGGGCGACAATCGCCTGGTAGCCGGACACTGGTGGGGCGACCTGGAAAAATCCGCACTGCCGGGGGTTTCGGTTGAATCCAAGCTTGCCGAAAGCCTTGGCCTGAAATTGGGTGACAAGCTCAGCTTCAGCGTCGGCGGCCTGCAGCGCGACGCCGAGGTGACCAGCCTGCGCGAAGTGGATTGGGACAGCTTCCAGCCGAACTTCTACATGATCTTCGCGCCGGACACCCTCTCAGATCTCCCGGTCACCTACCTCACCAGCTTCTATTTGCCGCCGCGGCATGACCGCGACCTGGTGGAGTTGTCCCGCGCGTTCCCGGCGGTGACCCTGCTGCAGGTGGAAGCCATACTCGCGCAACTGCGGAGCATCCTCGCCCAGGTCACCCTGGCAGTAGAGTTCGTATTGCTCTTCGTACTCGCAGCCGGCCTTGCCGTGCTATTCGCCGGGCTGCAATCGACCCTGGACGAGCGCATCCGCCAGGGCGCCCTGCTCCGCGCCCTGGGCGCCGAGCGCCAGTTGCTGCTGAAAGCACGACGCGCGGAATTCGCCCTGCTCGGCGCCTGCAGCGGCCTGCTCGCTGCACTCGGTTGCGAACTGGTCAGCGCCTTGCTCTATCGCTTTGCTTTCGACCTGCAATGGCAACCCCACCCCTGGCTGCTCCTGCTGCCATTGCTGGGCGCCCTACTTGTTGGCTCGGCAGGCGTAATGGGGACGCGTCGCGCGCTCAACGCCAGCCCACTGACGGTCCTGCGCGAAGCTTGATAGGCTTCGATTTCCGAAACCCCGCAGGACCGTCATGAGCCGTTACCGCCCTCCCCGCACCGCCGGAACACCCTTGATCACCCCGGAAGGTGAGGCCCGCCTGCGTGCCGAGCTTCACGAGCTTTGGCACGTACGCCGGCCCAAGGTCACGCAAGCCGTGAGCGAAGCGGCCGCCCAGGGCGACCGTTCCGAGAACGCCGAGTACACCTACGGCAAGAAGATGCTGCGGGAGATCGACAGTCGCGTTCGCTTCCTCACCAAGCGATTGGAAAACCTCAAGGTGGTGCGCGAACGTCCGACCGACCCCGACAAGGTCTACTTCGGTGCCTGGGTCACCCTGGAAGACGACGATGGCGAGCAGTCCCGCTACCGCATAGTCGGACCGGACGAATTCGATCTGAAGCAGAACCTGATCAGCATCGACTCTCCCCTGGCCCGTGCTCTGGTGGGAAAGCCGCTGGACGCCGAAGTCCGCGTCAGCACCCCAACAGGGGAAAAGACCTGGTACGTGGTTGAAATCGATTATCCGTAGCTCTGCAAAACGAGTCGGCCTGACACCAGTCAGCGCAGCGTGATCAGGCCTTGCCGCGCCACGCGCACCAACTGGCTGAGCACTTCCGGCAGCTCCTTCGCCGAAGGCGCCTGGATCACGGCCATGTCGAAGCTGTCGCTGGCAAAGCGAGCCAATGACTCGCCTTCGCGAGCGAACTGGATCAGGAAGTTGCGCGGTCGGTCCCAGCGCTTGGGCCAGCCTTCGAGATAGCGAAGGAGCGTTGGCTGGTGCGAGCCGCCAAGCAGGATTCGCGGATTGCGCAAAACCAGCCCGGTGGTGATCGGGGCTAGCCGGAGAAGGGGTTGGGGACAGGTCATGGTGCATGTCTCCGCCTCGTAAGGTCCCGCTGGGCAGCGGTGAGAGGCGACACCGAACCAGCGTTTTAGCGGTATTTGGAAGCCTCTGAAGACTTCTGCGCCCCGCAAGTAGCTGACTAAATCGGCGCATGGGGCGACATCCTAGAGAAGCCCGCGCAATACTGTCAAGGCGACCACAACGCCCCGCGAGACGCCCATGAGCACCCCGCCCCTGCGCCTGTTCTTCGCCCTTCCCTGCTGCCCGCAGTTGGCCCACGAAATCGCCGACTGGCGCGCCCGGAACCCCGTTGACGGCAAACCCGTTGCACCCGGCAACCTTCACCTCACCCTCGCCTTCCTCGGCTCGCAACCCCGTGGACAGGTGGAAGCCCTGGAAGCCCTGGCGGCCAGCCTGGAACCGAGGGCGTTCACCCTGCACCTGGATCGCCTGGCGCGGTGGAAAAACGGTCTGCTGTATATGGCACCCAGTCGGATACCGCCTGCACTGACCGAACTGGAGCGCAACCTGCGCGAGCATTTGCTGGGCGCTGGATTCAGTCTTGAGACCCGCCCCTTCAAGCCCCATCTGACGCTGGCTCGCCATTGCCCGCGTCTTCCAGCGGCAAGCACCCCAACCTTCGATTGGCCAGCCACCGAGTTTTCCCTCTTCGCCTCGGAAAACACAGCCAAAGGCACCCGCTATCGCTCACTCGGGCAATGGCCGTTGCGGCCTTCGACCCCAGCCTGACGTTTCGCTGAGTAACAGGAAACTGGTCGGCATCTTAGGGTGAACGGATGTAAACATCCGCGAAAAGCCTAACCCAGAGCATCTGCCAGAATTTTGTAGCGAATGGCATGGTTCCTGCGCTCCGCCCTGCCTGAAGTGCACGCCCAGGAGGGGCGTGGCCACGCCAGGGAATGCAGTCAGGCCCTCCCACGCACAACATCGAGAGCGCACATGAAGAACAACAAGACCCTGCTCGCCTTTTGTATTGCCACCGGACTCGCTGCCTCCGAGCAAGCACAGGCCCTCTGGTTCGGTTCCAGCGGCTATACCCAGACCCGTTACCCGATCGTACTGACCCACGGCATGCTCGGTTTCGACAGCATCCTTGGCGTCGACTACTGGTACGGCATTCCCTCTGCCTTGCGCCGTGATGGCGCTCGCGTCTATGTCACGGAAGTCAGCCAGCTGAACACCACCGAAGCGCGCGGCGAAGAACTGTTGGAACAGGTGGAAGAAATCGTCGCCATCAGCGGCAGCCCCAAGGTCAACCTGATCGGCCATAGCCATGGCGGCCCGACCATTCGCTACGTGGCAGCGGTGCGCCCAGAACTGGTCGCTTCGGCTACCAGTGTCGGTGCGCCCCACAAGGGTTCCGCCACTGCCGACTTCATCCGCCAGGTGCCTCCGGGTTCCGCGGGTGAAGTAATGCTGGCGGGCATCGTCAATGGCCTGGGCACTCTGATTAACTTCCTCTCCGGCAGCGACAGTGACCTCCAGCAGAACGCCCTTGGTGCCCTGGAATCCCTCAACAGCCAGGGCGCAGCTGCGTTCAACGCACGCTTCCCGCAGGGCCTACCGACCACCGCATGCGGCGAGGGTGCCTACCAGGTCAACGGTGTGCGCTACTACTCCTGGAGCGGTACCAGCCCACTGACCAACGTGCTGGATGTCAGTGACACCCTGCTTGGCGCCAGTTCGCTCACATTCAATGGCCAAGCCAACGACGGCCTGGTAGGTCGCTGCAGCTCACACCTGGGCAAAGTCATTCGCGACGACTACCGGATGAACCACCTGGACGAAGTCAATCAGACCCTGGGGCTGACCAGCCTGTTCGAAACCGACCCGACCACCGTCTATCGTCAACAGGCCAACCGGCTGAAGAACGACGGGCTCTGAGCCCGCTTCGCGGGGCCTGCGGGCCCCGCACCTCTCCAGACTGCCGAGCGACCCCGTGAAAAAACTCCTGCTACTGTTCCCCATCGCCTTCGCCGGCGCCCTGGCCATCCTGTTGCAATGGGGCGGCAAACCGGCACCTGCTTCACCTAGCGTCTTACCAGCGCATGCAATGAGTGCAGCTCCAGCCAGTTCCCCCGTAACCACTTCGCAGGCGCTGCCAAGCCCTCTGGCCGGAGCGATCAGCACCACACCCCAGCTCGGATCACTGGCGGGGACGGAGGTGGACGGGCGCTTTCACCTCGACGCGGCTGGCAACCTGCTGATTACCGAGGACATCCGACGCATCTTCGATTACTTCCTCAGCACCCAGGGTGAAGAGTCGCTGGTCAGCAGCATTCAGCGCGTCAGAAGCCACATTACCGGGCAACTGGAAGCACCAGCGCGAGGTCAGGCCTTGGCATTGCTCGACCAATACCTGGATTACAAACGCCAACTCGTGCAACTGGAGCGCGACCTGCCGCTACTCGCCGACATCACCGCACTGCGTCATCGCGAAGCGGCAGTACAGGCTCTGCGCGCTCGCATCTTCAGCGTCGATGTCCATCAGGCCTTCTTCGCTACCGAGGAGACCTATAACGCCTTCACGCTGCAGCGCCTGGCCATCCAGCGAGACACAGGAATGGAACCAGCCGCCAAAGCTGCAGCCATCGACCAACTACGCGCAGCCTTGCCGGAAGAGATGCAAACATTGGCCGCGAGCCAACTGCAGGCCGAACTTCGGGCCCAGGTCGGGGCGCTCCAGGCGGCAGGCGGCAGCCCTGAGCAAGTTCGCCAGCTCCGCCAGCAACTGGTGGGCGCCGAAGCGACGGCACGGCTGGAAAACCTGGACCAACAGCGCCTGCAATGGCAGCAACGGTTACAGGCCTACCTGAAGGAGAAAGGGCGTATCGAGGCCAGTGAAGGGCTGAGCCAGAGTGACAAAACGGCCGCGATCAACCGCCTGGAGGAAGAAGGATTCAATCCGCAAGAGCGCCTGCGCCTTCAGGCCGCTGCGGAATTGGCTGCGGCCAGGAAGAAGCAGCCATGAGATGCAAAAAAGGCCCGCTCAAGCGGGCCTTTTTCAACTACCTGGTACCTGGCTCAGTTGGCCAGGTTGCGGTCCAGAGACATCTTGCCGGCGCCTTCGACCAGCAACGTGGCGCTGATCAGGGCGAGAATCATGGCGTACTCGAAACCGCCGTTGGTAATGAAGAAACCGCTCGCCCAGTGCACGCTGAAGATCGCCACGATCATCGCAACGATCAGCGCCGCAGCGGCCGGACGCACCAGCAAGCCGATCACCAGGGCGAGGCCGCCGAAGAACTCTGCGCTACCTGCCATCAGAGCCATGAGGTAACCGGGAGTCAGGCCGATGCTTTCCATCCACTGCCCGGTACCCGCCAGGCCGTAACCGCCAAACATGCCAAAGAGCTTCTGTGAGCCGTGAGCCATGAAAGTCAGGCCGGTGATGACCCGCAGCAGGGTGATGCCATAGCCAGCGTTGGTGGCGAGGATGGATTTGATCGGGTTACTCATCGAGGTGTTCCTTGTGTTGTGGGAGTCGATGAACAGAAGCTTAGTAGAATTATTTGATATTAAAACCGGAAAATTCTCACCGACTTCATCGAGTAATTCGATTATCTTCGAGTCTTACCGGCCGCTTTCGAAGGCTCCAGTAGATAACGCTCGCGATCGAAGGCCAGGTAGTACTTGTTCACGCTGTTGACGTAGGTCACCACGCCCATCCCGGCCTGTTCGGCAGCAATGCGCTCCACCTGGAAGAACCACTGGTTGGGATTCAGTCCCCGCCGCCGGGCTTCGGCGCGCATCCCCTGGACCCGTTGCGGGCCAAGGTTGTAGGCAGCGAGAACGAAGGCCATTCGCTCGCGGTCATCTAGCTGCGCGCTGGAGAAGAAACTGCGGCGCAGCTTGGCCAGGTACCTGGCTGAGGCCTGCACATTATTGTCGAGCTTGTGGATGTTCCCTACGCCAACGCTGCTCGCTGCCCCCGGCGTGATCTGCATCAGCCCGGCGGCTCCGCCTGCCCCCTTGGCGGCCGGATTCAGGCTGGACTCCTTGTAGGCGAGCGCCGCGAGGCTGAGCCAGTCGAAATCATGCTGGTCGGCGTAGCGCTGCAGCACCGGGCGCACGCGTTCGAGCCGCTGGCGCTCAGTGCGGGCAAGTGGGTTGTGGACCTTGTAGAGACGACGATAGACGCGCTGGAACGCCGCATCCTGGTCTTCAGGTGCGCGGTACCCATCGAGGAAACGGTCGACGCCGGCCCGCAACGTCGGCGCATCACGACGAACGAACCAGGTCATATCACCCTGCCGGTCGAGCACCAGGTGTTTGTCCAGGCGCAGCTTCGGCATCACCTTGGCCCAGCGCTCGGCAATCGGCTGCTCCACCGCCGTCAGCGGGAAAATGCCGGCCTGGACCATCTCCAGCACATCTTCCACCGCCAGGGTCGAGTCGACCCATTCGATGACGATGGGCGCAAGCTTGCGCGCCGCCAGCTTCTCGTTCACTGGGCGCAACGCCTCGCCCGCGGCGCTGCCGACCGGTAACGCGATGCTGCGACCGGACAACTGCTCCAGGCGCTGGTAACGACGCTGCCCTTGCCGGCTGACCAACACCAGCGGTACATCCTTGCGCAGTGGCGCACTGGCGCTGATGTTGGCGCCAATGCCCTGGTTGACCAGTTCACCTGGCGCCACCAGATCACCTTCGCCCCGCTGCAACGCAGCCAGCAACTGATCCTTGGCCTTTGGGATGATCTTCAGCTTGATTTCACGCCCATCACGGGCATTTCGATTGAGGTACTGCTCGAAGGCCCGGATACGGTGGTACTCGACTCCGACCGGTTCGCCCTTGACCTCGCCAGAGCTGTTACGGCTCTGGTTCACCAGCACCTTGAGCACGCCACTACGGCGGATCTGGGCCAAGTCGCGGGCTTCGGCCGGCTGCTGCCAGACTTCCGGCGGCCCAGCCAGGCGAGCGCTTGCCGTGAAAGGCAGCAACGCCAGCAGGCAGAGCAGCAGCAACGGTCGCGTCATCAATTCTCCAGGGACTGGCGGGACGTCAGCGCGCACCCGAACGTGTAGAGTTGCTGCGCCGCGAAACCTTGGCTGGCGAGCGAGGGGCGCGGAGATTGTCACAGCTACGCGCCTGACGCCAGTCAAAGCGTGGTATTGACTTCAACATAAGGCGCCAAGTTCCTGTATATATTGGTTTTTTTAATTGTTTCGAGCATTGTTCCGCGGCTCTGCTCCAATCCGAGGTAGCACCATGCAACTCATCGACATCGGCGTCAATCTGACCCACCCCAGCCTAGCCCGCGACGTCCGCGCCCTGCTGGAACGTGCGCAGGCCGCCGGCGTTCACCAAATGGTGCTGACCGGCACCAGCCTGGATGACAGCGAAAAAGCCCTGCTTGTCGCTGAGCAACTGGATGAAAGCGGTCGCCTGCTGTTCAGTACGGCCGGTGTCCACCCTCATGAGGCCAGCAACTGGAACAGCGATAGCCAGCGGCAACTCCGGGCGCTACTGGGCGAAGCCCGAGTGCGGGCCGTGGGCGAATGTGGCCTGGATTTCAATCGCGATTTCTCGCCACGCCCGCAGCAGGAGAAGACCCTCGAAGAACAACTCGCCCTGGCCGCCGAACTGGGCAAGCCGGTGTTTCTCCACGAGCGAGACGCCGATGAACGCCTGCTGGCCATCGTGCGGGAGTTCCGCGATCAGCTCAGTGCCGCCGTGGTGCACTGTTTCACCGGCGAGAAGCGCGCCCTCTACGGCTATCTGGACCTCGACCTGCATATCGGCATCACCGGCTGGATCTGCGATGAGCGTCGCGGTACCCATCTGCATGCCCTGGTGCGCGACATTCCCCGTGGCCGGTTGATGCTGGAAAGCGATGCGCCGTACCTGCTGCCACGAAGCCTGCGCCCTAAACCCAAACACGGCCACAACGAACCGGCCTTCCTGACCGAAGTCCTGCGGGAAGTCGCCCTGCATCGTGGCGAAAGCCATGAAGAACTCGCCCAGCACACCACTGATTGCGCACGCGCCTTCTTCGGGCTCCCGGCCATCGACTGAGTCAGGCAATCAGGTTCCTTCTTGATTCGGATCAAATCTGGTAGGAATTTTCCGTCAGAAAATAATGGCACCTTGCCAATACTGTCCGAGCCATAAGAAGAACATCATGGGTACCTGGATTCGCGATATCTCCCTGAAATACAAGTTCTGGGCCGTCAATGCGGTGGCCTTCTGCACCACCCTCCTGCTGGTTCTGCACGCACTTTACCTAGAGCAGCAGGGCCGCGCGGAAGACGCTCGCAATGCTGCTGCGACCCAGGCCCAGCTGCTGAAATCCTGGCCAACCGCCGAGCCCCTGCCCTCATTGCCCGGCGTCATCGCCTTCAACGCAGGTAGCGCCCCGCAATTACCCGGTGGCCAGTCTCTGGCCCGCGCCAATGGCTGGGTGGAGCTGGAGCACGACGGTCTGTTCGGCAGCAACCCCGCCATCGGCGCCCAGGTGTTCGATCGCACTGACGGTCAGCGCGTCGCCGTGCTGGCCAGCAGCCCGAGCATGGCCCAGTTGCTGGGCGCCCGCGCTGGGGAATACGCAATCTCCGTGTTCCTGCTGATGGTCGCCCTGCTGGCAGCTTCACAGTTGCTGATCCGTTTCCTGCTGAGCCACCTCAACACCCTCAAGGACGTGATGCTCCACGTCGAACGCAGCGGCGATCTTTCCGCCCGCGTACCGCTGGACAGCCGAGATGAAGTGGGCCAGATGGCCAACGCCTTCAATGCCATGCAAGCCGGCTATGGACGCGTGGTCGGCACCGTTGCCCAGGCCGTGGCCCGCCTCGACGAAGGCGCCGCACGCCTTGCCGGCAGCATGGGCGAGGTGCGCCAGGGCATGCTCGGCCAGCAGAGCGAAACCGATCAGGCCGCCACCGCCATCAATGAAATGTCCACTACCGTGCACCACATCGCCCAGCATGCGGCGGACACCCGCGACCAATCGCAGAATGCCGATCAGCTTGCCGGTGCCGGCCAACTGGTGGTGGAACGGGTCGAACATTCCATCACTGGGCTTTCATCCGGCGTGCAACAAACTGCGGAGACGATTCAGCGCCTGGCCGAGGACAGCCAGAAGATCAGCGGCGTCGTCAACGTCATTCACGGCATCGCCGAGCAGACCAACCTGCTGGCGCTGAACGCTGCCATCGAAGCCGCGCGTGCCGGGGAAATGGGCCGCGGGTTCGCTGTCGTGGCAGACGAAGTGCGCAACCTGGCCAGGCGCGTGCAGGACTCAACCGACGAGATCACCAGCATGATCGGCGCTCTCCAGGCCGGTACTCGCGACGCCGTGGAGTTCATGCGCGAAAGCTCGATCAAGGCCAACGATTGCGTGCACGCCGCCCAAGAGGCTGGCGCCGCCCTGGCCGCCATCACCGGCGCGGTCGCCCAGATGCGCGAAAGCAATACCCAGATCGCGGTGGCTGCCGAGCAGCAGAGCCAGGTGGCCGAGGAAATGACCCGCGCCGTGGTAGGGATTCGCGACGTTACCGAACTCACCGTCAGTCAAACCGTGGAATCTGCCGCCACCAGCAATGAACTGGCGGAACTGGCTAGCGAGCTGTCCCAGGCGATTCGCCAGCTCAAGCTAAGCGCCTGAAAGTTCCGCCCCACGCTATCCGCTCCATAGGGAGAAGGCATTCGCCGGCCCATCAGGGCCGGTCTATGCTGCCGACATCCCCTCAAGGAGCCGGACATGGGCAAACGACTTCCCAACCTGCATGCATGGCAATGGCGGACCTATTCCGACAATCACCAGCATCCAGCCAACCTGATCCTGCATGTGATTGCCGTACCGCTGTTCATCGTCGCGGCCATTACCCTTGTCTACGGACTGTTCAGCCTGAGCTTTCGGCCGTTCGTGCTGGGAATCATCGGCATTGTCGCCTCCCTGGCACTGCAGGGACGCGGGCACAAGCTGGAAGCGGTAGCACCGGAACCCTTCAGCGACCGCAAGGACGCCGTTGGCCGACTGCTGGTGGAGCAGTTCCTCACGTTCCCTCGCTTCCTGCTCAGCGGCCAATGGTGGCGCAACTGGCGCAAGAAAAAGCACTGAGCCATCAGAGTCGACCGGGACTCCGGCTCGTGGACATCAAGAGGTCTACCCGAACTAAAAGGTCCTGTTTCGCCGCAGGGTGCGCCATACGCACCGGCTCGCGCTCGGAGGTAGGACAATCGCGGCCCAATCTCCGCTGGTGCGCGCGGCGCACCCTACAGATGACCCCCACCCTCCTTGCACGACCTGCACAGGGCGATCAGCCGAACACCACCACGGTCTGCCGACTCATCGCCACCAGGTCGCCGTCCGGCGTCCACAGGGCCGCCGCCGCATGGCCGTAACCATCGCTGGCGTGCTCGATGCGCGCGCGATACCTGCACCAGTCATGGGTATCCAGCTTCGGTAGCGGCTGCACGAACTCGATGGTCCAGGTCAAAGTGCTGCCCGGTGCGGGTGTTGGCAGGTGCGGTACGGTGGCCGGCGGCCACGCGTCCACCAAGGCCAGCAGATGTGCCTCGGTGACAGGCTCCCGCTCCACTTCGCCACGAAAACGTACCCAACCGCCCATGTCGCGTTCGCGGCTCCCGGAAAACGGCATGCCGCCGATGGCCCAGCGCATGGCCAGGTGACGGGTGAATTCCGGTGTAACACCAGGAATGAAGGGCAGTTCGAAGCAATCTGCCGCGGGCTTCATGTCGGGTGCTGGCTCAGCGGCCATCTGCACCACCGACTGACGCGAGCCGCCGAAGCTGCCCTGCACCAACGCCACTACCTGGCCCTTCTGCACCACACGGCAGAACACCTGGCTCACTGCCTTGCCTTCGCGCAGCAGCTCGGCCTCGAAGCTGGCAGGCACTTCGGGCTCCAAAGGGCCGACGAAAGTCGTGGCCAGGGATCGCACCGGCCGGCCCGGCTCGACCTTCGCGCGCATGGCTTCGAACGCCAGCGCCGCAACCACACCACCGAAGGCGGCCCGCCCCTGTCCCCAGGTGGCAGGCACCACGATCTCATTCGGATTGCTGCGCGCCGCCTGGATCAGTTCGGAGAATAATTTCATCTGGAGTCCCTGTAGTGAATCGCTCAGTCGGCGATCTTAGGGCATTGCCCCGCAGGCTCGAAAGGCGCGTCGCAAGGCTGCCGCGCCAACGCCGATGGGATACCGGCCATGGGCGAATCAGGCCAGTCGCCGCAGCAGCTTCTCCAGTACCCGGTCCGAACGGACTTCAGCGGCATGCAACGCCACCTGCCACCCACGAATTCGCGGGCGCAGGTCAGGCTCCTGGTCCGCACGGCCCAACCACTGCAGGTTGTCATGCCATTTGCCCAGCGCGGATTGCGCACCCACCAGCAGCCGCCGGGTCTTGGGCGACAACTCGATCAAGTCCGGGTAGGCGTCCACGCCGTAGCGCAGGCGCTTGATCAGCAGCCGCAGGCGATGACGGTCGTGGGCGGGATCCTGGAGCGCCTGTACGAGACGGCGGTGACTCTTGCCAAGGGATTTGGCCACTGTCCTGCACAACCCCTTCAGCAGCCCCTCGCGATCGTACACACGCATCAGATGGGGCCAGGCTTCGAGCACCAGGAACAGGCGAGCGAGCTCCGGGGCCAGCAGAAACTGTGCATAGCCAAGGTGCCGAGCGCGTTCCCGGCCCGGAGTCAGGCGATCCAGACCGTGACTGCGCAACTCGATGATCAGCACTTCCAGATCCCGCAATGGCCCGCTCAGACTTGCCAGATCGGCAGCCGCCTGGTTCAGCACGTCGACTGCCGGCAACCCGCGAAAAGGACGCAGCAAGCTACGCAGGCGCCTGGTTGCAACGCGCAGGTCATGCAGGGCCTCGTCATCCGTACCCGCGGCCAGCCGCTCGGCACAGGCATGCATGCGAACCTCCAGACCAATGACTTGGGCGATCAGGTCATCCAGCATTCCGGCCATCTTCTAGCTCTCCAGGGGTCAGGCGCGCAGGCGACTACGGCAGTACTCAGCATGGATCATCCGCGCGCACCGCGCAGGCGCCAGGGCAATGCCTTACGCAGGGCGCGCAGGTGCCTGGCCGGATCGGACGTCCACTGGCTGGCATATCGGCTAGCCTCGAAGGCTGCGAGGAAGGCGCGGATCTGCGCCGCCTGCCGGGGCAGCTCGCGGCTTGCACGCTCAGCGAAGGCGCGCGGCCCTTCGCCCTTGCCACGCACTACGCCATGGCGCGCCAGCAATTGCTCGAAAACCTGGAACTGACGCAACTGGGGGTCGGGCTCACGTCGCCATGGCGCGAACAGAAACAAGGCCAGCAGCGCCATCAGCACTGCTCCGGCACCGACCAGGCCCAGGCCGAGCGAGCGCCCATCCAGGGTGCCGAACCAGCGCCGCACAAGCTCCATCTGCGCCTCTCCCTGGTAGCCCAGTACCCAGCGCTGCCAGCCGTAGTTGAGATTGTCCCAGGCCAATCGCACCTCGTTCAGCCAGGCCAGCTGTCGAAAGCGCAGAGGTGAAAGGGGTGACCCCTCGAGGAAGCTCTGCTCGCTGGCCACGGCATCTTCAAGGCCACGCTCGATGCGGCTCGGCGCCACTTGGAAAGTTGGATCGACGCTGATCCAGCCGCGTCCCGGTAGCCAGTATTCCACCCAGGCGTGAGCGTCGAACTGATGCACCAGCACGTAGTTGCCGGCAGGATTGAGTTCGCCACCCTGATACCCGGCCACCACCCGCGCGGGAATGCCGGCGGCTCGCAGGACGAAGGTCATGGCGCCTGCATAATGGGCACAGAACCCCCTGCGGGTATCGAAGAGAAACGCATCAATATTGTCCTCACCCAGCGGCGAAGGCTTCAGGGTGTAGACGTAAGGCTCGCGATTGAAATGCGCGAGCAGTGCATCCACCAGCTGTTGCGGCTCAGCGTACTGCCGCTTGAGCTCCCCGGCCCAGGCCCGCGTTCGTGATTCACCTGCCTCTGGCAGCTGCAGGGCCCTGCGCAAGGCATCGGGGTTGCCATCAGGTTCGCGTACCGCCTTAGGCCAGGAGGTGACCTGGTAGAGCAGCGGGCGATCGACCGGCGTGCGGCGCTCGAGGCGGAAGTCCGCCCGCGGGCGCACACCCTCCTCGCCCGTCTCGGCCACATCCAGGCCAAACAGCCACGGCCTGCCGCTGGGCTGCATGACAATGCTGTAGCGCAGTGGCTCACCTTCCCGACGCCAGACCGCCTCCTGGCCGAACTGGGAAGTGAGAGATTGGGACCAGCGGCGCCCATCGAATCGCTCAAGGGTCAGCGCGCGCCAGTAGAGCTGGCTCATGGGCGGCACCGGACCTTCGAAGCTGGCGCGGAAAGCCAGGTCGCCGGAGCGGCTGAGTTCGGCGATATCCGCTGGACTCATCGCATCCGCCAGGCCGGTAACCCCCTTGTCACTCGGCAGGGGCAGCGACCACAGCGGCCCCAGGCGCGGAAAGAACATGAACAGCAACAGCATCAGCGGCACCGCCTGTAGCAACAGGCTGCCCGCCGCCTTCAACGGCACCAGCGGGCGTTCAGCGAAGCGGCTCTGCTGCAACCCCACCAGGGAGGCCAGCAATGCGCAAAGGGGCAGCAGGCTGTAGAGCCCGGCCAGCATGCCGTCGTTGAACAGATAGGCGGTGACCTGGGTGAAGAACCCGAGGAGCACCAGCACCAGGGCATCACGCTGGGTGCGCAGTTCCACCAGTTTGAGGATGAACACCGCCACCAGCAGCACGACCGCCGCCTCCAGCCCAACCAGCGTGCCCCTGGAGAAGAATACGCCCAGCGCGACCGCGAGGATCAGCGCGGCCTTGATCGTGCCGCTGGGGTACTGCGCACGCATGCGGAATATCCGGATGCGCCATCCAGCACAGCCCAACCACATTGCAATGATCCACAACGGCAGGTAGGGCAGATGCGGCAGGATCACCAGCACCTGCGCCACCAGCAGCCAGGTCAGGCCGATCCGGGTAATGGGCAGGCCGGCCTTCATCGCGCCCCCCCGAACAGGGCCAGGGCCCGCAGGCAGGCTTCGCGGTGGGCATCACCGGTGTCGGCGCCCAGCTCCTGGCCCCCCAGGCGCAGGCCGAAGGGTTGGCCACGGGAAGAAAACTGCAACACCCAGTAGCAGAGCAGACCCAACCGCTGCTCCAGATCGCCGTCCAGCCGATCGAGGTCGAGCCAGACATCACGCCCGGACAGGGCGGCGAAGTCCTTTACGAACAGCCCCTGGCCGCGAGAAAAGGCCTTCCAGTGCAAGCGGCGACGCGAATCGCCCGGCTGGTAGGCGCGCAGCCCCTGGTAGTCGTCCGCCCCGGCACCGAGCACATGCTGGCCGTCGTCGCCGTCATCATCGCCACGGCCAGGCATCAGCGGCAGATCGCCCTCCAGCGGGCGCGGATAGACCAACAGGGCCTGGTCCAGATCCACCCAGCTCCACGCCACCAGCAACCCGAGCGGATAACGGCTTTCGACGCGCAGGCGTCGGGGCCGCAGCCAGCCACGCCGTCCGGTAGGCAAGTGCAACTCCACCTCGCAGGCGCCATTGGCGGCTACGTCCTGCACCTGCAACGGCAAGGGCGGCCAACCCAGCGCGACGGCCTGGTGCTCCCGGCCGCTGCTTTCCAGCGTGACGTGGAAGTGCGCTTGCTCGCCGAGGAAAACGGGCGCACCACCCGCTGCCTTGAGGTTCAGCCCCGAAAGGTTGCGGAAGGTGTGCAGGATGGCCACCAGGAATACCGACAGCAACAGGAAAGTCAGCGCGTAGGCCAGGCTGTTCTGGTAGTTGATCGCCACCAGCAGCATTGGCACCAGGGCTAGCCCGAAAGCGGCTCCGGCGCGGGTTGGCAAGATGAAAATCCGTCGCTGATCGAGACGTACCTGGTTCGCTGGCGGGATGCGGCGCGCCAGCCAGCGATCGACCTGGACTTCCAGCATCAGAGAGCCGGCACTTCGCGCAGCAGCCACTGCACCAGCGCGCCACCGCCATGTCCGGATGGATCGGCGCGCTCGCGCAGGCGATGGCCGACTACCGAAGGCAGAACCGCCTGGACATCTTCCGGTATCACATAATCGCGCCCTGCCAACAGGGCCCAGGCACGCGCAGCGGAGAGCAACGCCAAACTGGCGCGGGGCGACAGCCCCCAGGCGAACTGCGGTTGGCTGCGGGTGGCATCCACCAGGCGCAACACGTAATCCACCAGCGCGTCGCGAGCCACCACCTTGGGCACTTCGGCCTGGATAAGCCCCAGCTCGGCGTGGGTGAAAATGGGTTCCAGGCGCGGCAGCAGCTCACGCCGCGCCTCGCCTTGCAACAATGCCTTCTCCGCCGCCCTGGCTGGATAGCCGAGGGACAGGCGCATGAGGAAGCGGTCCAGTTGCGACTCCGGCAAGGCGAAGGTACCGCCTTGGCTGGCCGGGTTCTGCGTGGCAATGACGAAGAAGGGTTCCGGCAGCGGGCGCGTGGCCCCCTCGATGGTCACCTGCCCTTCCTCCATGGCTTCCAGCAACGCGCTCTGGCTCTTGGGAGTGGCGCGGTTGATCTCATCGGCCAGCACCAGCTCGGCGAACACCGGCCCCGGGTGGAAGACGAACTGGCTGCTGTCCTTGTCGAACACCGAGGTGCCAAGGATGTCACCGGGCAGGAGGTCCGAGGTGAACTGGATGCGCTGGAAGCTCAGCCCCAGCACCTTGGCCAGGGCATGGCCCAGGGTGGTCTTGCCCATACCGGGCAGGTCTTCGATCAACAGGTGTCCACGGGCCAGCAGGCAGGTCAGGGCCAGGCGTACCTGTGCTTCCTTGCCCAGCACTACCTGATTGACCGCGTGCAGACAGGCATCCAGTTTGGTTCGCATTCGTCGCTCCCTGTGCAATGCGACGATGCTACTGGCAGGGCGGGTAATGGCAAAGCGCCCGGCAAACTTTACTCATGAAACTGTGCGTCAGCTCGCTGCGCCAGCCTCGGCATGCAGGTCGCCGGTCAGGAAGGCCGCGCCCTCGCAGAACAGGTGCGGATAAACCTCGGCAAGGTGATCGAAGAACAGTTGCTCAGGCAGGTCAGCGAACTGGCCGTGGTCCGCCAGGTATTCCATGTAGCGCTCGCCCTGGCTGTTGAAGGGGTGGAAAACGCTGTCCTGGCGTCCGTCGAACTCCAGCGGAGGCACCTTGAACAGCCGGCACAGCGCCAGGTTGAAAGCCGGTGTGGCCTTGACCCAGCGGCCGTCGAGGTGCAGCTCGGTGTAACCGTGCATGGCGAACACCTCGCTGCGCAGGAGCTCCAGCAGTCGGGGCGTGGCCAGATGGTTGCGCACGTCGGCGAGACCAATGCGTGCAGGGATGCCGCAATGCCGCGCGCATGCCGCCAGCAGGATCGCCTTGGGCACGCAGTAGGATTCGCCCGCCCCCAGAGCATGGCTGGCCTTCAGAGTCTGCGGGTCCCGGCTGAATACATAAGGGTTGTAGTGGATCTCGTCGCGCACCGCGCGGTACAGGCTGACAGCTTGATCGATTGGGTCGCGGCTTGCCCCACGGTGCATTTCCGCGAACTCGACCACCAGGGTGTGGTCACTATCAACAAAGCGGCCGGGCTCCAGGAAGTGCTGCATGGCGTGTTCTCCTGCGGGTAAGTCGCAAGTCTATCCAGCGCCCCGCCGCCCCGGGTACGACATACCGGCCAAGCTCGCCGTTCCTGTCGCCATGGCCATGGTTGGCGATAAGTCTCGTGACGGCCCCTCGCCGCCATCAAGGAGGATCGACCATGCTGTTGCTCTGGATACTTGCCCTGGGCCTGGGCGTCGCCTATCTCGCCCACCGCCGCATAGCCCCCCTGCCCGCGCTGGCCCTGGTGGCCGGTTATCTGGTGCTGATGGGGCTGTTCGGCCATTCACCCGGCTGGCTGCTGCTGGTGTTCTGGCTGCTCTGGCTGGCTGTCGCGCTGCCCCTGGCGTTGCCCGGGCCACGTCGGCAATGGCTCAGCTCACCGCTCTTTTCCTGGTTCCAGCGAGTGCTGCCGCCCATGTCCGAGACCGAGCGCGACGCCATCGAGGCCGGCACCGTCTGGTGGGACGGCGAGCTGTTCAGCGGACGTCCGGACTGGCGCAAGCTCCTGGACTCCCCTCGCCCGCAGTTGACCGAAGAGGAGCAGGCCTTCCTCGACGGTCCTACGGAAGATCTCTGCGCCATGGTTAGCGACTGGGAGATCGGCCAGAAGCTCGACCTCCCGCCTGAGGCCTGGGAGCACATCAAGAAGCACGGGTTCTTCGCCCTGATCATCCCGAAGGAGTACGGCGGCAAGGGCTTTTCCGCCTACGCCCACTCCCAGGTTGCAATGAAACTCGCGACGCGTAGCGGCGACCTGGCTTCGACCGTGATGGTGCCCAATTCTCTCGGCCCCGCCGAACTGCTGCTGCACTACGGCACTGACGAGCAGCGCCGGCACTACCTGCCACGTCTTGCGAGCGGCGAGGACATTCCCTGCTTCGCCCTTACCGGGCCACTCGCCGGCTCGGATGCCGGTGCCATGCCGGACGTCGGCATCGTCTGCAAGGGCCAGTGGCAGGGAGAGAACGTGATCGGACTGCGTCTGACCTGGGAAAAGCGCTACATCACGCTCGGTCCAATAGCCACTTTGCTGGGCCTGGCCTTCAAGGCCCACGATCCGGACCATCTGCTGGGCGATGAAGAAGATCTTGGCATCAGCCTCGCGCTCATCCCGACGGATACCTCCGGCGTGGAGATCGGCCGGCGCCACCTGCCTTTGGGCGCGGCCTTCATGAACGGGCCGAACTCTGGCAAGGACGTGTTCGTGCCCCTGGACTTCGTCATCGGTGGCCAGGCCATGCTCGGCAAAGGCTGGATGATGCTGATGAATTGCCTGTCGGTAGGCCGCTCCATTTCCCTCCCCGCCGCCTCAACCGGTGCCGCCAAGTTCACCAGCCTGGTAACGGGCCAGTACGCCCGCATACGCGAACAATTCAACGTACCCCTGGCGGCCTTCGAAGGCATTCAGGAAGCCTTGGCGCGTATTGCCGGCAACGCCTGGCTGATGGACAGCGCGCGCATCCTCACTGCCAGCGCGGTGGATCTGGGTGAGAAGCCTTCGGTGCTGTCGGCCATCCTGAAGTACCACCTGACCGAGCGCGGCCGCGAATGCATCGGCCACGCGATGGACGTACATGGCGGCAAGGGCATCATCCTCGGGCCGAACAACTACCTGGGGCGCGCCTGGCAGGGAGCGCCCATCTCCATCACGGTCGAAGGCGCCAACATCCTCTCGCGCAACCTGATGATATTTGGCCAGGGCGCGATCCGCTGCCATCCGTTCGTGCTCAAGGAAATGGCCCTGGCCGGCCGCCAAGATCGTGACCAGGCGCTGGAGGAGTTCGACCAACTGTTACTGCGGCACATCGGTTTCGCCGTGGGCAACGCAGCCAGCAGCCTGCTGCTCGGTCTCAGCCTTGGCCGTCTTGGCGACGCGCCCGGCGACAATCTCTGCCGTCCCTACTTCCGCGCCCTCGATCGGCTGGCAGCTGCCTTCGCCCTGCTCGCCGACTGCAGCATGCTATTGCTTGGCGGCGAGCTGAAACGTCGTGAGCGGCTTTCCGCGCGACTGGGCGACGCCCTGAGCTACCTCTACCTGGCATCGGCGGCTCTCAAGCGCTATCACGACCGCGACTACCCCGAACACCTGCAACCACTGGTGCGCTGGGCACTGGAGGAAAGCCTGGGCAAGGCCGAGCAGGCCCTGGACGGACTGCTCGACAACTTCCCAAATGCCTTCATGGGCGGCCTGCTGCGAGTACTGGTGTTCCCCCTCGGCCGTCGCCATCCCGGCCCCTCGGATGAGCTGGACGCCGAAGTCGCCGGAGTGATCGGCCGCGACCGGGGAGATCCGGCGCTGGAGGAGCTGCTCGCAGGCTGCTACCGCCCGCAATCCGCCGAAGACCCAGTAGGCGCGCTGCAGCAGGCTGTCGACCTGGCCGACAACTGCCAGCCCTTGCAGCGCAAGCTGCAACAAGCGGTCAAGGCGGGCAGCCTGAAACCCGCCACGGATGAGTCCCTGGTGGACGCAGCCTTGGCCGCGGGACTGATCGATGCCGCCGGAGCCACGCAGTTGCGTGCCCTCGAGGCGGCACAGCGGCGAGTCATAGACGTCGACGATTTCAGCAAGGACGAACTCGCGCCCAGCGCGGGCAAGATTCGCTGAGCCCGCAGGCAGGACAGCCGGCGCGGCGGGCCTTATACTCCCGCGCCCGATCCAGTTTCAGGAAAGTCCGCCATGTCCAATCCCTATCTCGACCACCATCTCGCCCTGCTCGCGCACCTGCGCGGCATCCTGGTCGCCCTGGGCGAGGCGGAGCAGGTTCCCGAGGAGAACCATGCGCTCTTCGTCGAGCGCTTCGACGACCTGATGGGCGAGCTCCCGCGCGACCCGGAAGGCAGCCTGTACCTTGGCCAGGACCTGATCAGCCAGGTCTTCCATCGCTACCCGCAGATCGCCCACCTGGTCCCACGCGATCTCCTCTGGTTCTTCGGCGGCGACTGCCTGCACTTCATGCCCGACGAAGAAATCGACCTGTTCCAGCGCCTCGATGAGCGCCGCTACGAAGCCGAACAGAACGGCGAGCCGTTCGACTGGAACCTGGAGAAGCGGTTGCTGGCCCTGCCGGAAGACAGCAACAAGCACTGACACCTGCCGGGGCGGCACTCTCTGCCGCCCCATCTTCGCGCCGAATTTCGCCACCCATCGCCCGCCTTCCCGACACAATTGCGGCAAGGTGCCAGCCTCTGCCATCATTGCGAATCATTCGTAAACACTCTTTCAAGTACTTCTCAATGAGGTCAGCGTGTCGGTCGGTAATTCCGCAAATCCGCAACTGGTAGGGCTGCTTTACCGAGACCATCGTGATTGGCTGTTCCACTGGCTTCGCAAGACGGTGCAATGCCCCCATCGCGCCGAAGACGTGAGCCAGGACACCTTCGTCCGCCTGCTCGCACGGACCGACCTGCAACCTCCCCGTGAACCCCGTGCCCTGCTGGCTACCATTGCCCGCGGGTTGCTGGTGGATCAATTCCGTCGCAATGACCTGGAACGCGCCTACCTGGACGAACTGGCCCAGGCTCCGCAGGACCTGCACCCAAGCCCCGAGGAACAGGCACTGATCCTGGAAAGCCTGCGTGAAATCGATCGTCTGCTTGGCCAGCTGTCCAGCAAGGCGCGTGCCGCGTTCCTCTACAACCGCCTCGACGGCCTGGGCCACGCCGAGATCGCCGAACGCCTGGACGTTTCCCCGTCACGGGTTCGCCAGTACCTGGCCCAGGGTATGCGCCAGTGCTACATCGCGCTTTACGGAGAGCCGGCATGAGCCGGGTATCCGCGCGTGCGCTGGACGAGGCGATTGCCTGGCAGCTTTGTCTGGATTCCGGTGAGGCGACCGACCGCGAGCGGCATGAATTCCGCCGCTGGCTAGGTGCCCACCCGGAGCATGCCCAAGTGTGGCAACAACTTTCCGGCATCGATCAGCAACTGGCAGCAGCAGCCTCCGCCCACGCCCGTCGCGCGCTGTTGCGCGGCGGTGGCGTACGACGGCGCAGCCTGCATCGCCTCTCAGGCAACGCCCTGGCTCTCGTACTCGCAGTGGGCCTTGGACTCGGCCTTTTGGCCCAACAGCGCCCACTGGGCGATTACCTGGCCGATGAAATGACGGCCAACGGCGAGCACCGCGAACTGCGCCTGGCGGACAACAGCCTCGTGCAGCTCAACAGCCGTACCGCCCTGGATATCGACTTCGACGGACCACAGCGTCGCCTCTACCTGCGCAGGGGTGAGATCCTGGTGAAGACCGGTCACGACGACCCGCGCCCTTTCATCATCGAGACCAGCCAGGGCCGCCTGCAGCCTCTCGGCACTCGCTTCCTGGTGCGCCGCACGGGTGAGGCGACCCAACTGATCGTGCTGGAGTCCGCCGTGGCGGCAAGACCGCACAACGGCTCGGTCGAGCGCGTGGTCCGCGCTGGCGAACAGGTCTGGATCGATAGCGAGCACCTTGGGCCCACGCGCGCTGCTCCTGTGGGCGCCGAGGCCTGGAGCCGCGGACTGTTGGTAGCGGAGGACATGCCGCTGCCCCAGCTGATCGACACCCTGAGCGAGTACCACAGCGGTTATCTGGGCCTGGACCCGGGCCTGGACAATCTGCGCATCAGCGGCGTCTTCCCGCTCAACGAAAGCGACAAGGCCCTGGCCGCCCTGCCCCCCAGCCTCCCCGTGAGCATCGAACGCATCGGTCACTGGTGGACACGCGTGGTACCCGCGAAGGACTGAAGACCGCAAGGTGGGCAGAGCCGCGCTGCCCACCTCGAAAAATCACGCCCAGGGACGGGGAGAAAAGTTTTTGGCGTCCCCCTGTCACTTTTCGATTCTCGCTCGGCAAGAAGGCATTGAGACGATTTCTCACTTAGGAGATATTCGCAATGCAACTTGCTTCCGCGACCTTCCGCCACACCCTGATGGCGCTGGCCATCACAGTCGGCAGCCTGGCCAGCCAGGCCCAGGCAGAAACGTATCAGCTGCCCTCCGCGCCGCTGGCGAGTACCCTGAACCGTATCGCGGCCGATGCCGGCATCGTTCTGAGCGTCGATCCCGCCCTGACCGCAGGCAAGACCGCCCCCTCCGTGCAAGGCGACCTGAGTCCGCTGCAGGCGTTGTCCGTGGCGCTGCAGGGCAGCAACCTGCGCCTGGTGCAGAACGGTTCCGATAGCTACAGCCTGGCGCCCGTGGCCGACGAGGCGATGAGCCTGCCGGATGTGAACATCGACGGTAACCGCAGTTACGAAACCGCCTGGGACCCCACCACCGGAATGGTGGCCACGCGCACCGCCGCTGGCACCAAGACCGACACGGCGATCAATGAAATTCCCCGCTCGATCTCGGTCATCACCCGTGAGCAGCTCGACTCGCGCCCCACCCTCAGCCTGAACGATTCGCTGCGCTACACCGCCGGCGTGATGAGCAGCGGTTACGGTTCCGACTCCCGCGCCGACTGGCTGAAGGTGCGTGGCTTCGTGCCGACCCAGTTCCTCGACGGCCTGCCCCTGCCGGTGGGTTCCTTCGCCAACCCGAAGATCGAGCCCTGGAACCTGGAGCGCATCGCTGTTCTGCGCGGCCCGGCATCCTCCGTTTACGGCCAGACCCCACCCGGCGGCCTGCTGGACATGGTCAGCCGCCGCCCCCAGGCCGAGCAGGCCAACGAGGTTGAGCTGCAGGCTGGCAGCAACGAGCACAAGCAAATCAATTTCGACAGCACCGGCAAGATCGACGACGAGGGGCAGTTCCTCTATCGCGTGAGTGGCACCGTGCGCGACAGCAACTCGCCCGTCGACCATATCCCGGACAAGCGCTACAACATCGCGCCGAGCCTGACCTGGAACATCAACGACGACACCAGGCTGACGTTCCTCTCGCAGTACACCCGCGACGATACCGGTATCACTGGCCAGTTCCTGCCTCTGCAGGGCACCAAGATCGACTCGCCGTTCGGCAAGATCTCGCACCACAAGAACCTGGGCGAGCCGGACTGGGACTTCTACGACCGCACCTACTACGCGCTGGGCTACTCCTTCGAGCATCGCTTCAACGATGTCTGGCAGTTCCGCCAGAACCTGCGCTACACCAAGAGTGACCTGGAGTTCCAGGCAGTGAACGTCTCCACCTTCAACACGGTCGACGCCGACGGCAACGTCAGCCGTGAATCCGGCATCGTCGATGAGGACATCAGCCAGTTCGCCGTGGACAACAACTTCCAGGCCGACTTCAGCACTGGCGAACTGGACCACACGCTGCTGCTCGGACTCGACCACCAGCGTTCCAACAGCAACTACCGCTGGCTCTATGGCTTTGGCGTGCCGCCGATCAACGTCAACAACCCGATCTATGGCGCCGACCTGTCGAACGTCACCTACTTCACCCTCCAGGACTACAACCAGAAGACCTACCAGACCGGCCTCTACATTCAGGACCAGATCGCCCTCGATAACTGGCGCCTGACCCTGGGCGGCCGCGAAGACTGGGTACATACCGGTACCGAGTTCTTCAACCAGAACGACATCACCAATACCCAGCGCGATGTGGCCTTCAGCGGCAACGTGGGTCTGAGCTACCTGTTCGACAACGGCATCACCCCGTACATCTCCTACGCCGAGTCCTTCCAGCCCTCCATGGGCGCCACGGTCAGCACCACCCAGTCCTTCGAACCCACCGAGGGCAAGCAGTACGAAGTCGGCATCAAGTACCAGCCGCCCGGCACCGACGCCATGCTGACCGCCGCCGTATACGACCTGACCCAGACCAATGTCAGCGTCACCGAAGGCAGCGTGACACGCCAAATCGGTGAGCTGAAGCTTCGCGGCCTGGAGCTGGAAGCCACTGCCGACATCACCGAAAACCTCAAACTGGTGGCGTCCTACAGCTACACCGACAGCGAAATCCAGAAAGGCGTGGACAAGGGCAATCGCATGGCCCAGGTACCGCGCAACCAGGCCACCGCCTGGGCCGACTACACCTGGCACAGCGGCATCCTCGACGGCTTCGGCGTTGCCGGTGGCGTGCGCTATGTCGGCGACAGCTACGGCAACACCGCCAACACCTGGCTCGGCCACACCGGTTCCTACACTGTGTACGACGCCTCGGTGCACTACGACCTGGGCCGCCTGAACAGTTCGATGCGCGGCCTATCCGTGGCAGTGGACGCGAAGAACGTGTTCAACAAGGAATACCTGTCCACTTGCGACGGCTACTGGTGCTACTACGGTGACGAACGCACCGTGGTCGGCAGTGTGAATTACAAGTTCTGACGAAGCACGGCCGCCCTCCGGGGCGGCCCCTGATTCGGGAATCGCCATGCAAAGCCGCACCATCCGGCGCTGGTCCGTGATCCATACCTGGACCAGCCTGATCTGCACCGTCTTCCTACTGATGCTGGCCCTCACCGGCCTGCCGCTGATCTTCCACCACGAACTGGAGCACCTCCTGGGCGAAGCGCCCGAACTCCGCGAGATGGCTCCGGATACGCCGCATCTCGGGTTGCAGCAACTCGTGGAGGCTGCCCAGCGCCACCGCCCCGGTGAGGTGGTGCAGTACGTGGGCTATGAAAAAGACGAGCCCAACGGCGTGGTCGCCATTACCGCCGCCACCGCCGGCACCGAGCCCAACTCTTCTCACACCTTCATGCTCGACGCCCGCACCGGTGAGGCGCTTGCCATGCCGGCGGCCAACGGCGGCGTGCTGATGTTCATTCTGCGCCTGCACGTGGACATGTTCGCCGGGCTGCCGGGCAAGTTGCTGCTGGCGTTCATGGGCGTCCTCTTCGTCGTCGCCATTGTTTCCGGCGCGGTGCTGTACGCACCATTCATGCGCCGCCTCAAGTTCGCCGAGGTGCGCCACCACCGCTCAACCCGCACCCGCTGGCTGGACCTGCACAACCTGATTGGTATCGTCACCCTGACCTGGGCCCTGGTGGTGGGAGTCACCGGCGTCATCAGCGCCTGCGCCGACCTGCTGATCAGCGCCTGGCGGCAGGACGCACTGACCGCCCTGGTAGAGCCCTACCGCAATGCGCCTCCACTGACCGAACGCGCCCCGGTGAACAACGTCCTCACGATTGCCGCTAAAGCGCTGCCCGGCATGCAGGCGGATTTCATCGCCTTCCCCGGCACGCGTTTCTCTAGCGAGCATCACTACACGGTGTTCATGGTCGGCAGCGCTCACCTGACGGCCCATCTGTGGACGCCAGTGCTGATCGACGCACGAACCCTGGAGGTCACCGCCGTCGCGCAACGGCCCTGGTACATGGATGCCCTGGCGATGTCCCAACCCCTGCATTTTGGCGACTACGGCGGCCTCCCGATGCAAGTGCTCTGGGCTGCGCTCGACGTTCTCACAATCATCGTGCTGGGCAGCGGCCTGTATCTCTGGTGGGTACGCCAGCGGCGCAGTACCGGGACACGGGCATCCGAGGAGGCCAGGGCATGAACTGGCGACAGTCCACCTTCACCCTGCCCCTGATCATCGGCCTGCTCGGCGCCCTGGGGCTGTTCAGCGCTCTGCTGGGCGATGGCTCGTGGGACGCCCTGGCCTGGCTCGGCCTGGGGGTTCCCACGCTGCTTGGATGCTGGCCTCTATTGCGCCGCCCGCGCGAGTAGGCCTCTAGGCTCGACAGATTCGAGACGTAAAAAAGGCCCGCTCAGCATTGCCGGGCGGGCCTTCTTCATCGAGTGAGTAAATGCGCGGAGGCTTGGCCGCGGCTTCAGATCAACCCTGGCGGGCCTGCTCCGCGCGCTGTTTTGCAGCCACAGACTCTTGCTGCTTCTGCTCCAGCTGGACCTTGGCCAGACGCGCCTGCCAGCGTTGAGTCGTACGATCGCCGCCGCCGGCAGCCATGGCGGAAGTGGCCGAAAGGACGATAGTCAGGGCGGAAGCAAGGGCGATAACTTTTTTCATAATCAAACTCCGAACAACAAACAAGGCAAAGCGAAAAGCTCAAAGAAGGCCCGATCAAGGCGGCTGACTGCAGCACGCACGAGTACGCACATGGCTACGGGCCAATGATCAATTCGGAAGATAGGACCAGCCCTAATCCCAATTCGTTCGCTAGCTAACTTGTTTTACGGGCAGCGGAGACCAGCCAGATCGCGCTGACGCCGGGAGCCTAGAGCACCCCGAACCGCCCGTCGGTCCACCTGCTGAAACCACTCCTTGCGAACCGCTGGACGGCTCAGGTAGCACCACTGGCGAGCGTCGCGCCGAGTTGCGCCAGTTGTTCGCGCAACCAGCCCAGCCCGGGCGCCAGTTCCTGCTGACGGTGCCAGATCAGACTCACCTGCACGGACGGCGTCTCCACCGGCAGCGGCGCTATTTCCAATGCGTAGATGGCGGCGAAGTGCTCGGCTAGCCGGCGTGGCACGGTGCCCAGCAGGTCAGAGCGCGCCACGATGGGCGGAATCGACAGGTAGTGGGGCACCTGCAGGCCCACCCGACGCTTGATCTTCGCCGAACCGAGCACTATCTCCAGCGGCGAGCCACGGCCTGCACGGGGCAGTATCAGCACATGCTGGCTGCCCAGATAGCCGTCGCGAGTGAGCCCACCTACGAAAGCCTTGTGCCCGGCCCGCCCTATCACCACCAGCTCCTCTTCCATCAGGGGTTGGTAACAGAGATCCGGGTTGTCGAAGTAGAGGTAGTCGATGGCCAGGTCCAGCTCACCGGTCGCCAGCCGTGTCAGCAGACTTTGGGCTTCATCGTCCTGCACCTCCAACACTACCCGCGGCGCTTCGTGCCTCAGTTGCTCCAGCAACGCCGGCAACAGCATGGCCTGGGCGTAGTCGTTCATCGACAACCGGAAGCAGTGCTCAGCCAAAGGATCGAAGACCTCCTGGGCACCCAGCCCGAGTTGCAGCAGGTTCAGCGCCTGGCGCACCGGCGCATAAAGAACCTGGGCATGGGCGGTAGGCGACATGCCGCGCGCAGTGCGCTTGAACAACGGCTCGCCCAGTTGGCTACGCAACCGCGCCAGGGCGTTGCTCACTGCAGGCTGACTCATATGCAAACGCGTGGCGGCCCGCGACAGGTTCTGTTCCTGCATCAGGGCGTCGAACACCAGCAGCAGGTTCAGGTCGATGCGGCGCAAATTCAGGATCATGAATAATGCTCATTTCGACTATCCATTATCGGAATAAAGCATTCACCACTATGCTCCCTGATATGTCAACAAGACTGCCGGAGCAGCCATGAGCCACGACACCCAGGCCTTTCGCGACCGCTATCGTGCGGGCATCCACCCCCTCTACAACGTCTGGCTGCATGGTGGTTTCGTGCTGCTTTACGGCGCGGCCTGCCTGGCCTTCTTCATCGGCAGCCTGAGCGACGTGAAGCCCTGGGAGTGGCTGGTCGTGCCGACCGCCCTGGTGTTCTTCAACTGGGGTGAGTACTCCATCCACAAAAACCTCGGGCACCACAAGACTCGCGCCGGCTCGATGTTCTACAAGCGCCACACCGGCGATCACCACAGCTTCTTCATTGCCGGAAAGATGACCTGGGAATCCGCCCGCGATTGGCGGGTAATCCTCTTTCCTGCCTGGCTTATCGTCTTCTACAGCATTGGCCTGTTTGCAGCCTGGTGGTTGCTGTCTTTCGTGAACACCAACGTCGCCGCACTCTTCGCCACCACGCTGCTGGCCGGATACCTGAGCTACGAGGTCTTCCACGCCTGCGAACACCTGCCCGCCAACCACCCCATCTCGCGCCTGCCATGGATCAGCCACATGCGCAGGCTGCACGAGCTTCACCACCGCCGCGACCTGATGCAGACCCACAACTTCAACCTCGTCTTCCCGCTGATGGACTGGCTCAAGGGCAGCCTGCACTGGGAACCACTGGAACAGGAGAACTCCATGACCCGAATGCAGCACGAAGTGGAAATCGCCCGAAGCCCGGAACTGGTCCTGGCCTACGCCAGTAGCGCCACTCGCTGGCCCGAGTGGCATCCCTCCTCCCTTCGCGTGGACGGGCCCGCCGGACCACTGCCAGCCGGCAGCCATTTCGAGGAAGACATCCACGCAGGCGGGCGCGCAGGACACCTGAGCTGGGATGTGACCGAGTACAGCCCCGGCCGGCTCTGGCGTGCCACCGCCAAAGGCACCCATGGGCTGGAACTGGTGCTGACCTACGAATGCGAAAGTAGCGGCAGCGGAACGCGGTTCGTCCGCACCCTGGAGTACGGTTTCTCCGGGCTGGCCATGCAGATCGCGAACTGGCTGGTGATGCGCAGCAAGATCGACCGAGAATCGGTCGAATCCATGAAGCAGCTGAAGGAGATGGCCGAACGCGCCATCGACAAGTCCTCGACTCGCCAGCACGACCTGGCCTGAATCGGAAACGCAAAAACGAAAACGCCGCTCGAATGAGCGGCGTTTTCGTTTAACTGGAGCGGGAAACGAGACTCGAACTCGCGACCCCGACCTTGGCAAGGTCGTGCTCTACCAACTGAGCTATTCCCGCATTTGACACAAAGTGGCGTCCCCTAGGGGACTCGAACCCCTGTTACCGCCGTGAAAGGGCGGTGTCCTAGGCCACTAGACGAAGGGGACTGAAATTGGAGCGGGAAACGAGACTCGGACCCAGTCTCTAACTCTTTGATTTATAAGAGCTTTCCGCAACCACTGCCTCAGCAGCGGACGCAATTATGGACTTGTTCGAGGGTGCTAGGCAACCCCCTCTGCGATTTTTTCTTTCGAAACAGCAGGATGGCGCTAGCCAGCCGTCTCTCCGCCCAATTCGTGACCACCCAGGCCTGGGAACTTTGCCCGGGTCCGCCCCTCTATGAAGGACGCCCGTTCCAGCAGCCACGGCCAATCCAAGAATGTCTCATCCTCCCGCGGCGACGGAGCAACCAACTCTGAGAACGAACGACACGGGATATCCAGAGGGACAGTCAGGACTAATCGCCCTAATCCCTATGTCAGTCGTGAGGAGGCAAGGGCTAGCAATCACCAAGGAATTTCAATGAGCAATCTACAGGCGGACGGATCCACCTGCATTTCCTGCCCTCAAGACCGGATGTTTACGTCCGTTCTTGAGGAGCACAGCCACGCATGGAGGCCGTTGTATGCGGATACGTTACCTACACTACTTCCTGGTCGTCGCCGAAGAGCTGAGCTTTTCGCGGGCGGCTTCCAGAGTCCACATCGAACCTTCGCCCCTCTCTCGTGCCATCAAAGAACTGGAGTCAGAGTTGGGCGTTCGTTTGTTCCTGCGCACAAAAGGGCGCCTGCATTTGACATGGGCGGGCGAAGTTTTCCGGGAAGAAGCCTGTCGCATGCTCAGTTTCATGGAGGGCGCTCAGGCCCGCGTACATGCAGCTGAGAAAGGCTATCGAGGCCGGCTTCGCATCGGTCTGACAGACAGCCTTGCACAACCCAGTCTGATCAAATTGTTGGCGCGTTGCCGCGAAGAGGAACCCCTCACCGAGGTGAAGATCATCGAAATGACTGTCAGCGAGATGGTCAAGGCATTGGAGCATGACCAGATTGATGCCGGCTTCACCATGCACACCGAACTCAGCAAAGGACTCGTCAAAGAAGTCGTCTGGACCGACCGCCCTGTCATCGCCATTCCCAGAAACCACCCTCTCCTTTCTCTCGAGAAGATTCCCCTCCAGGAAGTCGCCCGGCATGCCTTGATTCTTTGCCATCCCGTGTTGTGCTCGGGTGGATACAATGTCATCAGCCGCTGGTTTTGCGAGCGCACGCTGCCGTTGCCCTCGAACGCTGAATATGTTTCAGGGCATGAACCGATGATGATGTTGGTGGCGGCGGGTTACGGCATTGGTGTTGGACTGGCATCGCAAATCATGCTGTACAGTCAACCCGACGTTATCGTCCGCCCTGTCACGGACGATGTACCGAGCACTGCGACGTTCATGACCATGCTGGATAAACCGCGCTCGGAGGAGCTAAGCAGATTCCTCGCCCGCGCCCAGCAAGTTGGTGAGGTAGCTCCCCCCCTGATGAACGCTCCCTAAACGAGCACTATGACCCTGGTTCCATCGCCAGGGTCGTTTTGTTTTCGTCACGTCCCGGACCTTAAATGTCAGATCGCCACGGAACGCACGCCAGATCGCAATCTGCAGCCCCGGATGGCTGCCGGCCGCAGGCCCCAAGCAGCTGCGAGAACCCACTCCCACCCTACCTGACTGATTTCGTCATCTGGGCGACGCAATGATACGAACTCGTCAGCTCATCAGTCCCATAGCAGAGCTCTGTTACATTTGGGCCTTGATTGCCTCAGAAACGCTACCAATAGTGAACCGCCTGCGGATCGGCTTGACGGTGTACGCCATCAAACCAGCAGGAAATCGGAACAGCCGAATGCCACGGCTCTCCGATGAAGCTGGTGGTCAGCACGATCCGATTGTTTGATGCGCTCAATGGACTGACGCTCTTGTACTACCGGTCACGCCTACGAGTGCTACCAAGCATAAAGGAGTGACCACTATGTCCACTGAGCAAACTGCGACTGCCGAGCACCGCATCCTCCGCCGCGCTGAAGTTGAAGCCAAGACCGGCTTCAAGCGCGCCCATATTTACAACCTGATGAAGGAAGGCAAATTCCCGAAGGCCATGCGCCTGGGCGTTCGTGCGGTCGGCTGGGATTCCGTCGAGATCGACGCCTGGATCACCGAACGCCTCCAAGAGCGCGTTTGAGGTCGCTCCACCACTGACGAGGAGCGCGCCATGCAGGTGATTGCCATCATCTCGACTAAGGGCGGTGTCGGCAAAACCACGGTCGCGGCCAATCTGGGCGGATTTGTTGCTGACGCCGGCAAGCGGGTGCTGCTGATTGACCTAGATGTGCAGCCTACGCTGTCGTCCTACTACGAACTCGTCCGCCGCGCTCCCTGCGGCATCTACGAGTTGCTGGCCTTCAACGAGCCAACCCTGTCGCAGCTGGTTTCTCAAACCAGCATCAATGGCCTGGATGTTGTGCTGTCCAACGACGACCACCAGCAGTTATTAGGATCGCTGCTGCTGCATGCAGCCGATGGACGCTTGCGCTTACGCAATCTCCTGCCGCTGTTCCAGCCCCACTACGACCTAGTGCTGATCGACACCCAAGGCGCCCGCAGTGTCTTGCTGGAGATGGCCATGCTCGCCGCCGACCTGGCCGTCTCCCCGATCACGCCGGAAATTCTGGCTGCCCGCGAACTGCAACGGGGCACGCTGCAACTGGTCGACGCGATCAGCCCGTACCGCCATCTGGGCATCCAACCGCCGCGCCTGCATTTGCTGATCAACCGTGTACCCGCCGTTTCATCAAACGCTAGGTTGATCCAGGAGACCCTGCGCCTGATCTTCCGTGAGCACCCCGGAGTCGATGTACTGCACACTGAGCTGCCCGCCATTGAGGCCTTCCCTCGCGCCGCCACCTCGAGCCAGCCCGTCCACCGGATCGAATCTCGTCGGCCAAGCGGGCGCCAGGCACCGGCGGCCTTGGAGACCATGCGTGGCCTCGCCACAGAACTCTGTCCGCAGTGGCAGGAGCCATTTGCCCGGGTGACCGGCCGCAGCGGTGGGAGACAATCCCATGTCGAGCGCTCATGAGCTCTGCTGCAACCACAAACGGCTACTGCCGCTGGTGGTGTTTGCCTTGCGCGAAGACTGGAAGGTACACCACACCGCGGGCGGTCACCTGACGTTCACCAAGCCGGGCCTGTCGCCGATCTTCACCAGCTCGACAGCCAGCGACTATCGAGCAAACGAAAACGGGGGGGCACGGAAGCGCCGAGGTGGTCGGTGCCTGCAGGGAGCATGGAATGGCTAACGTCACGCCAGAGGAAATGGCCGGGAAGCTGATGGCCGATAGTTTTTCGCGCAACGGCCCCGTCGCGCAGGCACTGACCGCCCCCTTGGTCGAAACCCCGATGGTCGTCACCCTGGACGAGTTGCGTCCATACGAACTCGATCCACGGATCACGCGCAACTCCCTCTACGCTGAGATCAAGGCCTCGATCCGAGAGCGTGGCCTAGATGCGCCGCCGTCGATCACCCGAAGACCCGGTGCTGAGCACTACATCATCCGTAATGGCGGTAATACTCGACTGGCCATCCTGCGCGAGCTGTGGTCTGAGACGAAGGACGAGCGTTTCTTCCGCATTCCCTGCCTGTTCCGTCCCTGGCCCGAACGCGGCGAAATCATTGCCCTGACCGGCCACCTGGCGGAGAACGAATTGCATGGTGGCCTGACCTTCGTGGAACGCGCGCTCGGTGTCGAAAAAGCGCGCGAACTCTATGAGCAAGACAGTGGCAAGCCGCTGTCGCAATCCGAACTCGCCCGTTGCCTCAGCGCCGACGGCTATCCGATTCAGCAGTCCCACATCAGCCGCATGCAGGACACGGTGCGCTACCTACTGCCGGTGATTCCCAACGTGCTGTACAACGGTCTGGGACGACACCAGGTCGAACGGTTAGCGGTGTTGCGCAAGGCGGCCGAGCTCACCTGGCAGAAATACGCCGGTTTGAAGGTCCTCAGCATCGAATTCGAGACGCTGTTCCACGACGTCCTCGCTCCCTTCGATGCGCAGCCCGACGGTTTCTCCGTCGGACGGGTCAGGGACGAACTGATCGGTCAAATGGCGGAGCTGCTCGACGCCGACTACAACGTGCTGGAATTGGACATCGATAGCACCGAGCACCGGCAGCGCGCGGTCATCAGCACGCCAACGGCTACCGTCGAACCCTCACTCACTGTCACGCCCGCAAAATCCGAGCGTGCTCCTACCGTCAAGTCGGTACCGCCCTCAATTCCGGCCGATAACGCTGAAGCGCTCTCGCCGGCGGCAGCATCACCAGCGCTTGACGTGGCCCTGCCGCCTTCGCCGGTGCAGCCGCAAATGCCGAACGCTACCCAAGTTAGTGGTACGGAGGAGGCGCACCTGCAGGAGCATATCGTCACGCCAGCCGTCAGCACCGAACGCCTGCAGGCCATCCAGCAACTGGTGGCTGAGCAAACCGGTGAAGCAGTGCCGCGGTTTGCCGACGCTGTGCTGCAGGCAATCCCCGTCCAGGCGGGCGGGCTGTTTCCGATTACCGACGTCTGGTACATCGAATCCACTCTGGATTCACCGGACCGACTGCGGATTCACATTGTTCAATTCGCTCGGGAAATCGCCGAGGAAGCCGAGCTGAGTGATTGCATAGAAGCAGTCAATACCGGCATCGGCTTCACGTGTATACCCCCCCAACCCGCCATGCTGATTTCCGCGTTCGGCCGTACGGTGCTCGCGCTCCTGCACACCCTGAGTGTCCACGACGCCACACAGCCCTCCCCCTTCGACAGTTGCGATCTCCAGTTGGCGGACAATCTGGGCACCCTGCTGCTGGGGACCGGGAGCAGACTCCCAGAAGCCCTTCCCCGTCTGAGCGATAACGGCTTGGTCAAGCTTTTCCGACTGGTTCGGCTTGCCCGCCGACTAGTCGATCTGGAAGCCAATCCAGACAAGTCCGATCATTGAAAGAGGCCGGAGGCTTTCATGTCGACACCTCATCCCTTGAACCAGGCGGTCGTTGCCCAAGCCTTACACGACCTGCGAAACGGCCAACTTCGCCGCTGCCTGTCCATGGGCTTCAGCGAGAAAGAGCTGGATGTCCTGAAGCAACCCGCCTTGGTGAGCTTGCTGGCCAACGCACAGGTGCCCTGGTGCTCGGTGAAGGTGAATACGGACGTCCTCTGGCGCCTGGTCAGCCAGCTGAACGACATCGAGCAGGAGATCGCCACGGTCGATCGCATGTTGCGCCTGGGCGCCAGTACCGAGATGGTCAGCACCTTCTACGGTTTGACCCACCAAGAAGTCGCACTACGCCGCGACATCATCGGACTGCCCAAACGCAAGGGCCGGCATCCCGTCTTGAACGAGGAACAGGAGACCACCCTGTGGAAGCGCTGGAAGTCCACCATGGACGAGCGCGGGATCACCCTGAACGATGACAGTGCGATGCTGACGTTAGCGATGGATCTGGCCGAGTCACTGTCCTTACCCATGTCCGTAATCTGGGCGGCAATACACAGCTGGATCGATCAAGGCTTGGTGTAACCCATGGTGCCGCCAAGCCAGCAAGCGGCCGGCCCCAGCTCGCTGTCCACGCTGCTCGACGACGCGCTGCGGAATTTGGCGCCCGCAACAAATACCGCCCCAGCCAGCGACGGGTTCCTCTACAGCGGCAATCGCCATGAAAGCGTACCCCGCGCGCTGTTTCTCGACCGACGCCTGACACCGCTGGAGCGTAATGCCTGGCAGGTCTTTCGACTCCTGCTCAACGACGATGGGGTGACGGCCTTTCCCACCTACGACCACCTGCGGTCCTATCTGGCCTCGACCCCCTGTGCGGAGCAGGCTTCGCACGAAACTGTGGCGCGTGCCCTGATCCTGCTGCGCCTGACTCGCTGGCTCAGTCTTGTGCGCCGACGGCGCGACGCCCGGACCGGGCGCCTCCAGGGCAACCTGTACGTGCTGCACGACGAGCCCCTTACCCCTTACGAAGCCATGCAACTCGACCCTGAGTACCTGGGCCTGGTGAGCCATGCGCTCAACCATGCCAGCAAGGCGATTCGACAGGTAGGTTACCGGGCCATCCAGGAGCTGGCCGACGACCCGCTGCTCAGCGGTCGCGCCCTGCCGACGCGGCTGCAGGTGCTGGCCCAGCGCCTGGCGCCCGGTGAAGTGGGCACACTCACCAGTGATCAAACCAGGGAACAGGAACACGAATCCGAAGTGGGCCGCGAGGCCCCTCTTCGGAATGGTGAACCGCCCTCTTCGGATTCCGAAGCAGGTGAAAACCCCAGCCACGACGCCCCTCTTCGGAATCCGAAGCAGGACCGTACTGAAGTACTCAGTACTCGTATTAAAGCCGTACGTACTGTACCGCGTGCGCAGGAGCTCCAAGACCTGCGGCTACCCGAGCGTTTCCTGGCGTTGAAAGAGGAACAGCAGGCCGGCGCGCTGGTTGCGCTGCGCCAGGTCGAGGCCGAACAGCGACAAGCCGTGCTGGATGAATGGGCCGTGCGCTGTCGCAACAGCGAAGTCCGTAAACCCGCCGGTTATCTGTTCGGCATCATCCAGAAAGCCATCCGCGGCGAATTCAAGGCCTGGGCTGGACAAGGAAAGAGCAACACCGTGCCCCCCGCCGGACCGTCCGCAAGCGATCACCGGCCAGCGCGCCCCGAAGTCGCCCAGACCCACCTGGCACACCTGCACGCCCTCCTGGCCCCGGATCCATGACGGGCAGATTAGCTCCAGTGGAACTCCCTGGCGCTATCCCCAGGGGATAGTTGCAACAGTGTGCCTTCCGCGATCCACCAACCAGGCTGGGCTTGTGTGCGGTTAGTTGACTGACTGCCTTCCCCTCGCCCCCCAAGCTGGCGACTCGTTACTCTACCGCGAGTCGCTCCCATGGCCAACGACACCCTGCAACTGAACCTCGGATCGCTTCGCGCCGCGATGTCGCTGACGCTGCACACCCACCATGCCTCGCGCATCTGGCACGGCCGCACCGCCGCGGAGGGACGTCCCGCTATCGTCGGGCTCAATGGCTTCATTGCCGTGATGAACAAGATGAAGCGCGGCGCCGAGCAGGATGATCCTTACAGCGACTGGTGGATGCTGCGCATCGAGGAAAAACTGGCGCAGACCAAGGACACCCTGCAGGCCTTGCGAGAACAAGTGGATCAAGCCCTGGCCGACGTGCCGCCTGCACTGACACTCGGGGAAAACCTGAATGTTCAGCCGGTGAAGCTGCCGCTGTTCGTGAACGCGCAGCTGGGGTTCGTGGCCGTCTACCTACTGGCCGACTACGACGACCTCGCCCGGAAGCTGATTCTCGCGCATCACACGGCGCTGATCGATCGCAGCACGCTCGAGCGCTGGCTCAACGAAGGGGCCCACGCTCTGCGCAGCCTTTTTTCGCTGGCCCAGCAGTATCGCTTCTCAGGATGCGTGCGAGATGATTTCGCCGCCAAGAATGCGGCAGCGCGAGCGGCTATCGAGAAATTTGGCGAACTGCCAGAGGAGGTGCTCGAAGGCACCCGACGCTCCCGCTATGCGCCGCCCATTGTCCGGCGCTCGGCGCTGGCCGCATCGGCACATCCTGGGGCCGAGAGCGACGACGAGTTCCAGGTTGAGGCCAGCGATTTGCTGATCACGGCCGCCGTCAGTGATGAGGATGAGCCAGCATGACACTCACTCCAGCGGCACCGGCTCGACGCTTTTACCCCTTGGAACAGGCTGACTTCCAGCGCCTGGAACAGGCCGCCTCGCTAAAAGGCCTTTTACGTCCTTTTAAGGGTAAGGGGACGCTTACGGACTGGGCCAGTCAGTGCCACGCGCTCCGCGATGACCTGGTCGTACTGGCACAGCAGCGAATCCTGGCTCAGACCGACGCCTACCCCTTCCGCCTGCTCCCCGTCCAGCTGGCCCAGCAGACCACGGGCGCAGGCACCACCTTTCTGCGATGGCGCAAGCCCGACCGCTCCGCGATGGGTGTGGTGCTGTGGCAGGAGCTGCTCACCAGCCTCACCACGCCCGACACACTGATTGACGACCTCTATGCCATGGAGGTCCAGCGCATCGTGCTGAACATGCAAATCAGCCTGCTGCACACCCTGGGCCGCCAGGCCCAGGAGTGCGCCAGCAAGCTGGCCCAGGCTGAGTCGACCTACCTGCGGCGTGTCCACGGCGACGCCGCTTCCCCCCGCACCACGCCCCCCAAGGAGTCACTATGAGCACGCACTTTGTTGGCGAAGGCAACATCGGCTCTGCGCCGGAGTTCAGGGAGTTCCCCAACGGCAACGATGAGCCGCGGCGATTGCTGCGCCTAAACGTCTACTTCGACAACCCGGTTCCAACCAAGGAGGGCTTCGAGGACCGAGGCGGCTTCTGGGCCCCCGTGGAGTTGTGGCACCGCGACGCCGCGCACTGGCAAACGCTGTATCGGAAAGGCATGCGCGTCCTGGTGGAGGGCCGCACGGTGCGCGATGAATGGGAAGACGCCGACGAGAACGAACGCGTGACGTTCAAGATCGAGGCCCGGCGTATCGGCATCCTGCCGTACCGGCTCGACGCGGTAACGTTGAGCCAGAAACCGGCCGCTGAGCCATCCCCCACCACCGACTAACCGCGCGCAGCAGCAGTCAGTAGAACTATCCCCGGGGGATAGTTCTACTGAGTTCCACTGAGTTCCAGCGGCGCCCTCTGAACGATGCTTCTGGTCATTGAGCTACTGCTTCATCCCTCCACGCTCTGATACATGGCACCTGCTGCACACTGCCGCCGTACATCCTGGTGTCAGTCGCTGCCGCGTTGATTGCTGCCGTGAACATGGCCGGCGGGAATGCTGACGATCATTCGACGATCGCCAGCGTTCCCAGGAGGCCTTATGCGCGTGTTCTTGTGCGAGAAGCCATCCCAGGGCAAGGACATCGCCCGCGTCCTGGGCGCTGGGGAACGTGGCACCGGCTGCTACAGCGGCTCCGGCACCATCGTGACTTGGTGCATTGGGCATCTGGTCGAAGCGGTCCCGCCCGAAGGGTATGGCGAACAGTACAAGCGCTGGACCCTCGAGCACCTGCCCATTATCCCTAAGCGCTGGCGCGTCGAGCCCAAGACTGCGACCGCTGCGCAGTTCAAGATCGTCAAGCAACTGCTGGCCCACGCCAGTGAACTGGTGATCGCCACGGACGCGGATCGCGAGGGCGAGCTGATCGCCCGCGAACTCATCGACCTGTGTGGTTACCGCGGTCCGATCCAGCGGCTGTGGCTGTCGGCACTGAATGATGCGTCGATCCGCACAGCACTCGGCGCCCTCAAACCGTCAGCCGAAACCCTGCCGCTCTATTACTCCGCCCTCGCCCGCTCGCGTGCCGACTGGCTGATCGGCATGAATCTGAGCCGGCTATTCACCCTGCTCGGCCGCCAGGGCGGCTACGACGGAGTGCTCTCGGTCGGCCGGGTGCAAACGCCTACGCTCGCGCTCGTTGTTTTCCGCGACCGGGAGATCGCATGTTTCATCTCGGTGCCGTACTGGGCCGTGGAGGTGTCACTTTCCCAGGCCGGCCAGTTCTTTACCGCGAGTTGGATACCGCCAGATGGCACCACAGATGCCTCGGGGCGCTGCCTACAACAAGCGGTGGCGCAACAGGCGCTTGATCGCATTCGCGCGACACGCGAGGCCCAAGTCATGTCGGTAGACACCGAGCGCGTGCGCGAAGCCCCGCCACTGCCGTTCGACCTGGGAACCTTGCAGGAGGTGTGCTCGCGGCAACTCGGCCTCGACGTACAGGAGACGCTGGACATCGCGCAGTCGCTGTACGAGACGCACAAGGCGACGACCTACCCGCGTAGCGACTCGGGCTACCTGCCTGAGAACATGCTGGCGGAAGTGCCGGCAGTGCTCGATGCCCTAGTCGCGACCGACCCTGGCCTGCGCCCGCTGCTCGCTCAGCTCGACCGGGCACAGCGTTCACGGGCGTGGAACGACAGCAAAGTCACCGCCCACCACGGCATCATTCCAACGCTCGAACCTGCGAAGCTAGCGGCGATGAGCGAGAAGGAACTGGCAGTCTATCGGCTGATCCGGGCGCACTACCTGGCGCAGTTCCTACCTCATCACGAATTCGATCGCACCGTGGCGCTGTTCACCTGCAACGGGCAAACATTGCAGGCGACCGGCAAGCTGGTCGTGGTACCGGGCTGGCATCTGGCGCTAGGTCATAGCACGCCGGAGACCGGGGACGACGAATCGGCACAGCGTAGTCAGATCCTGCCGCCATTGGCCAACGGCACTCATTGCAACATAGGACAGGTCGAGCTGAAGGCGTTGAAGACCCTGCCACCGAGGCCCTACACCCAGGGTGAACTGATCAAGGCGATGAAGGGGGTGGCAAAACTGGTGAGCGACCCACGTCTGAAACAAAAGCTGAAGGACACGACCGGGATTGGCACCGAGGCAACACGCGCCAGCATCATCAAAGGCCTGCTTGACCGAGGCTATCTGCTCAAAAAAGGCCGTGCCGTCCGCGCGTCTGAGCCAGCTTTCACGCTTATCGACGCCGTACCGGCAGCCATCGCCGATCCCGGCACGACCGCCATCTGGGAACAGGCGCTGGACATGATCGAGGTGGGCCAGATGACGCTAGACGCATTCGTCGACAAGCAATCCGCCTGGGTTGCGCAGCTCGTGCAGCAGTACCGTGGCACCACTCTTTCCATCCGTCTGCCTGATGGGCCTGCATGCCCCTTGTGCGGCAACGTCACACGACAACGCAAGGGTAAAACCGGCCCCTTCTGGTCCTGCAGTCGCTACCCTGACTGCAAGGGCGCTGTTCCCATCCAGACCGGCCGGCAAGCTGGCGGGAAACGCCGCTCGGTGAGCAAGCCGTCGCCGCAGTCGAAGTAGCCAGGCTCCACCTCCCCCATCGTATCGATCACAGTCGATACGCAGACCTCGCTCCCGCGAGGAACCCAGCACACCCCATCCTTCTGCAATGTGTGCACGCTGCCGGCAGATGGCCGGCGCCGAGAAGGCGAAATCCTCCGCAATCGGCATGTCGCGATCCCCTACTCTGCGTGCTTCCGCTTCCCCGAGGGGTCTCCTGGTGCCTTGCTGCCGACCTGAACACGAGCCGCCAGGAGACCCCTCGGGTCGAACGGTATTCAGTGCCGGCGCCCACCGGTGAAACAACGGGCGCCCTTTGTGCGCGGATGCGTGCCAAAGGATTTCGACCCCAGCCACGACACGGGTCGAGTGCGAATGCTGCGACAGAGGACGGCTTTGACGACGGCCATGCTCTGAACCGGCTCACGGGTGGTTTCTTTATCGACAGCCGAAGGCCTTCGGCCTTCGGCGTCTTTCTCTTGGTTCCAGGATTCAGTCGACTTTGAACGACAGAAGAACGAACGCAACTCTCGGCACATCGCGCCATTGCGCCGCGCTGACCGGCCCATTGGATTGATGCTGGATATCGCCTGCAGATGACTTGGCTGGACGCTTACACTTGGCCCATGAATGTCACAGATGCGACCAGCGAGGATCGGCCAAAACCGGACACTCGTCTCCAGCACGTCGGCGCTGCGGTAACTTAAACGCCATGCTGGCATCTAGTACACTCATTTAGCGGCGACCGCGCGCGCTCAATAGACGGACACGATCGCTTCTAGCGCTCAGCGCTGTGGCTACTCATTCACCGCTAGCTGACTTCTAACCGGCCATGGGCTTTCTGAGGCTGTAACGCCGTCAGGGGTTGGTGTGAGTGACCATAAACGTGCTTCGATCCCGTCGTTTTGTAGCTTACGCATGAAGTAACGGGCTTGAAGGGCGTCATGGGTTGCAATCACGACCTGGAAACCATGATCGACGATGTAATCACGAAGCACGTCGAATACCGACGCAGCATGGACCAGGTCATGATGCTGGGTTGGGTCGTCTAGAAGCAGGCCGCGCCAGGAAGACCACTGATGATCCAGCGCCATTGACAGCAGGAAGGTTAGCTGCAAATCCGTCAGCTGAGCCTCACTGGCTATCGCCGGTACCGGGACTAATTCCCCGTGGAGCGGCACCGAAACTTCAGCACGCTCCTTTCTATACAGGCTGCGAAAATCCAGATTCGTCCCGGTAAAACGTTGCTCTCTAACCACTCGCTTCAGAAGCGCCTGCCATCGCGGTACCACGGCGAGTACGTGTTTTTGAACATTAGCGATTTCGGAGGATAAGTACTGATTGAGCGTGTCCATCGCATCGGATAGCAGCGACAGACGCTTCTGGCTCAATCGTTCTTTCTCCATACGCTGACGAAGATTTGCAGTGAACTCATCCTCCGACAGCTCGCCGCGCCGACGATCCAGGAGCCCCTGAGCCAGGCGCGCCTGCTCCAGTTTGCTCCAGGCACCAATCTCGATTTTGATCGTTCGTAGCTTTTCTGAGTGTCGAGCCAGCTCGGTGACCGTGGACTGCAACTGAGCCTCACGACTGCTCGCAACCTCGGCAGTTGGATCGCCGGCGAACGATAGCTGGCGCCAGGAAGCTCGGGCAGTAGCGAGTCGAGATTGGGCATCGGATAGCTGGGTTTCCAGGTCAGATACCCTATTCGTCACGTCGGTCAGCTGAACCTGCTGCCGATCCAAGGCGGATTGCTCGGCCGTCACCTTGGAGCTCAGGTCAGCAATCTGATTGGCATTTTGGTTCTGCGCCGAGGACAACTCTTCCAGTGTTTGTGCTGGCGGAGCGTCTGCAGTGATTGCTGCCAATGCCGCGGTAGCCTGCTCAAGCCTGCTGCTGGCCTCTGATCGGCCCTGTCGCGCGGAGTCCAATGCACGAACAGCCGAATCGTAGGCGTTTTTGGTCTGATCAAAGACATTGGGGGCTAGTGGGGGCGCAAGATTGCTCTGCTTCTCATCCAGCTGGAGCTTGGCTGAAGCATTTGCATCTTCGCGACGTCGGATCGACTCTTTCGCGAGGGGTACCGTATCGCCGCCGAGCAGAATGTTGGTTCTGAAATCGTTGATGTCCGCTGCCAGGCCCGCCTGCTGGAACTCCAGCTCAACAATTCTATCCTTGCATGCTCTCAATTCTGCTTCGGCGTGTGTTACCGCCTCTGAGCATTCACGCAAAGCATCGGCTGCCTTCTTGACGCGCCGTTCGGCGTCGACAACATTGGGGTCGATAGCCTCTAATGCCTTGGCAACACGTTCATGAAGGATTATTGCTCCGTGCTCTTCACCACATAAAGGGCAGTCACCGCGATCGCTGGGCAGGTGAGCCGCGATGGACGCAACGGCTTGCCGTATTGAATCAGCGGCCGAGGTCAAAGTCTCGTGATGGCTCTTCGCGGCTAACTCCTCAGCTTCAGCAGCTATCCTTGATGAAACCGCAGTTCGAAGCTGTTCTTGAAGGACATCCTCTTCTGCCTCTTCACCACTGATGGAGCCCGTAACATCTGCAACGTGCTGAATCGTCTGCTCCCAGCGCTCCAGGAGTTGATGAGCGGTGAGAAGGTCAGCGTCTATCTGTAGCAACGCCTTGCGTTGTCTGTTGATGTGGTCATGTTGGACGCCGAGCTGCTCGTTGCCTTCATGCTGGCTACGCAAGGTGGAGGCCAGGGACTCAGCGCTGGTCAGAGTCTTGTCAGCGGTCTCCAATACCTGCTTGCGTTGATCGACCGCCTCTTTGGCCTGGGTCTCATTCACGTGCCGATTGAGCTGCTGACCGATAGCATCACGCTCACCTTCGGCAGTGACCAACTCCTGCTGGAGTCGCTCATGATTGGCAGCGACTAGGACGCGATCTTGTTTCTTCTGTGTAAGCTCCTGAGTAACAGCGATGAGATCGTTACCAAGCTGCTCTGAACGTGCTTGATCAGAAACAAACCGGCCTATGAGTCCGTCAACCTCAGCCAGCGCCGTGATCTGATCACGAAGTCGGTCTAGCTTGGCTTGTACCAATTGCTCCAACGCATCGTGCACCGTTTCCAAACCATCTTGGCCCAGCGGTGGCACAAGTAGGCCTGCGGGCAACTGCTCGAAGCTCTGCGCCTGGCGCGCGATGTCCGAAATGGATTCAGCGATGTTTTCTTTGCTACGAAGTGCACCTTGAGACTGAGAAGCTGCCAGATCCCGGTCAAGGATCAGGCTTTGCCATTCACCAAATTCTGCTTCGAGTGTTTCGAGTGCGCTCTTGGCCTGTTTCAGTTGCTCTGTGAGCGCGCGGCGAATGCCGCCAAGCGCAGAGCTCACCTGGGTGCCATCCTTGCCAATCGGCAACCGTGCCAACTGAGACCCTGCGATTTTTGGTTCTGCCTTTACCAGCCATTCCCCTTCACGCTGATCAAGCAGGTGGGTAAGCCTCAGCAGAAACGGAATGTCCTCAGGGGCTGTCTCTGGGAAAAGAGGGCTGAGGTCGCCCGTTCTCTCAACGACACCAATGTTGCTCACTTGAGCAGAGGCTTGCACATCACCGAAATCGAGGCTCACGCGAGCCATGATTTGAGAATCTCGGATAATCGGGGAAAGATTCCCGTCGAGTCGGGAAATCTTGCCGGTGAGACCGAACTCGATGGCTTCAAAGATCGCGGTCTTTCCGGTGCCATTGGGGGCCAATAAGATGGTTGCCCCGCGGCTGAGCTCAATCGTGGTGTCGGCGCCAAACCTGCGGATGTTGGAAAGTGTAATGGACTTCAAATTTTTCATTGGGGGTCCTCGTCACCAAACGCAACCGCCTTCAAGGCTTCAGCGATCTCTCCGCCAGATCTTCCAGACAACAGCAATTCTCGCCACGTGTCGCGATACGGCTCAACCCAGGAATGCGCTAGGACAAGAGCACTCAGAGACGACAATAATGGATCGCTGATGTTGTCTGAGCTGCCGGCGGGCGAAAGGGTCGCCAAGAAGCTACGGTCGAGAAAGGAGTCGGCATCTTCCTCCTCTCTGACCACTACCTTTCTGCAGAAGCGATCGTCCGTCTCGAGGCGAGCTGCGTCTTCTGACGCAATGCCTTCGATGAGCATGAACATGTAGAGGTCAGCTGTTTGCGGCTCCGCAAGCATGTCACGGACATCCGCTGCCCACCGAAATGCGCCTTGGATTTTTGCCGAATCGAAGGGAAGGGCTGCGATCAACACAGTCCGCCAGCCCGCACCTTCCTGACTGACCCGTTTGAGCTGCACCGTAGCAGAGTCGATCTCAATCGACGGCGACGCCAGTTCAAACGTATCGGACACGGCAACTTCATAACGACCTTCAGCACGCTTCGAGATGGCTGCAACCATCTCCGAGATTGTTAGCATTTCAGAGTCCTTTCGCGTTCGCCTCGATGGCTGACTGGCGGGCAAGCAGTCGATCCTGCCATTGCTTAGTGAAGTGTTGTCGCACAGAGGCCAGACTCCCTCTACGCAGATGATTAAACGCCCCTGACCGGGTGACGAGCAGGTGCGGCTGGCGCTCGGCCGCCATGCTGGTGGCCGCCTCGGCGTCGTCAGCCATCCCTATGTTCAATAGCTCTGAGGGGGAGGCGCTTACGCCTGACAGGATTACGACCGGGGCTGGTGAAGGGCCAATAACCGTCACCAACGGATCGTCAGAGAGCTCACGGACTTCTGGAGCGCTGCCTGCGGGGCCAGACCAGTATTTGAGTGCAATGCTCAGCACCTGACCACAATCCGGGAAGGACGCCCAGTCGGTGCCGCTTCCACCTACCCCCACCGCAACCAGCAACAGGATTTCAACTGCGGTGACCAGCAGATCCAAAGTGCGAGGGCCAAGGCGAAGTGCGTGCTTCGCATTTTTCCCTTCTGTTTCCGGGTACAGAAGCTGATCCAGAAATTTTCGGCGGCTCCCAGGATTCTTGGCGAACCCGTCCAACCATTCCAGCCAAACTGCTTCCATGGCGTCAGCGAGGGCCGGATCTGTAATGGCGGTAAGCTTTTCAGAGACGCCTTGAATGAGGCGCTGCCACATCAGGTCGTCCATGGCGCTTGCGAGCGCATCAGCTTCCGCTCGGGCCGCGCCTTGTGTCTTGAATTCATGATCCAGCGCGCACGCAAGACGCTCAGGGTTTTCGAGCCACGGGAGGTTGTTCAGGTCGCTCTCTGCGCAACCGAGCGTGTGCCCGACTTCATGGCCGACGCTACCGCGCCACGTTGGTTCGCCTAGCATAAGACTCTGACTGCCATTGGGCAGGTGCAAAGCCATGCGCAGTATTGCAGATGGAAGAGTGAGATTCGCCCCGATGGAGGGCGTGTATGGGGCGTATATCCTGAGCTTCCGGTTTCCAGGCCCACTACTCCACATGTGCTCCACAACTCCCTGCGCAGATCGGGGAGCCACCCCACCAAGATCATGAGTCCCTGCGAATGACCATGACCTGCCGGCCGGCAGAACTTCGTCACCTAACAGATACTGAGCCCAGGTTTCGATATCTGGGCGAAGCTCGTCCTTGAGCTCTCGGACTACCGCATGACAGCCCAAAGCTGACACGTCAGATGTCTCGCTAGTGATGTACGTTATCAGGCGTTCAAGCGTCCGTTTCGGATCGGTAAAGTGCCGACCGAGAGATTCAGCGGAGCGTTGCTCCAAGGTCGCATCATTGCCTACGCAGACTATGGTGACTCGACGCAGGGTGTCTCTGATCTGATCCCAGTTTTTGAACCCACACCAGGTAGTGAGCCAAAGATAAGTTCGTTCGGTGGGACCGTCCTTGCGATTGGCAAGTTCGTCCAGATCAAGTCCGTCTTGGCGACACAGTTTGCACAAGGCATCCAAATGGTCCACGGTCAGGTCTTTTTTGATCTTCAGGTGTGCGCCGACGAGGGTCAGCTGAAACTGACGGTCGGGGAGTGAGTCGAAAGTGCCCAAGCCGGCGTGCTTAGCCAGGCTGGCGAATGCCGAGTCTATGACTGAGTCCGCGGGCTCAGTGCCGGCAGTTCCACCTTTGGATGCCTTGGCCGGGTGTTTTGTCTTATCTGGATTCTTGGTGCAGAAATCACTGGCCTGGCGTTTGACCTGCAGATGCTCAAAGGAGTCTGAGGTGTGGAGGATGACCACGTCGTCCCATTCTTCGATACCGCCCTGTTCAGCGCCGATCGCGAGTGGAGCGCGCCGCCCAGCCAGGAACTTCTCAAGCATGTCCGACAAGCGCTGAGCAATCACCAGCCTCTCGTAATAAGACTTCTGCTCCAGCCGAAACCTTCTGATCATACCGACATCCCTTCACTCCATAATTGTCCCGACCAGCTCCGCTGGCAGTGTGCCACATGCTACCAGTCGAGATGACTCAGTGGTGCGCACCTAGCTGAGACGCACAACGAGCGACGCAGTTGGGGGCTCGACGCCCATAGCCCCTGCCCGTTCAGAGCGCTAGAGTTATGCCGAGAACACAAACTACCGAGGGAGAGCCGCCATTTTCTTCACTGTACTCGACGGGAACGCACGGATACCGGGCGACGCAAAGCGCAGGGCTTTCCTATACACAGACAAGTGGGACGACTGGGGCAAGTACAGGACGCAGTTCTTCCTTCACGTCGCCGACGAAAAAGGCCAGGTCCATGAGATCGGCTCGGTGAAAATCGGCCACAAGGGCCTGATGCCCTCCGGGAGAGTCTCTCAGGGCCACCGCGCGCCGGCCTTGCCCGAGACCTTCAACTCGCTGCCCGAGAAATACTTTTCGCTCGGCCAGAGCGAGAGCTACTACGAGGCACTGAACGAACTGAGCGACGTACTTCGGGCGCGCGTTTTCATCGGGCTGCGCGACTGCGCCGCCGACCTCAGTATCTTCGAGGCCCATCGCGATGAAGAGGTGATGCGCGAGTCACTTCTGCGAGACGTTCGCGGCTCGACAGTCACTGGGCGGCTGAACCGCTTGACCCGCGGCGATGCCAAGCTCACTGAGTTTCAGTTCACGTACCACTTGCCCACGGTTGGCCGTACACCGCCGGCGTCGATGACCTTTGAGGTCGCACCCGAATCTCAGCCGCCGACGAACGTTCACGTCCTCATTGGCCGCAACGGCGTGGGCAAGACACGATGCATGCGGCAGTTGACCCTTGCCCTTCTTGGCCGCGAGGCTGATGACGGATCCTCCCCTGGCTCGATTGAGATGCTGGCGGAGGATACCGGTGGCGCAGTGGCCTTTGCCGGACTGGTACTCGTTTCGTTCAGCGCCTTTGACGACTTCGAATTGAAGCCGCCAGAAGAAAGGGATGCCATGAGCTGCAAGCAAGTCGGCCTCAGGCATGCCGAATCCTCCGACCGCAATTCGACGACGAAGAGTTTCGCTGAACTGGGAACTGATTTCGCGAATAGCCTGACACGGTGCCAGTCAGGCGTGCTGGCGGAGCGCTGGCGCAAGGCTGTGAAAACGCTCGAAGAAGACGATCTCTTCGCAGAGGCAGATGTCACATCCCTGCTCGACGACGAAAGCGATGTGAGCCTGAAGACCCGCGCGCGCAGGCTGTTTAAGAAGCTCAGCTCAGGCCATGCCATTGTCCTATTGACTGTAACCCGGCTGGTCGAGCTGGTCGATGAACGAACACTGGTGCTTCTCGACGAGCCCGAAGGACATCTGCATCCGCCGCTGCTTGCCTCGTTCGTGCGCTGCCTGTCTGATCTCCTCATCCGCCGGAACGGCGTGGCTATTGTGGCGACGCACTCGCCGGTCGTCCTGCAGGAAGTACCTCGGTCGTGTGCATGGAAGCTACGTCGAAGCGGAAGAAGGTCCATTGTTGAGCGTCCGACTGTTGAGACGTTCGGCGAAAACATAGGTGTCCTAACCCGAGAAGTCTTCGGCCTGCAGGTCACAAAGTCTGGTTTTCACAAGCTATTGCAGGATGCCGTGTTGGACGGATCCTCCTATCGGCGGGTTCTGAACAGGTTCGGCGGGCAGTTGGGTGATGAGGCCAAAGCAATCGTTCAGGCGCTCATCGCGGAGCGAGACGGAGACGACTATGCGTAGCCTGCCGAGACCTGGCATCACAGGCGCCGAAGCGCTGGAGCTATGTGCATCCAGTATCAGGGATGAGGACCTGAGGAACCGGCTGCTACTGGCCGTAGCCAGCGTAGAAGCAGCCGAAGCGGTGTATGTAGAGAACGGTGAAGGCGCGACGCTGCACGCCTTAGCAGGGACGAAAAATGTTGGCGGATACGTCACAGGAAAAGAGGTGGAGCGTGTATACAACGGCACTTTCGTCAAGAGCAGCAGGACGCGCAACGTATACGCGAAGCTGAAGAAGGCGTGTGTCAACGACATCTGTCCGCTGTGCGGCCAAGGCACGGTTCACCAGCTCGATCACTATCTGCCGATCACAAGCTTTCCAGTCTTTGGCGTGACCGCAATAAATCTGGTCCCGGCCTGCAGCGACTGTAACAAGTACAAGCTCGTGCATGTCCCGGCAACCGCTGCCGAGCAGACTATCCATCCATACTTCGACGAGGTCGATGATGAGAGGTGGCTGTTCGGCGAGGTCGTGGAAGGCACGCCTGCTGCGGTGCGGTTCTCTGTCATCCCTCCGGTATCCTGGGGCGCAGTGAAGGCAGAGCGCATGAGAACTCACTTTCGCATCTACAGATTGGGCACGCTCTACGCAACACATGCCGCGGTGGAGATCGTCAACATGCGCTATGCCTTGAGAAAGATGGCCGCAACGGCAGGCTTCGAACAACGGATCAGGAAGGACTTGCGCGGACGGGCCGAGAGCTGCGCCGATGTCTATGAAAATTCATGGCAAAGGGCGACCTATGATGCGCTCGCGGACTCGGACTGGTTTTGCGCCGGCGGATTCGACGAGACGTAGACACTCCTGGTCGTACGTCATGAGACCATCGACAGCTTCCCGCGAAGGGACCGAGTCCCGCCATCACCGACTGCCAGCGGCAGCTTGCGCACTTGCCCCGTACCTCGCTTCGGGATGTTCTGCTGAAATGGCTACGTAGCGTGATACCCAAGTTCTCTCGGCAACCGAGTTCCGACCAGTGCACCCGCTGGAAAGAGACGAAACGGTGATAGCCTTTACTGGCGATTGCACCTCAAGGTACTACGGGTGCAGGGTGCACGGTACAACAACTATCCGGGAGTTTAGAGCATGGCACTCGACGGCCAGGGACGGATTCTGCTGTCTTATCTTGTTGGCAAGCTGCCGCAGATAGTGCCAGGCAGGCCGCAGAGTTATGTGGGCTACAAGCAGGTTCACGACGATCTAGGGCTTGCGATCCAGCGCGGAACCTTCGGCGAGAGTCTGCAGGTCCAGGGCTTGAACAGTCTGGCGGAATGGACGGCTGAATTGGCGCTGCCCGCAATCACAGGGCTGATCATCGATCGCGACCCACAGAGGATGCGCCCCGGTCACGGCTACTTCAAGCTGTTCGGCCGGAGAGACGAAGACTATCCATGGTGGGAAAGCGAAATCCGGAAGGTTAAAGGGTTCGACTGGGCGCCTTTCATCGCGAATGAGCCACCGCCCGTCACGCCGCCAGCGAATGACTTATCCGCCCCGCCAGGCCGTGTGGAAACTACGGTGAGCCGCATCATCCGCGATAGCCTGCTCTCCCGGCGCGTCAAACAATTGCACGGCTACAAATGCCAGCTTTGCCAGCACTCCATCGAGTTGCCGGCCGGATTGCGTTATGCAGAGGCGCATCATCTTCAACCGCTCGGTTCTCCGCATGACGGACCCGATATCGAAGGGAACATCATCTGCTTATGTCCGAATTGTCATGTCGAACTCGACTACGGTGTCCGTAGCCTGCGTATGGAAGACATCACCGTCGTCCCCGGTCATGTGATTGACGAACGGTTCATCACATATCACAACGAAAAGTGCGTCGAGCGATAGATCGACGCTCCATCTCCTCGACGGCGCGTTAGAACGCAGCATGACACGACTTTTAACCGACGCGGCGTCGAGTGCGACATCAAATCCTAATCCGTCCTTGTGCTGAAACGCGTCACTGATCTTCGGCCAGCTCGCTTCGGCTTGGCCATTCGCCGCGGTGTAGTCCCGCACCACTTAGGCTGTGTGCGATGGTTTGACCATCTTGTCTAGGTGACTGCTTTCGAAGAGTGAAACTGTCTAGCACGAAGTCCGCAGTGGGCCGCTTTCTGCTGATCCCAACCGAGGCTCGCGAGAATGTTTGTACAACCGATTTTCGATAGTGAAGGCAACTCTCCACCAGGCCACGGTTGCCGACGTGCACATGCTCGTGTTCGATGTTGATGCTCCGACGCTGTAGGGGCTGCCGCTGTACGACGCTTCGGTCACTAGCGTGGCGGAGAATGCGCAACGAGCCCCAATCCGCTAACGAAGCGAATGGCAAAACTGGAGCGCCCAAGTAGAACCGCCCCAATTACGGGCGCGTACGAACCGGTTTACCCGGCGCAGCCGCTCATCCGATCCAACATCCTGCGCGCATGTTCGCTGGTGAACCCAGCAGCATGCCCAGGCAGTCGAGACCTTCACGACTGCGGTGCGCTTCATCGCACTGGTCGCTCTGCTCTTCCAGCGCATGTCGCGCTGACCACCCCTCAAGGGATACCCTCCCTTGTAGGCGGGAGTCCCTTGCTTCAATTCGAGGAATCTCCCATGGACCACCAAGCCATCCGCACGCAACTGCCCTCACTGGTTGCGAAACACGTACCGCGTAACTCACGAACTTTTCGCTTCAAAATCTTCGACGGCGAACCCAAGGTATCCACTTTGGGCTTTTTCATCGATCCGCAGCCCTTCGACGGCACGGTAATCGCTACAACCGACGCGGCCATCGTTGTGAAGACCGGCCGTACCGAGTTTGCCGTTCTCGATCGGGACCTGGTCACCGAGCAGCCCGGTGAAGGTGACAAGGTTCAAGTTCGTCCATATGCACGGCGCCGTTTCGACGGTCAGCGCGCGGACACGCCGGAAGAACGAACCGAGCGTTCGTCGGACGGCACGGCCTACACCGTGAAGACGCTAATACTCGGCTCGGCTATCGCCAAGCTGCCCATTCCCACCCCGCAGTGTCCGGAGCTACAAGCACTGATCGAGCAACTGGAAGAGTTGCCAGCACCCGATGGCTACCGACGCATTACCCATCTGTTGGTGGATGCCGATGCGCGGGACTTCACGTGGGTGGATCCCAAGCCCGATGACATCATCAAGTCGCCACCGGCACTCAGCTTCACTGTAGCCACAGACAAGTTCGAGGGGCAGGTAACTGTGCTCTACGAACGTGTCCACGACCTCTACGCAATGGAGTTACGTCACGGTGTGGATGTGGTTGAGCGAGTGGACGAGGTGTACTTCGACTCGCTCGGAGAGGTACTCGAGCGGCTGATCGACGATGGCCGCTGGCGCCAGATACAGGTGGAGATCCTCCGTACCCGAGCTCGAACACCGCGCCAAGAGCTTTCAGCATGACGACTGGTACCTGACCTTTCCTCCTCCATAGCCCCCGTCCGCGGGGGCTTCTTTTGATCGCCCCACGCGTATCTATTACGCGCCGTCTCCAAAAACTGAAATGGCCGCCCTCGCCGGCTGATCCCGGTCAGCCCCAAGGAGACGCCCGCAGGCGCGCCGTTCAACATCGCCCCTTACTGGCACCAGTTTCAGCGGCAGCCGCCAATAGCGGTCAGGACACGGGTTTCTTCGACCCCACCGTTGACCCGATCGCCTGCCATTGCGAGGACTAACCAATGCGGTTTTCCGCGACTGCTGATTCCTCCTGGTCCGGCGAGTCGCCTAGCGCCAGGCTGACGTCATGTGCTGCTGACGACGTCAGCGACATACCAGGCAACCATCGGTCTTCGAGGTTGCGGCGCAGCTTTGCTGCGTGACCAAACCAGTTCGCACCGCATCTTTTGCGCGAACGACTCCCGGCATCCGGGAGTGGATGCAGTTGATCCTTAACCCACCGCGGGGTTACGCACCTCCCCGCTGTGGGTCGGTGTGTTTCCGCTTTCTTGTTCTCAAGTCAATGGAGATTCACCATGACCAGCAACGCTTCCAATCAGAAGTCCTACTTCGACATCCATACGTCCGGCATCGGCTACATCCAGCGCGTGCGCGAAGTCCCGGTGAAGGGCGGCCGCCATGCGCAGCCGTTCCTGGCCTGCACGGTCGCGGCCCTCGTCGGACCTGCCAAGGACCCGACCCTGCGCTACTTCGATGTGCGGGTCTCGGGGGCCGAGGCCAAGCAACTTGTCCAACCCTATGTCGGTGTCGATGATCGCAATCAGCGGCCTTTGGTCCGCTTCCGTCTCGGCGACCTGTGGATCGATCCGTTCCGCCGGCCCTCGGGTGATCCAGCTGCCAGCATGAAGGCCCGGTTACTGAAGGCCGAACTGCTGGAGCGGAGCGTCTTGGGAGAAATCGAGTACCACGAGCTGATTACCCGCGGTATCGGTTACTTGAATGATCCCAAGATGGTCCCGAACAACGGCGACCCGTTTCTGTCCTGCTCGATCGCAGTCTTGGCCGGGCCGGTCGACACTCCCGAATATCGCTACATCGAGACCATCGTCGCCGACAACAGTGCCCAACACCTGGTGCAACGCTGCATTCAGGCCGTGGAAGCACAGAAGAAAGTCCTGCTGGCCTTCACGCTCAACGACATGAAGGCCGAGTCCTACATCCGCATCAAGGGCGAGCATGCCGGCGACGTGGGCGGAAGCCTGAAATCGAAGCTGATCCAGGTCAGCCTGATCAAGATCGACGGCCAGCAAGTCTACCCGCTGAAGGCCGACGTACCCGCCTCCCAGGACGCTTCCACGCCCGACGAGACGGTTCCCCCTGCAGACGACAACGGCAGCGCCAAGCCCACCGAGCCTGCCGAGAACACCCCTCAGGCAGCGTCCTTCTAACTCGCAGCGCCCCACCGGGGCCTTGTCCTGCCCTCCCGGCATTGCCCCGGCACTTCGGTGTCGGCGGCATGTCGGTCACCGCCCCAACCGGCCCCGTCTCACGGGGCCTTCTCCATCCCAGGCAATCACCGGCTATCGAGCTTAAGCCCCGACACGCCAATTGCCAGCATTATCCAGGAGATCACCATGCAACTGGCCTCTCGCTTTGCGCATTGCTCCCCCATGCTGCGCGCAGATCACCCGCTCTCGGATGATCAGATTCGCGCCGTCGTACCCTCAATCTATGCGGAAGCCCCGCACGAAAGCCGATCCGAACGGTACAGCTACATCCCCACCGCCACCGTTCTCTTCGAGTTACGCAAGGAGGGCTTCGAACCCTTCATGGTGTGCCAGACCCGCGTGCGACATGAGGATCGCCGCGAGTACACCAAACACATGCTGCGCCTTCGCCACGCCAGCCAAATCGACGGCAGCGAAGCGAATGAGATCATCCTGCTGAACTCTCACGACGGCACCAGTAGCTACCAGATGCTCGCGGGCATGTTTCGCTTCGTCTGCCAGAACGGCCTGGTGTGCGGGGACACGATGACCGACGTGCGCGTCCATCACAAAGGCAATGTCACGGAGCACGTAATCGAAGGCGCCTACGAAGTCTTGAAGGGCTTCGAGCGCGTGGAGGAATCACGCGATTCGATGCGCGCCATCACTCTCGATGAGAATGAGGCCACTGTGTTTGCCAACTCTGCCCTGTCGCTCAAGTACGACGGCGCCAGCAAGCCGGTACCGATCACCGAGAGCCAGGTGTTGGCGCCACGCCGCTTCGACGACCGGCGCTTCGACCTGTGGTCGGTGTTCAACCGAGTGCAGGAGAACCTGGTCAAAGGCGGCCTATCCGGTCGATCCGCCCGCGGGCGCCACCAGCGCACTCGGGCCGTTGAAGGCATCGATCAGAACGTGCGCCTGAATCGCGCCCTGTGGCTGCTCGCCGACGGCATGCGCCAACTGAAAGCCTAAGCCTCTCACGGACCATCCCCGAACAGGGCATGGTCCGTTTTTTATCTGCTCCTAGCGCGCTTGCCTCGCCCTGCGCAAAAACACGGAGCGTTCGGCTGCCGATTGGCACGCGCCCCCACCCTACCCTTCAAGCAAGCTACCCCTATGTTCGCAGGCGAAGCCTGCAGCATGCCCAGCAGCTTCGACCTTCACAGCTGCGGTGCGTTGTATCGCACTGGTCTTCCTCATCCCCGATGCTTCGGCGTCGATCTGCGCCACTCGCATGGGACTCCGTCCACCGGGGCGGATACCGACCTTGATTTCCCTAGCAGGAGATTCCTTTCCGCGCGTTCGGATGGGCACACCCGGCCCAACATCCTCGAAGGAGAACCCACATGACCGCCACGCCTCGCGCTCAACAGTCCCCCATCATCGTTCCTGGCCAGCTCACCTTGCGCACCATCCATGGTCGCAACGGCCCATTCAATGTCAGCCGCCTCGTCACCCCGATCGGTGAGTTCGTGGTCAAGGATCCCGAGCTGGAGCAGTACGCCGAAGGGAAGTACGAAGGGGAGTTCGTGATTCGTTACATCTTCCCCAAAGCTTACCCCGCTGGCGGAGGCATGCGCTTTGAGATCCGCGCCAAACTCGATGGAATGGCCCTCTCTGGTATTACGCAGCTGAGCAAGGACGAAGCCCGCAAGTTCGGTCCACAGGAGGTCGATCCGCTCGATGAAGAGCAGAACAGCCCTGCGACCGACACCACGACCAATCCACAAAGCCCTGCGGCACCGTCGTCGAAAGACCCATTGATCGATACCACGCCCTTTGGGGTGGACAAGCCGACTGAGGCCTCTGCCTCAACGTCCGCGGCTGACGGCGAAGATGCCGCGCTGTTTGGCCTGCTCTGGCCGCTGGACGATACCGTCAAGCTCGACTCGACCATCGACCGCCGCACGCTGCGCCTGCAGTGTTCGCGCCTCAACCAGCTCGGTTATGCCTTCGATGCGAAGGCACAGAGTTGGCACCGGGAGCCCGACTGTCAGGCTGCCTGACCACTCACATCACCGCGGTGACCTTCACCCACCCGCCGGGGCTCCCCCCTGAGGGGCGGACTCCGGCCAGTTTTCGGAGACCTCATCATGGGTTGGTTTTTCTCTCCCCAGTCCCGATCCGAACTGATCGCTGAACTGATCGCACCACAGGAAACTGAACGCGCCAGCGTCAAGGTCATCGCCCACGCCCTGCGCGGGAATGTGCTGTGGTCCGTCGCCGAGGTGACCGCCAAGGTCGACGGTGTGCATCGAGATCTCGCACGAGGTCAGTCGCTCTGCTACATCCGCTGCGACCTGCTGCAACGTAGTGGCAGCGAATGGGGCTACAAGCCGATGGACGAGTCGATGCACCCGTATTACTACACGTGCCCGCTCCGCTATCTGGACATGGCACCTGAGCAGTCCCACGAGTGGCGCGAACACGTCCGTGCCTACCACACAAAGCGTCACCTGCCCAAAGCACCCGAAAGCGTGCTGATGGCCTAACCCGGAGCACACGCCATGGACTCCCTCCTTGCCGCGCTCCCGGAATCGCTACTCCTTTTCGTCGAGGACCAGTTGTCCAACAACGAAGTGTCCTCCGACGAAGAATTGCTGGAGCACTTCATCGCCAGTGGCCTCAGTGAAGAGCAGGCGCGCCATGCCTTGACCTACCGGGACCGTTACCGCCGCGACATCTACCTGCAAGGCTTCACGCCAATCCGCACACCGGATGCGGCGCTTCGCTTCAATCCTCACACCCGGGACTTCGAGCCCGATTCGTAATCCACCCCACGGGGCAGTCTCTGTCCCTCAGGCAGTGCTGCCCCGCCACCGAGGCCATCACCATGCCTGCATCCTCATCAACCGCAACGCTCTTTGCCATCGACGAGTGCCCCGACCTGATGGCCGACGCCTGCGTCGGCGACGAGCAGGGCACCCTTGTCTTCGCTTCAGTCTGGGGGCGCGACACCGCCATCCAGCAATTCATCGCCCGCTTGACCTTGGGACAGGACCAGGACGGGCTCGACCAGTTCCACCTCCTCACCCAACAGGAGTCGTCGATTCCGCTCTTCGTCGGCAGCGTCGATCGCCTGGAAAAGCGTTTGACCCGTGTCTACCGGCGCACCCTGTTTGGTTCGCTGATCAACCTCTGGCTGTTCGACCGCCGTTGCACGCGGCCCGACAAGAGCAACGCAAGCGCGCTAGCGCTACTGCCGCGCTCCGCTATCGCCCCCGACGCTCGCCTCTGGCGACTGGTACGGGACACCTGTCCGCTGCCCTTGCTCGACCACTGGCAGGCCCCTGTGCTGGCGCATCTACGCGCGCACGGCATGCTCCATCGCCTGCCATTGGCGATCGGTCCCCTCGATGGCCATCGCCTGGCCATGGACGTACCGGCCCTCACCCAGGCGCTGGGCAACCTGATCCGCAGCGGCACCCTCGACGTGCACGAAACCGATCGCCCGCTCCCCCGCCTGCTTGCGGCAGTGGCGTAAGGGCTCCCCAGCAGGCATGCGTCCGTGCATGCCTGCACTCTTCCTCGACAGACAGGAGGCAGCCATGGCCCTCATGTTTCCTCGACTCGCAAGAAACTTCGCCAAGGGCGGCTACTACCCAACTGACGAAGCCACGCTCGAACGAGCACTCGCCGCACTGGCGCCTGGCGACGGGCCGATGTGCATCATCGATCCCTGCGCCGGCGAAGGCGTGGCCGTTGCCGAAGTCGCCCACGCCCTCGGGCGCGAGCAAACCCAGGTGTTCGCCGTCGAGTACGACGGCGAACGTGCCCACCATGCACGGGGGCTGGTTGACCGCTGCATCCACGGCGACCTGATGGATACCCTGATCTCCCGCCAGTCATTCGGCCTGCTGTGGCTCAACCCGCCCTATGGCGACCTGAGCAACGACGCCAATGGCAACCTCGGCTACGACGGCAAAGGCCGCGCCCGGCTCGAGAAGCTGTTCTATCAGCGCACGCTACCGCTGCTGCAGTACGGTGGTGTACTGGTCTTCATCGTGCCGCATTACGTCCTGGACGCTGAACTCGTCGGCTGGCTCACGCGGCACTACAGCGACCTGCGTATCTACCGTGCGGTGGAGACGCAATTCAAGCAGGTCGTGGTGTTCGGCCGCCGCTCGCGGCAACGCGACCAGGCCAGCGACGAAACCAAGTCCGCCCGAGCCCTGCTGCTGCAGATTGGTCAGGGAGACATCGAAGCCGAAGCGTTGCCGGAAGAGTGGCCGCTCCTGCCGTACACCGTCCCCGCGACTCCGTCCGAGCCAGAGCACTTCTACCGCGTGACGCTGGAACCTGCGCAGTTCGCCGATGAAGTCGGTCGGCTGCAAGGGCTTTGGCCGACACTCGAAGCGCATCTGGGTGCCTCGCAACAGTCGCTGCGACCGCCCGCACGGGCGCTGTCGCACTGGCATCTCGCCCTCGCCCTGGCCGCAGGCGCGATCTCTGGCGTCGTGACGTCCAAGACCGGCAAGGTGCTGATCGTCAAAGGCGACACCCATAAGGAGAAAACCCTCCAGCGGGAGTTCACCGAACGCGACGACGGCTCCGTGGCCGAAACACGCATCCTCACCGACAAATTCGTACCGGTTATTCGCGCCTGGGACATGACACCGGACTCCCCTACCCGGGGCGAGGTGTTGACCATCCGCTGAGCACTCTCTGCGAGAGCTGACCGTCACTTTCCGCCACCCACCGGGGCCACGTCATCCCGCTGGGATGCCGTGGCCTCCACCTGAGGAGAAACCCATGGCATCCGCTGCTCGCAACACCCGTGATCGCAGGCTCCTGTTCCCGATAGGCGCGCTGATCTTCAGCAAGGGCGTCGACCAGCTAGTCCGTGAGGGCCGGCTCGACCCGTTGCCCTATTTCCAGCGCCATACCCGCGGTGACTGGGGCGACATTACCGACGACAGGTGGCAGGAAAACAATGCCGCTCTGACATCCGGTCAGCGTCTCGACTCGATCTACCAGGTCACGCGCGAGCTGACCCTGTGCATCTACACCGAAGCGGATCGAAGTGCGACACACATCGCACTCCCACCCGAAATCTGAGTACTCGTTCGACGGTCGCAAACCGTTGCTTTCCTCCCACCCAAGGGGCATGCCATCGCCCCACGGGGACGGTGCATGCCCACTTTCCTGGAGCATCATCATGTCCCACGCTCTTGATCCCGACCCCGAAACCGCTGCGCAGGGCAACCTGCTGGAAGCGGCTGATTCTCCCCTCACGCTCAGTCTGCAGGACTTCGTATCCGAATTCGGCGACGAGTTGCTCGACTCACTCAACCGCGCCAATCCGCCGGTCTATGCCGGGAAGCCGCGAGCACAGCGGCAAACTATCCTAGCGGGCCTCAAGCGGAGGTTGTTCCCCGCGCAGGCCGACGTGGTGCATGCCGTTGCCGAGTTGTTGATCGATCACGGCGAGCGCGCCGCGATCGTCAATGGCGAGATGGGCTGCGGCAAAACGACGGTGGGTATTGCCACCGCCGCCGTCCTCCAGGCCGAAGGCTACCGGCGTACCCTGGTGCTCTCCCCTCCGCACCTGGTTTACAAGTGGCGGCGGGAAATCCAGGATACGGTAGCCGACGCCCGCGTCTGGGTCCTCAACGGCCCGGACACCCTGGTCAAGCTCATCAAGCTGCGCGCGCAGTTGGGTGTGCCGGCCCAGGGCCAGGAGTTCTTTATCCTCGGCCGCGTTCGCATGCGCATGGGCTTCCACTGGAGGCCCGTCTTCACCCAGCACCGCACGCGTCACGGCGACGTGGGCGCCTGCCCTGACTGCGGCCAGGTCATCACCAATCTCGACGGCGAGCCGGTCAATCCGGTGGAGCTGGAAGCCGAGGAATACCGCCGCAAGTGCAGCTGCTGCGCAGCTTCCTTGTGGACGCTGATCCGCCCGCGAAACCTGTCCGCCAACGACCAGTCCTCGGCCGTATTGAAGGCCCTGAAACGCATTCCCACCATCGGCGAAGTCACCGCGCAGAAGTTAATGCAGCAGTACGGTGATGGGTTCCTCGCGTCGATGCTCGGCGACAACATCCACGAGTTCATCAACCTGATGGACGACCAGGGTGAACTGGTCTTCTCGGACCGCCAGGCCCAGCGCATGGAACGTGCGATGGCCAGTATGGAGTTCGGCTTCGGCGAGGGCGGCTATCAACCGTCCGAGTTTGTGAAACGCTACTTGCCGCAAGGCACATTCGACCTGCTCATCGCCGACGAGGCGCACGAGTACAAGAACGGCGGAAGCGCCCAAGGCCAAGCCATGGGTGTGCTCGCCGCGAAGTCGCGCAAAACGCTGCTGCTCACCGGAACTTTGATGGGGGGGTATGGCGACGACTTGTTCCACCTGCTGTTCCGCGCCCTTCCGAGCCGGATGATCGAAGACGGCTACCGGCCGAGCGGTACCGGCAGCATGACGTCGGCCGCCATGGCGTTCATGCGCGATCACGGCGTACTCAAGGATATTTACTCCGAAAGCTTGGGCGCAGCGCACAAGACGGCCAAGGGCACCAAGGTATCGGTGCGCACGGTTAAAGCGCCGGGGTTCGGGCCGAAAGGTGTGCTGCGCTGCATCCTGCCGTTCACGGTATTTCTTAAACTGCGGGACATCGGTGGCAATGTGCTGCCGCCCTATGACGAGGAGTTTCGTGAAGTTGCCATGGACGCGGACCAGGCCAATGCCTACCGCGACCTGTCGCAGCGCCTGAGCCAGGAACTGAAACAGGCCTTGGCCAAACGCGACACGACTTTGCTCGGTGTGGTGCTCAACGTGCTGTTGGCCTGGCCAGACACCTGTTTTCGCTCGGAAACAGTCAAGCATCCGCGCACGCGCGCCTTGCTAGCATTCGTGCCCTCCCAGTTCAATGAGCTGGAGGTGATGCCCAAGGAGCGCGAGCTGATCGAGCTCTGCCGGCAGGAGAAGGCAGAAGGTCGCAAGACCCTGGTCTACTCGATCTACACCGGCACCCGCGATACGACGTCGAGACTCATGACGCTGCTGGAGCAGGAGGGCTTCAAGGTGGCGGTGCTACGCGCGAGCGTGGATGCCTCTCGCCGCGAAGACTGGATCGCCGAGCAGCTCGACCGTGGCATCGACGTACTGATCACCAATCCCGAACTGGTGAAAACCGGCCTGGACCTGCTGGAGTTCCCAACGATTGTCTTCATGCAGTCGGGCTACAACGTGTATTCGCTGCAGCAGGCCGCACGCCGTTCCTGGCGCATCGGCCAGAAACAGGCCGTCCGGGTGATCTACCTGGGCTACGCGGCCACCTCACAAATGGCCTGCCTGGGCTTGATGGCCAAGAAGATCATGGTCTCGCAATCCACGTCGGGAGACGTACCAGAGTCCGGGTTGGATGTCCTCAACCAGGACGGTGATTCCGTCGAAGTGGCACTGGCCAGGCAGCTTCTTGCAACCTGACTCATGTGCCTTATGCCGGCAGCCCCTCGGGCTGTCGGCCCCTTCTCTTCACCTGTACCTCCTTTGAGGTCCTAGAGCACCGAGCAACGATTTTCCACCGTGTGATAACGGCAGCAGGCGACTTATTGCAGCCTGTCGGTACAGGCAGAAATCGGCCGATTCTGTTGAAAGACTCCCTTCGAGATTTCTGCCCACAAAAGTGCATTGCTTACGCTGAAATCTGAGTCATTTCCGGGGCAGAACTGCCTTGGATTTCACGTAGCAACGCGCGAATCAGCCGCATTTGGGCCTATGGGCAGGCGACTCTGGCCAACACCGCCTTTTTCAACAGAATCGGCCAGAAACGGACGTTCAGGGCGGCCTGATTATTAGGCTTGGAGGTTTCTAGGAGGCCCGGGGCTGCTCAAACCGAGAGAAGGCTGAAATTGCGAAGCAGCCTCGTCGCTTCACCTTGAAAATTAATTTCGTACTGGCGTCTTGAAATCCGCAGAAGTGACCTCATTTTAACATCAAAGAGCCAGTACAATGGAGGGGGCATGCCAGCACATAGCGGTGACATCAAAATTCTCAGCCTAAATGGTGGGGGGGCTAGAGGTCTGTAGATCAGCTCCGACTTGCCCTCATCCAGATCGCGATGACGCATTGATGCCGACCATTCCTGAAAGACGCCAGCAGGCTCTACCAATACCGCGGCAGCCACCTTACCTGGCTGGTAGTTGACGAATCGAGTCCGCATTGACAACGGACGCATCCATCCGCGCCCCTGATTGAATGTGACCGCCCCAATGTAAGGATGGCTGCCGCCACCTTCCACATTGGTTATCGACAGCAAGGTATCCCACTCCAAACGCACACTGTGGTTGTGGAATGCCTCAAAGGTAGCGGCGGCTGGGGCCGGCATGACTAACGTGATCTTATGGCGACTCATGACCGAAGGCCGACGGCGGGAGATGAGGGCTAGCCTAGACCAGTCGCACCGGCTCGAACATGCGCATCATCGAGGTATTTTTCGTTCGCTTCGGGTCGCTTTCTGCCGGTCCCACCCGAGGCTCGCGAGCGTTCGCGCATCTGATCTTCGACAATGAGGACAAGCTACAACAGGTCATGACCTCGCATTACCGGCCTTATCTAATGAACGCTCCTTCAGGAGTGCTCTTTTAATTCAGAAGATATCGAAGAGTTCCAGGCTCCACTATTCCTATAAAGGCAATCAGGAGACCTACAGCTTCGCATTTCCAACTGATTCAATGTTCAACGCTGATGCTCCGACTCTGGATGAGTTGGCGCTGTACACTGCAACGTAGCGCCTGCCACCGGCTAGACGAGAAAAATACTTATAATAAAGCTGCCAGTATTAGAAAAGTTTGGAGCTGGACATAGCAGAAGCGCAAGAATCCAAAAAATCACTACGAAGCCCATCTTTAGTGCTTCCAACTCATAAAAACAAATCCAAAAAGTCGAAAAACCGGAGTCAAGCGCCCTATAGCAGTACGCGCAGTAGGGTTTCGCCACAGCAATAGCTTTACAACAGACTATTACAAATAGACCCTTCCAATTTCAACGCTTTTTAAATACACTAAACCCGTTATTAACCAGGAGACACACGATGTCCCGCCTTGCTGAATTTCGTAAGCTTGAAGAACAACTAGCCCAACAATTAGCCGAGCTCGAAGCGCTCAAGAACGACAGCGCGCTGAAAAAAGAGATCGAGTTTGAAGAGAAGCTGCGTGCGCTCATGTCTGAGTACGGTGTAGATGTGCGCGGTCTGATCGCAGTGATGGACCCCGAGTATCGCCCACTCGCTAAGAAAGCTCAGACTGGTAGCGGCCCCCGCAAAGCGCGCGAGGTAAAAGTCTACATGCACCCCAAAACTGGTGAGCGTGTCGAAACCAAGGGCGGCAATCACAGCATCCTGAAGGCTTGGAAAGCCGAGCATGGTGTTGAAACCGTAGAGTCCTGGCGTGTGCAATAATTGCTTCGAAGCCAAAGATTTTGCTTAAAACAAAGGGCCCCGCGGGGCCCTTTGTCGTCCCAGCAGTGGCGACTCAACCAACTGACCCCTAATAAGAACACAAAACTTAACCACAAAATCTGTGGGTAACTCGTTGGATAAAACGTGCGACTTTCGATGCGATAGGCATTGCACGGGCATGCTGCTTTATTGAGCATGAGTTGATCCCCACCCCAAAGAAGCAAATCTCACTGACGAGCAATCGGCAACACGACGATTCCCTTTGTTTGGTGATACCGCATTGCTGAATGGCGATGCTCTCGGCTCGACTCAGCCGGGAGCGCCTCCATGCCCGCCGCCCTTTCCTATCGCTGCTGCCTGCTACTGGCCGTCCTGACGGCTGGCTGCGCAACACCTCCGCCTGCCCCTGTAAGGAATGAGGTGGTGAATCCCCAGCCGGAGCAATTCCCTGTCGTTCGTTACGGCCGCTACACCCTGGTCGAATTGGCGCCGACGGCCGCCCAGCAGGACCTCCTGCTGCAGGTAGTCGATGCATCCATTCCCGACACGCTGAGCGCCAGCGTCGGCGACGCACTGCGACACGTCTTGCGCCGCTCCGGCTATCAGCTCTGCAGCGGTCGTGAAACCGACGCCCTGAACAACCTTCCCCTGCCGGCCGCGCACTACCAGCTAGGGCCTGTCCAACTGCGTGAAGCCCTTCTGCTCTTGGTCGGGCCGCCCCGGACGCTGCACGTTGATCACGTAACCCGCCGTGTCTGCTTCACCCTGTCACGTCATGGCGAAGCGTCAGCGACTGCAGAGGCTGGTCCCCAAGACCATGTCGCATCGCCTGCCGGGAAGGTCCAGCCGTGACGATCCTGGGGAAGGAACACCGCGAGCCCACCCCGCTGATGCGCCCAGCGGCGATTACCTGGCTCCTGCTCGTCAGCGCCTCGGCGGTGATCGACCATGTCGCGCTATTACGCCTGGCCGAGCAGATGCAGACACGTGCTGCGACATCGCAAGTCGAGATACTTCAACAGCGCCTGGACGAACTCACCCTGCAGGTCGAACAGCTGCCACAACCGCAAGCGCTGCCCATGGAGCGCTACGAGTCCGAACGCCAGGTGCTGGAGCAGCGGCTCAGCGCCCTTGAGCACGCCCTCAGCAACCTTGCGACAGCGGACAGCCTGCTGCCCCTGCAAGCGCGTGTGGAGCAGTTGGAAGCGCGGCCCATGACTTCTCGGCAGCCAGCACCGGTCGTGGCACGTCCCCGCTCCCCTGCCCCATCCAAACCCCAGGAGATCCAGCCGCCGTTCCAGGTAATCGGCATCGAGTTACGTGCGAACGAACGCTTCCTGGCGATTCAGCCTTCAACTTCAGGCTCGCTCTCGCAGGTTCGTCTGCTGTTGCCGGGCGAAACTGAAGCCGGCTGGCGTCTCCAGCACATCGAGAGGGATGCCGCTGTCTTCCAGCAGGGTAACGACACCCGCCGAATCACGCTGCCCACTGGCAGGAGCGATAGATGATCGACCGCAGCGGCGCGCTCGTCGTGCTCGCCGCACTGCTGGTGAGTGGCGTGACCGACGGGGCAGAAACGCTCGCCTCGACTGCCCGCCCTAGCAGGGAGCAACCGACCACCATCGAGCGCAGCGACGAACAGCAGGCGCGTGATTGGGGACTGAGCAGCGACGAATGGACCCGCTACCGCGAGCTGATGCGGGGACCATTAGGCATTTACTCGCCCAATCTCGACCCACTCACCGCGCTGGGTATTGAAGCACGCTCCGATGAGGAACAACGCCGCTATGCGGAGCTGCAGGCGCAGGCCGAAGCTCGTCGTGTCGAAAAGCTGCTGGCCTACCAACGCGCCTATGACGCAGCCTGGCAACGGCTCAAACCAGGCATGCCACGCGTCGCCCTGCCCGACGCGGGCGCAGCCTCTTCGCCCGCCGTACCAGCCACGGGCGAGCGGCTCGCCGTATTCGTCAAGGACGCCTGCACGGCCTGCGACCATGCAGTCCAGCAGCTCCAGGCAGCCAGCGTCGGGTTCGACCTCTACCTGGTCGGCAGCCGCAATGACGACGCACTCATCCGTACCTGGGCTCGGCGCATCGGCATCGATCCCGCCAAGGTGAGCAACCGCACCATCACGCTCAACCATGATGCCGGGCGCTGGCTGTTGCTCGGCCTCCCCGGCGACCTGCCCGCTGTGCTGCGCAAGGTGAACGGCCAGTGGCAGCGGCAATAGCGACGTCACGGTGCGCCGTGCTGGCGCTGATGACCTGGGCACTGGCGGGGCACGCCCTGGCGCAGAACGTGCCGCCACCGGCCTACCAAGTCGCGGCGCACCAAGCCGGCATTCCTTCGACCGTGCTCTACGCCGTCGCCCTGCAGGAAAGCGGCACGCGGCTCAGTAGCCGGCTCGTCCCCTGGCCCTGGACACTCAACGTGGCCGGCGTCGGGCGCCGCTTTCCGACCCAAGCCAAAGCCTGCCTCCACCTGCATCAGGCACTGCGCGACGTCCCGCCCACCCGTATCGACGTGGGTCTGGGCCAGATCAACCTGGGCTACCAGCGTCATCGCTACCGTCGCCCCTGCGAGCTGCTCGACCCCTACCGCAACCTCGCTATCGCAGCCGACATCCTGCGCGAGCAACACGCTCCCGGCCAGGACTGGCTGATTACCGTCGGCCGCTACCACCGGCCTGCCGGCGGCGCACCGGCCGCACGCTACCGCCGCAGCGTCGGCCAGCACCTGGCACGCGTATTTAGCGAACCCCACCAAAGGAGCCTGCCATGAAGCCCATTCGCCTCGTTGCCCTCTTCGCCCTGGCCGGGGCACAGGTCACTGCCCGGGTACAAGCCGACGCACTAATTGTTGTGGAAGACCGGGGCGGCGCCTCCGCCCTTCCTTACTACGAAGCACTGAGTCTTCAACCACGACCCCAGGTGCCCTCACCGCACCTTGAGGTTCCACGTCCGCCCCTCGACCCGTTCAGCGAATCCGACATGTTGCCGGTGCGCTCAGTGCGTCTGTCGCCGGGACTGGTGGAACGCCGGGTGATCGAGGCACCAGGCCTGCCGCCGTTCTTTCTCGTCGGCGACGATGCCCAATCCCGCGCCTGGCTGCAGCAGCGGTCACCCCACTTGCGTGAACTCAATGCCGCCGGGCTGGTGGTCAACGTCGACTCGGCCGAGGCCTTGGCTGAACTGCGCGCACTGGTGCCTGGCCTGTCGCTGGCGCCAGCGTCCGGTGACGACTTGGTCGACCGCCTGAGATTACGCCACTACCCGGTGCTGATCACGTCGACCGGCATCGAACAGTGAAACACCGCTCATGGCCCAGCCCCATGCGATCGAGGTACTGCTGCGGCCAGCCGTGGAGCTGTATACGGTGGTGGTCTGCGTCGGCGCCGCGGCAGTGTGCCTGGTGGCACCCTGGTCGCTGGCACTGAGTCCGCTGCTGGGCCTCGGCAGCGCCTTAGCCTTCCTGGCGTTCGGCACGCTACGACTGCGCGATGCCTGGGTGATTCTGCGCTACCGCCGCAACATCCGAAGGCTGCCACGCTACGTGATGACCAGTCGTGACGTACCGGTGAGCCAGCAACGCCTGTTCATCGGCCGGGGCTTTCGCTGGGAACAGCGCCATACCCATCGGCTGATGCAGACCTACCGGCCAGAGTTCCGCCGTTATGTCGAGCCCTCACCGGGCTACCACGTGGCGCGCCGCCTGGAAGCACGGCTGGAGTTCGCCCCGTTTCCGCTGTCGCACCTGGCCAAGCTCACCGCCTGGGACGTCCCCATCAACCCAGTGCGGCCGCTGCCGCCGGTGGGCGGTCTACCCCGGCTGCACGGTATCGAACCCCATGAGACCGACGTTGGCTTGCCGCTCGGCGAGCGTGTCGGCCAGACCCTGGTCCTGGGCGCAACGCGGGTCGGTAAAACACGGTTGGCCGAGCTGTTCATCACCCAGGACATTCGGCGCTGCAATGTAACGGGCGAGTATGAGCCAGTGATCGTCTTCGATCCCAAAGGCGATGCCGACTTGCTCAAGCGGATGTATGTGGAGGCCAAACGCGCCGGCCGTGAAGGCGAGTTCTACCTCTTCCACCTCGGGTGGCCGAACATTTCCGCCCGCTACAACGCCGTGGGGCGCTTCGGACGGATTTCCGAAGTCGCCACGCGGATTGCCGGCCAGCTCTCCGGTGAAGGCAACAGTGCCGCCTTCCGCGAGTTCGCCTGGCGCTTCGTCAACATCATCGCGCGCGCCCTGGTCGAGTTGGGCCAGCGCCCCGATTACCTGCTGATCCAACGCCACGTCATCAACATCGATGCGCTGTTCATCGAATACGCCGCCCACTACTTCGCCCGCACCGAGCCCAAGGCCTGGGACATCATCGTCCAGCTCGAAAGTCGGCTGAACGACAAGAACATTCCGCGCAATATGATCGGCCGCGAAAAGCGCGTGGTGGCGTTGGAGCAGTACCTGTCGCAGGTGCGCGTGTACGACCCGGTACTCGACGGCCTCAGGTCCGCCGTCCGCTATGACCGCACCTACTTCGACAAGATCGTTGCCAGTCTCTTGCCGTTGCTGGAGAAACTCACGACCGGCAAGATCGCTCAGCTGCTGGCGCCGAATTATGCCGATCTCAACGACCCGCGCCCGATCTTCGACTGGATGCAGGTGGTCCGTCAACGAGCGGTGGTCTACGTCGGGCTGGATGCACTGTCCGACGCCGAAGTAGCCGCGGCCGTCGGCAATTCGATGTTCGCCGACCTGGTCTCGGTCGCGGGCCATATCTACAAGTTCGGGATCGACGACGGCCTCCCCGGCGCCGTTGGCGGGACCAAGCTGCCCATCAATGTCCACGCCGACGAGTTCAACGAGCTTATGGGCGATGAATTCATCCCACTCATCAACAAGGGCGGCGGCGCGGGTATGCAGATCACCGCCTACACCCAAACGATGAGCGATATCGAGGCGCGCATAGGCAATCGCGCCAAGGCCGGCCAGGTGATCGGCAACTTCAACAACTTGTTCATGCTGCGTGTGCGGGAGACCGCCACCGCCGAGCTGCTGACCAAGCAACTGCCCAAGGTCGAGGTCTACACGACCACCCTGGTCAGCGGCGCCACCGACAGCTCCGATGTCCATGGTCCCACTGATTTCACCTCCACCGCGCAGGATCGCGTCAGCACCTCCAGCGTGCCGCTGATCGAGCCCGCACACGTCGTCGCGCTGCCCAAAGGCCAATGCTTCGCCCTGCTCGAAGGGGGCAATCTCTGGAAAATCCGCATGCCCCTGCCCGCGCCCGATCCGGACGAGAGCATGCCCGAAGATTTGCAACAGCTCGCCGGGTACATGCGCCAGCACTATACGGAGGCTCGCGACTGGTGGGACAACCCAGGCCAGCCGGGTCTGCAGGACGCTCCGCTGCCCGATGACCTACTCGACGGATTGCCACACCTCGCCGACCGTGAGGGACCGGATGGGGCGGCACGGCCATGAGGGACCCGGCGACCACCGCACAGCGTCAGCAGATTCAGCAACAAGGGCTGATCGCGAATACCGTCACCCTGCCGCTGCGCATGCTGGGTGTGCTGATCGGGTCGTTACTACTGTCCATCGTCATCGAATGCGTCGGCATGCACCTGTTCTGGCCAGACCAGGGCTGGCGCCATGCCCAGGGCATGCTCGACTATGAGTTGAGCCAGCTATCCAGCCACTTCACCCGCAGCGCGCTGGTGCAGGAACCGGGACGTACGGCGCACCAGTTGATCGAGGGGGCCTACGAATGGCTCTTCGTGAAATCCGGACTGCTCGACTGGATGAGCCGCACCTCGGCGCATGCTCGTGCGCCCGGCCACGGCGACACCCGGGACTTTCGCTACTACCTGAGTCAGGTCTACCAGTGGACCGAGAGTTACCTAATCGCCGCGGCGTTCACCACGCTGACCTTCATCGTGCGGATCCTGGTGCTGCTCCTGACGCTACCGCTCTTCATCCTGGCAGCCTTCGTCGGCCTGGTGGACGGGCTGGTCCGGCGCGATATCCGCAAGTTCGGCGCCGGTCACGAATCCGGTTTCGTCTACCACCGCGCAAAAGCCGCGCTGATGCCGCTGGCGGTCATGCCGTGGATCCTCTACCTGACCCTACCCTTCAGCCTTCACCCATTGCTGGTACTGCTGCCGTGCGCGGTGCTGTTGGGGGGTGCCGTGAACATCACCGCCGCGAGCTTCAAGAAGTACCTCTAGGCGCGACACGAACGTGCTTATTTATCTTTAGATATCAGCATCCTAGGAAGTCTTACGAGAAGATAAGCCAGAATCGTCCAGTCGGCCGGGCTCGAGCCCTGCTCTACCCCTCGCGTAGGAAAATCCGCAAGGTCGAGCGGGGCCTTCACTAGATTTTCACCTGCCCAGGAGCACAGTGATTCTGCTGAAGGACCAGCCCCATCCGACGATGTACATGAAGCCCCGCCTGCCCGTGCGGGGCTTTGTGTTTCTACACCACCCTTCCCAACCCTACCCACGCTAGATAGCATTGCGCCATCAACGCATGGAGCATCCGTATGGCACGACGCCGCCCCCTTACCTTTCAAGCATGGGCCTTAGGCTTGGTAGGCACCATTCTCACCGCGCTTGTCATGTACTACGGCAGGCTGGCAATCATCGAGCAGATGGGCCAGCGGCAAATTGCACACACCCAAGCAGCCCTCCAACGGCTGCAAGAACAGCAAGCCCAACAGACTGCTGCTCGCGCCCAGCAAACTCTCCAGCGTCAACATCGCCAGACCATATCTACAGATGAAACCCAACGTCAGGCCGCCATTGATTCACAGCGAGCTGTCGAGGCTCAGCGCGCTCGTATCGATGAGCAGCGCCAGCGAGATGCGGCCTGGGAAAGCTTCTACAAGCCGATGCGGGGCTGCGATAACTGGCAGAGCGATTCCCATATGGTTGAATGCCAGAACCACAAGCTCAGGGCCAAGCGCGAGTTCGAGCAGAAGTGGGCCGCTGGGGAACTCGACCCACCCAAGGGCTGACCATGCTCGATGCCCTGATCGATTTCTGCTTCAACTACCTGTGTTATGGCTTCGGCCACCTCATCATCAGCACCGTATCGCGCGGCCGCTTTCCGGGGCAGAGCAGCTATTGGTTTGGCCTGTGTATGGCGACTGGTGGCGCAGCTTTAGGGGCTGCGCTGGCGTTGGTGATCTACCTTGTTTCACTCATAACCTGATTGAGGACAAGGCCATGTGCGGCCGCATCGCCCAGTTCGGGACCTTTCGCGAGATCGTCGAGCTAATCAATATCTGGAACACCCCCGTACAGGCGGAGGCATCACCGCCTAAGTACAACGTCGCGCCAGCGACGCGGGCTCAGGTACTGAACGTCGCGGGAGACGCCCTGCTGGCCCGGCAAATCAGACTGGCGCCCCCTTCCATAGGCGCCCCTCCCAATGCCCGTCAATCCGGTCACGTCTAGCAACCCATTGTTTAAGGCGCCGCAACCGGCATTTTGAAAGCATTTCGCCATTCCTCGCTTATCGCGGATAGGCCAATGTCGATGCGCTTACTCGTCCCCACCACCCTGCATCCCGAACCGGGGCTGACCCTCGCGCTGCTCCTGCTCAGCCTGTGTGGTTCAAGCTATTCCGCCGCCGACGACAGCACGCCTGAGCAGGCACACCTCGCCGCGGCGCTGCGCCAACTCGACAGTATCGAGCGGCTGGTCGAACAGCATGCTGCGCAGCAGAACCAGGAGCGAACCCGCTTCTACTTCGACTACACCCGCCTGCGCGCCGATTTGCAACGCATGCGCGCCGGCATCCGCGATTACCTCAGCCCCTCCCGCGCGCAACCGCGCGATCCCACGCAACTGCTCGGTGACTACCGGCAAAGCACCGCCACGCCCACCGACACGGGGGTCGCCCCGTGAACGCCGCCCAGGCCAGCGCATTCCAGGCCAACAGCGGTTTCGCCCCCTCCGCCCTATCGGTCGTACTCCTTGGCGCCGTCTTCACCGTCCTGCTCCTGTGGGGCGTCTGGGCGATGCGCGCCGCCTACAACGGCTGGGCGGAAGCACAGCTGTCCCAACGTCAGTTCACCGGTGTCGTGCTGCGCATCGTTGCCCTGTACCTGGTGCTGACCTTTTTCCTGCTCTCCTAGAGGCCGCTACCATGAAGCCGCTCCCTCCTCACCCGATTGCCCGCGTGGCCGCGCTGCCGCTGCTCTCCAGCTTGGCGCCACTCGCGCAGGCCGACCTGCCCACCATGGAAAACCCAACGCGGGGTGCCGGCTCCGGCATCATCGAGACACTGCGCAACTACGGCTACGACATCGTCATGCTCATCGCCCTGCTCGTGGTTGCGTCGATGTTCGTGGGCGTCTGCTATCACGCCTACACCCGCTACGCAGAAATCCACACCGGCCGCTCGACCTGGGGCCAGTTCGGGCTGACGGTGGCCGTCGGCGCGATCCTGCTGGTCGTGGGGATCTGGCTGCTGACCGAAGCCACCGGCGTTCTCTGAGGCACGCGTCATGAGCGACGACATCCGCAAGGACGGCACGGTGGCGTTCCTGCCCCACCGCCTTAACCACCACCCTGTGGTCGTGCGCGGTCTGACCGCAAACGAACTCTGGGTCTGTGCCGGAGTATCGAGCGGGCTCGGCCTCGTCGCCGGGATTCCTCTGGCCATCGCGTTCGCAACCGTCGCCATGATCCCCACGGCCATGGTGTTGGCCGTCGCCGGTGGGGTCTTCATCGGCGGCGGTGCGGTGCGCCGAATCAAGCGGGGCCGGCCGGAGGTCTGGCTGTACCGGCACCTCCAGTGGTGGTTTGCCACCCACCTGCCCCCACTCGCTGCCCTCGTCGGTGGGCACAGCCTGGTGACCCGTTCCGGCTATTGGACGACGCGCCGGAGCCATGCGCCGTGAGCCGGTTCAAGAACGAGGTCGTGCACCTGCAGGCCCATATCCGGACCCTCCGCATCGGCGTCGGCCTGATCGTGCTGCTGGCATTGGTCATGGGGGTCGGCTGGTGGAGCGCACCGCGCGACTTGACCATCCACGTGCCGCCGGATCTGCGCTCGGGCAGCACGCGCAAATGGTGGGACGTGCCGCCTGAAAGCGTGTACGCCTTCACCTTCTATGTCTGGCAGCAACTGCAGCGCTGGCCCACCAACGGCGACGACGACTACCCGCGCAACCTGTATGCGCTGTCGAGTTACTTCACCCCAGCCTGCCAGGCGTTCCTGCAGCAGGACTATGAATTCCGCCGTAATGCTGGGGAGCTGCGCCGGCGCGTGCGCGGCATTTATGAGATTCCCGGCCGTGGCTACGGCGACAACCCCACGCTGCGGGTGCGCACCGTCTCCAATCGCGAATGGGTGGTGACCCTCGACGTCACGGCGGACGAGTACTACGCCTCGGAACAGGTCAAGCGCGCCCTGGTGCGCTACCCGCTCAAGGTGCTGCGCAACGACGTCGACCCGCAGCGCAACCCCTTCGGTCTCGCCATCGATTGCTACGAGGGCGCCCCACAGCGCATCGCCACCCCCACCGAGACGGCGGACACCTCCGCCCCTGTGCAGGAAGACATCCCATGAACCGTCTTATGCCGGCCATCGCGCTGCTCGTGCTGGCCCTGTTCAGCACGGCCCACGCAACCGAAATCCTGCACTGGGAGCGCTTACCGCTGGCGGTACCGCTGGTGGTCGGTCAGGAACGCATCGTCTTCGTCGACCGCAATGTCCGCATTGGGGTGCCGGCGTCAGTCAGCGCCCGCCTGCGTGTGCAGAGCGCCGCGGGCGCGGTGTACCTGATGGCGAGCGAACCGCTCGAACCGGTACGGCTGCAACTGCAGGACGCCGATACCGGCACCGTGATCCTGCTCGACATCGCTGCGGAACCGGCCCAGGAGCACCAACCGCCCCTGGAACCGGTACGCATCGTCGACGCCACCTCAACCTCCATGCACAACGGAGCAACCGACGCGAAAGCGGAAGACGCCACCGAGCCTGCGCGCGCTACGCGGGAGACGCCTCTGCCCGTGGTGCTGACCCGCTACGCTGCGCAGAACCTCTACGCACCGTTGCGCACCGTCGAACCCGTACCAGGTATCACGCGGGCCAATCTGCGGCGTGACCTGACGCTGGACACCCTGATGCCCACCTTACCGGTGCAGGCCAGCGCGCTCGCGGCCTGGCGCCTGGACGACCTGTGGGTCACCGCCGTGCGCTTGCGCAACACCGCCCCGCGCTGGCTCGACCTGGATCCGCGCACTCTACAGGGCAACTTTGCCACCGCCACCTTCCAGCACGCGACCCTGGGCCCGGTCGGCACGCCGGAGAACACCACCGTCGTCTACCTCGTCACCCGCGGGCATGGACTGGCGCAGGCCCTGCTGCCGGCGATGGCCCCCGTCGACGCCGCGCTCAACCTCCCGACGCCGCATGCCCCCGACACCAACGAGGGAGGCCGCGATGCACAGTAATGGCCTGCTCAAGTGGTTGATGATCCCGCTGGCACTGCTGTTGGTGTTAATCGGCCTCAAGCTGTTCTCCGGTGGCAAGGACGCTTCCTCCCCACTGGAGACGGACAGCCGCCTGACGCCCGAGGAAGCCAAGGCGCTCGGCATCGAAGGCGACACGCCACGCGACACAGTCGCAACCCTGGTCGCACAGGTCCGCCAGTTGCGCACCGAATTGCAGACCGCGCTGAGCGACAACAAGACCCAGCGCGAAGAAAACGCGCGGCTGCGCCAGCGTGAGAATGCCATCGACCGACGCATCAAGAGTGCACTCGAGAGCGAACGCAACCAGCTGCGCCAGGATCGGGAACACGTCGCCACGGAGCGACAACAAACGCAAAACCTGCTCCAGGAACTGCAGCAGCGCCTCGAAGGTATGGGTAGCGACCAGGATGGCCAGGACGACCTGCCCGTCGGCCTCGGGCTGGAGCCTGGCGACGGCGCTGAAGCCTTGCGCTGGATCGAGCCGGACGACGCCCGTGACGAGGGAAAACGTCGCACGGCTGGCAACCCCGCCGGCGTCATCTTCCCCACCCGCTTCGGGCCGGCGCAGAAGACCCTCGAAACCAAGGCCAGAGCCGCCGTCGACGCCGGGCGCCGAGCGGCCGGCGTGCCGGACACCCAGGCGGTCTACACGGTGCCCACCAATGCCACGCTGATGGGCTCGATCGCCATGACGGCGCTGATCGGCCGGGTACCGGTGGATGGCACCGTCAACGATCCCTACCCCTTCAAGGTGCTGATCGGCCCGGACAACCTCACCGCCAACGGCATCGACATCCCCGACGTGGCCGGTGCCGTGGTCAGCGGTACGGCCTCGGGCGACTGGACGCTCTCCTGCGTGCGCGGACACATCCGCTCGGTCACCTTCGTGTTCCAGGACGGCACCATCCGCACGGTGCCGGAGGACCGCGGCGCGGGCGCCAGAGGTGGCGGCAGCCAGCGCAGCAGCGACGACAGCACCACGCAGAACAGCCTGGGCTGGATCAGCGACCCCTACGGAATTCCCTGCGTCAGCGGTGAACGGCGCAGCAACGCCCAGCAGTACCTCGGCTCGCAAGCCCTGATCACTGCAGCCGGCGCCGGCGTCGCCTCGCTGATCGACGCCGACAGCGGCCAGGTCCCCTACATGAACAGCGACGGCTCCATCGGCACCCTCGGCATCGGTGGGAACGAGGCGATGGGCCGCATCCTCGCCGGCGGTGTACAGGACCTGTCGCAGTGGGTCAACAAACTCTACGGACAGGCGTTCGCCGCGGTCTACGTCAAGCCCGGCGCCAAGGTGGCCGTGCACCTGGAAGAACCCCTCACCATCGACTACGACCCGGCCGGCCGCCGGGTCGATCATCGCCTTGGAGGACGCCCCCATGCCCAGGAACTGGACTGACAGCCTGACACTGCTGGCCATCGCCCTTGCGCTCGGGGGTTGCGCCACCAGCAAAGACGAGCTGCTGCCGCACGACGACGCGACCATGCTCGACATCTGGAACGTTGGCACGGGTGGCAGCGCGGGTGGTGGCCAGGCAGCCCGGGAGCTGCTCGATGCCCGCCAGTCGCTGCGCCGGCCGCTGACCGAGGCCGATGTGCAGGCCGCGCCGGGCGTGCAGGCCCGCTACACGCGCACCGCGGCCAACGAGATCTACCGGCAGTTTCATCGCCTGCCGAACCCCGATCTGGTGATGTATGTGTTCCCGCACCTGGCCGGCAGCGACCCGGTGCCGGTCCCCGGCTACACGACGGTGTTCCCGCTGTACCAGCGCGTGCAATACGCGCTGCCAGGCGAGCGGGTCGAGGACTACTGATGGCCTCGCTGCGGCGCGAAGCGCACCCGACCCATGCCGAGGCCGAGGAAGCAGCCCCGCCGAAGGACGCCTGGGCCCGCCATGTCGCTGCGTTGCGCGCGCACGGCATTCCCGAACCCGGCACCACGCGGCCCCGGCGCCGGCCCGCCACCCTGGCCGACGAGCAGGCGCTCTACGACGTGGCGCCATCTTTTACCGACCTGCTGCCCTGGGTGGAGTACCTGCCCGACGCCAAATGCATGCTGCTGGACGACGGACAGTCCGTGGCTGCCTTCTTCGAGCTGACCCCGATCGGCACCGAAGGGCGCGAACCCGCCTGGCTGCTGCAGGTGCGGGACACCCTGGAGAACGTGCTGCAGGACTCGTTCGACGAATTGGACGACAACCCCTGGGTCGTGCAGCTCTACGCGCAGGACGACACCAGCTGGGACCTGTACCTGGACGAGTTGCGCAGCTACATCCAGCCGCGTGCCCAGGGCACCGCCTTCAGTGAGTTCTACCTCCGCTTCTTCGGCCATCACCTGCAGGCGGTCGCCAAGCCCGGCGGGTTGTTCGAGGACAGAGCCGTTACCCGCCTGCCCTGGCGTGGGCAGACGCGGCGCACGCGTCTGGTCGTCTACCGCCGTGTCGGTCAAGCGCCCGCGCGCCGCGGACACTCGCCCGAACACGCCCTCAACCTGGTCTGTGACCGTCTCAGCGGGGGGCTGGCCAATGCCGGCGTGCGCAGCCGGCGCCTCGGCGCGGCCGACATCCATGCCTGGCTGCTGCGCTGGTTCAACCCGAACCCGACCTTGCTCGGCCCAACTACAGAAGACCGGGAGCGCTTCTACGCGCTGGTCCGCTACCCGGATGAACAGGAGGCCGGTGAGCTCGAACTGGCCAGCAGCACCGACTTCGCGCAGCGGCTGTTCTTCGGCCAGCCACGCTCGGACGCGGCCCGGGGGCTGTGGTATTTCGACGGCCAGCCCCACTGCACTATCGCCGTCGACCGCCTGCGTACGCCGCCCGCCACCGGCCATCTCACCGGGGAGACCCGCAAAGGCGACGCCATCAATGCCCTGATGGATCAGATGCCCGAAGACACCGTAATGTGCCTTACCCTGGTCATTACCCCACAGGATGTCCTCGAGGCCCACCTGAACCACCTGGCTCGCAAAGCCGTCGGCGACACGCTGGCCTCCGAGCAGACCCGCCATGACGTGCAGCAGGCCCGCGGCCTGATCGGCAGCGACCACAAACTCTTCCACGGCGCCCTCACCTTCTACCTGCGAGGCCGTGACGAAGCCGAACTGGACGCCCGCGGGCTGCAGCTCGGCAACGTGCTGCTCGGCGCCGGCCTGCAGCCCGTGCGCGAGGAGGATGAAGTGGCGCCGCTCAATACCTACCTGCGCTGGCTGCCATGCGTGTACGACCCGGTCAAAGACAAACGGCAGTGGTACACGCAGCTGATGTTCGCCCAGCACGCGGCCAACCTCGCACCGCTGTGGGGGCGCAGCCAGGGCACCGGCCACCCGGGCATCACCTTGTTCAACCGCGGCGGCGGCACCATCACCTTCGATCCCCTGAACCGCCATGATCGGCAGATGAACGCGCACCTATTCCTCGCCGGTCCCACCGGTTCCGGCAAGAGCGCGACCCTCAACAACCTGCTCAACCAGGTCACGGCAATCTATCGGCCACGCTTGTTTATCGTCGAGGCCGGCAACTCCTTCGGCCTGTTCGGCGACTTCGCGGCGCGGCTGGGCCTCACCGTGCATCGCGTGAAGCTCGCCCCCGGCGCAGGCGTCAGCCTGGCGCCGTTTGCCGATGCGCACCGGCTGGTGGAAACGCCGAGCCAAGTGCAGACGCTCGATGCCGATGCGCTGGATAACGACGACGCGGATGTCGACGGCGACGAGCAACGCGACGTGTTGGGCGAGCTGGAGATCACCGCACGGCTGATGATCACCGGTGGCGAGGACAAGGAAGAAGCGCGCATGACCCGCGCCGACCGCAGTTTGATTCGCCAGTGCATTCTCGACGCCGCCCAGCGCTGCGTGGCCGAGCGGCGCAGGGTACTCACGCGGGACCTGCGGGAGGCACTGCGCGAGCGTAGTCGCGACACCTCGCTGCCGGACACCCGGCGCGCGCGGTTGCTGGAAATGGCCGATGCCATGGACATGTTCTGCCAAGGCGCCGATGGCGACCTGTTCGACCGCCCGGGCACCCCGTGGCCGGAGGCCGACATCACCATCGTCGATCTCGCCACCTATGCCCGGGAGGGCTACAACGCGCAGCTGTCGATTGCCTATATCTCGCTGATCAATACGGTCAACAACCTCGCCGAGCGCGACCAGTTCCTCGGCCGCCCAATCATCAACGTCACCGACGAAGGCCACATCATCACCAAGAACCCGCTGCTCGCGCCCTACGTGGTCAAGATCACCAAAATGTGGCGCAAGCTGGGGGCCTGGTTCTGGCTGGCGACCCAGAACCTGGACGATCTACCCAAGGCCGCCGAGCCGATGTTGAACATGATGGAGTGGTGGCTGTGCCTCAGCATGCCTCCGGACGAGGTGGAGAAGATCGCCCGGTTCCGCGAGCTCACGCCCGCGCAGAAGGCCCTGATGCTTTCGGCTAGGAAGGAAACCGGCAAGTTCTCGGAAGGGGTGATTTTGTCGCGCAGCATGGAGCTGCTGTTCCGCGCGGTACCGCCGAGCCTGTACCTGGCGCTGGCACAGACCGAGCCGGAAGAGAAAGCCGAACGCTATCAACTCATGCTGGCCCATGGCCTCAGCGAACTGGATGCCGCATTCAGGATCGCTGAGAATATCGACCGAGCCCGAGGGATCGCCCCGTTGGCGATGTCATCAGTCAAAGCCACTCACCGCGCGTGATTGATCTCCCGCTCCAGCACATCCAGGCGCTCGATGATGCGCTCGAAGGGCAGCGTCTCGCCGTAGAACATTTGCGCAGCCAGCATCGCTTGGTAGTCCCCGCGCAACGCATCGAGCAGCGCAGCCTCCGGGACCAGCCTCAAGCCACCCGCTACGCACCGATCGTAGTGGCTGTGCCCGCTGCGATAGAAGGTCTCCTTGATGCTCAACACATCCCGCAGCAGCTCGACGTCGCACACGGCCTGACGTCCCACCTCATGGTCCGCCAGGCGCGCCAGATCGTACCAATGCCGGGACAGGCGCTCGGCCCCCTGCCGCAAATCCGGGCGGTGGCATTCGACATGGATCAGCGTGGCCTTCTCCCAGAAGGTGCGCAGGGGCGACAGCACGGCAACTTCCGCAGTCGGAAAGGCCAGCCCCGGTACATGCATGGCCACATCCGGCACGATGGTCAGCTGGTCCTGCGGCAAGGTGGCATTGCGACCGCCAAACTCGATCAGCACGCTCGGCCGCAGGTAAGCGTCGGTGTTCTCCACGGCACTCGGGTAATAGAGCCAGAGCTTCTCCGCGTCCTCACTGACCTCGATGGCGATCTCTCGCCCCGGCAACGCCTGCGTGAACGCCTCGCGCAGCGCCGGCAGCAGCTCCGCCGTCACATGCTGCGCCAGTGCCGCCTTGAGCGTGTCGGACAGCCGCCGGCGCTGATGGCTGCCGAGCGTCGCCAGCTCCGGCACGTCATCGACCAGGCTGCGGTAGTCGACGGTGACGTCGATGTCTTCGGAAAATCGCTCGATGGCCTGGTAGACCTTCGACAGCGAGGTACCGCCCTTGAAGGCCATCGGCTTGCGGCACGGCAGGCTGAACAGAATCCCCAGGGCGTGGCACAGCCAGATGTCTTTCTCCAGGATTTCAGCGCGGCGCCCCAGTACGGGCGCCAGGCCATACAGCAGATCAGCCTGCTCCCCCGGGGAAAGATCGAAATAGCGCTCGGGGCTGTCAGGCATGCACAACCTCGTTGCGCTCATAGCTGGTCAACGCCGCTACCATCCAGGCGGGCATCATGGCCTTCGCCTTGCACAGGGCCTCAAACTCGAGGCTCGGCAGCTTCTCGGCGATGCGCCGGAAGGTGGCGGGCGTCACCTGATGCCGCCCCAGATACCACAGCGCGGACAGTGCCTGCCCCGCAGGGCGCCCCGCCAGGGCCAACTTGCGTGGTGCCACATGCTGCAGGCGGACGACCAGCTTGCCCAGGCGCACCGTGCGCGACGAGCCCGTGGTGTAGAACACCGGCTGCGCCGGCACCTGGGTCGAGAAGCCAAAACGCCGCGCCGCCTCGGCGCCATGTACCTCGATGGTCGCGCCCTCGCTCGCGGCCAACACCTGCGCCACTTTCTCCGGCGCGGGCATGGCCTTGATGCCGAAGCGCCCCGCCTTCGGCACGCTGTACAAGCCATGGCCAATGCGCTCGATATGACCGGCCTTGGTCAGCCGCATCAGCGTCTGGTCAATGGCTGCACGCGAGCCTAGCTCCGCGAACAGGGCCGGGGTAAACGGCTCGCCGGCAGGCTGTGCCGCAATGCGTTCTCGAATGGCTTGGGATGTAGTCATACTGATCTCCAGTTGTTAGATATTCTTATCAAAAATCTAACAAACTGCAAACCCAATCAGAGCGGGAGACGCTTCTGCCGGGTTGCAGCACCGCCTGGACGTGAACAGCTACTGGGCTGATCGCCGAAACGCTCGTCGGAGGCAGCCAGGAAGCGGGCAATACCCTCCCCTCACCGCCCATCACTTGAATGGCCCGCGTACACACCCATGAGCACGCGCTACACTGTGCGCCCGCCAACAACCACTCGGTCTCAGAGGTACCGTCGTGACCTTAACCGACGCAACCATTGCCTTGCTGCTCGCGGCGAAGATTCATGGCAGCAGCGCTGCAGTAAAAGCCACGGCAAAACGCTGCGCACAGGCCTTACCCCGTAGCAAACGCGACCTGATGTTCTCTGTCATGAACAGCCACGAACCGCTCAAACTCATCGCCTGTATCGCTGAGAACCTTGATTGAGCGCTGTTCGTACACAACCGGCCAGATTGCCCCAACCTCGCCCGTCAGAACCACGCCATCTGGCATGACCAGCGGCCACGCCGCCTGCAAGCAGCATTAGGTGCCTGTAACAGCGCATCAAATGTCTCTCCCTCCGGGTCGGCCATTCTAGGGAGCCTCCATTTCCGGCTCATCCATCAAACCGGTAGCCTGGACTCCCGTTTGTTTGTCGCTGAACGCTCGTCCTTCGAATCAACTACTGGCACGACACACCCCACGGTAGTTCGATATGCCAGCGCTACGCTCGTCCCAAGCTTTCTCGTGGACTTCCTCCTTCGCGGCAGGTCTTTGTGCCGCGCTACTGGCCCCGCTGGCGCAGGCCGACGACATCCTCGTCATCACCGACAGCCGCCATCCGGTCCAGGCGCCCATCGGTGTTCGGGTCATTGAGTTGGATCAGCCGGCACGCATTGAAGCTGAGCTGACAGCACACCTTGCCAATGTGGCTGGACGCAGCGCAGCCGCCGTACAGCAGCGCCTACGAGCAGGCGGAACGGCACTCCAGCAACGAACTGGCATGGCCTATCAGGGGGTGGTAGATGCCTGGAGCCTCGGCATTACCACGATCCCCGCGGTGGTCGTCGATCAACACTATGTGGTTTATGGCGAGCCGGACGTCGCTAAAGCGGTCGCGCTGATTAACTCGCACCGGACAGTGCGACCATGAAGGGCCCTCACCGTTTGCGCGCCGGCATCGCCACCATCTTGCTCACGACGGGCCTGCCGTCGTTCGCCCTCGACACTGCGACCCTGGTGTCGTCAGTACTCTCCCCCGACTGCCTGGCATACCGCGTCGTCGGTGTTTGCTATTGGTTGTACTGCAGCCACGGCGGCTGCTCGGTCCGAACCTCCGTGAAGGTCAGGCACTACGCGCCCGACGCCGTGGTCTCCAGCTACTCGACCACCGGCGCCAATCCCTGGGTGGAAGTACGAGCGATGAGCCAGCCCAATGCCAAGGCACAAGCGGGTGGAGACGGCACGACAAACCACGGCAACGAGAACAACCTGGCGAAATTCAAGAATGCTGACGTCATCGGCCACCCCAGTGGCTACCTCTTCAGCCAGTTTGCGTCGTCTTATGGCTATTCCTGCCCAGGGGCTGGCAGGCCCTTCATGCCCTACCTGCTGAGCACGCTCGATCCGCTCGCCTGGCGCTTTAACGTGCCCGAGATGGTTTACCCGGAGGCCCTGATACCCGGCAAGCGAGAGATCGGCTCCCGCAGCGCGATGAACCTGTGGGGCAATGTCTATCCACGCGGTGGATTCCTGCATCAGGCCGATGACTACAAGGCCGCCGCGGTGGTGACCCAACGCGCCGGGGACATCGTCACTCGCCGTGGCCAGCTGCACGTCTATCAGCCCCTGCTCGCCAACGCCCGAGACGGCTATTGGCCGGCAGGCGAATTGGTCGAAAGCAACGCGACCACGGGTAAGTGGCAAGAGCTGACACCCATCCTGTCGCGTACCTGCGCGGTCTTCCCCCACGCAGATCCCGCGGTTCAGGCGCAGCAGGGCGACTACGCCTGGGCTCTGTGGCGGCCCTATAGCTGCTGCCGCCGGCGCGGCCAGGTGTTCCTGGGCAGCACGGACCTTCAGTGAGGCAAGCCATCATGCGCCACGCGCTTCTCTCACGCGTCACCTGGTGCCTTGCCCTACTGCTGGGAAACCTGGCACAGACGTCCCCCACCTTGGGCGAGCAGACCGACGTCAGCGACTATGGAGCGCAGCATCAGGGCGCCGTTATCAGCGACGACGTCTTGTACAGCATCGGTGGCGGCCGCGCCGTATCGATGAGTCCAACTTCCAATATGCGTGCCCTCGGCGTCGGAGTGGGTTGGAACAGCAATCTGATCTGCGGCGACATGTCGATATCCACCACCATCCAGAACCAGCTGAACGGTTTGACCAACGGGTTCCAAACGATCATGAGCAGTGTGATTCAGAACGCCACGGCCGCCGTGGCGTCGCTGCCAGCGTTGATCATCCAGCGGGCTGATCCAGGGCTCTACAACCTGCTCACCAATGGCGTGCTGCAGGCCCGACTCGACTTCGACCGCTCCAAACTGACCTGCCGCTCAATGGCAGAGAAGATGGCTGAGACGGCCGGCGGCCAGGCCGGCTGGAACCAACTCGCCGAAGGCATGGCACTGAAGCGCGCGGTTGCCAACACCGATGCCGTCTCTGCCGTCGCGACGGCTGAAACGAGCCGCGGTAACGAGGGTGTTCCCTGGGTCGGCGGCGACAACGCCGGCGGCTCGAACCAGAAGCCGGTCCGCGTGGTGGGCGATGTCACTCGCGCCGGCTACAACCTGGTCAACGGGCGCGATGCCACTGATGAGAGCACGCTTGATCCCAGCAGTTGCGGCGGCAACCTGGCCTGCCAGACCTGGCCCTCGCCTGATGCAGCCGCGCACTGGGCAGTGCGCGTGCTGGGCGAGCAGGAACAGCGCACCTGCGCAGCCTGTACCAAGACCGTCACGACGCCGGGCGTGGGCCTCACGCCTCTGATCCAGGAAGAGTACGAGGCGAAACTCAACCACCTGCAGGAGCTGATCGCCGGCAGTCGACCGTTGAGCTTCGAGAACCTGTTGGCAGCCGGGAGCGCCTCGTTGCCGATCACTCGCGGCGTGATCGAGGCGCTGCGCGACGAGCCCGACCAAGACATCCTGGCCCGGCGCCTGGCCTCGGAGGTCGCGCTGGCGAGCGTGCTGGAGAAGGCTTTGTTACTGCAGCGCACGCTGCTAACCGGGCGGAAAGAGCCCAATGTCGCCGCTAATGAGTTGGCGCAGAGCGCGATTTCGCACGAAAGCGATCTCCTTGATCGCGAGATCCACAATCTGAAAACCGAATTGGAACTGCGCCGCGAACTGGCGGCCAACTCCCCCACCGCGATCATCCAGCGGCACAGCACGCGCTCAGCCGGCTCTCGCGGTATCTATCAAGGCGATCCGACACGCAATCGGCTCAATCAACTGCAGCGCCCACCGAGCCCAGGAGACACGCCATGAGCCAGTGGCGGCCGGACTTGCTGCAACACGCGGCGCGGGTGCTGCTGTGGGGCATGCTGCTGCTGATCGCAGCGACCGCAGCCAATGTGGCTGGCATCCACCTGGCCGGCAGCCTCGACAGCTGGCGGCAGTGGCTGAAGTCGCATACCGACCACTTCCTGATCTGGCGACTGTTGCTCTACGCCGGCACGGCCTGGGGCTGGCTATGGATGCGGCGCCGCGTGCTCGCACGCGAGCCGGGAGGCAAGGCCCAACCACGCCTGCTCCGAGCCGAGATTGCCACTGTACTCGCGGTGGCAGCAATGGAAATCAGCCAGTTCGTCCAGGCCGGATGACCCGGAGGCGACTATGACCCTCTACACCACCGATTACCTGGAGTACTACCTGACCCTGGTGAGTTGGATCGTCCATAACGGCATCTGGTCGATACTGGTGGCCAGTGGCGTATTCGCCATCCCGTTTCTGGCGATCATTCTCCAGGAATGGCTCCGGTCACGTGCCGAGGGCGCAGATGAAGGTAATAAGGGCGCGCTTTCAGCCAGCCGCATCGAGAACCGCATCTTCGTCGCCATCGTGGTCATCATGTTTGCCGGCATTCCGTTCATCGACGTGGATTTCACCACGCTGCACTTCGACCGTTCCCGTTCTGCGCAATGCCAGGTGAGCGTCCCAGCACCTGCAGAGACAGGCTGGTCGCAGTCCTTCAGCACACTCAACAACCAGTCGGCCAAGGTGCCAGTATGGTGGTACTTCGTACACGCCATTTCTCGGGCAGTAACCGGTGCCTCGGTGACGGCGATTCCTTGTGGCACCGATCTGCGGCAGATCCGCATGGAGGTCGATGCCTCACGCCTCGATGATCCCGTGCTGGCACAAGAGGTCGCGGACTTCACCCACGATTGCTACGGGCCAGCCCGCGCCAAGCTCTTTATGAGTCGCCCAAACTTGAGTGAAGAGCAGATGTACGACGTGACCTGGATCGGCGCTCGCTTTTTCCTCGACACCGCGGGCTACTACGACACCTACCGCTCGCAGACACCGCGCGCGGGCTGGCCCTACGACAGTGCACGCGACGCGGGGCTGGCCGAGGTTTCCAGCGGCGCCGGCTACCCCACCTGCCAGCAGTGGTGGTCCGACAATGGCGGACTGCGGGCGCGGCTATTGGGCCAGGTCGATCCCACTCTGCTGACCCGAATCGCCAGCTGGGCGGGTTTTCTGAGCCAGGATCAGGTCAACGACTCGGTGATCCGCGCCATCGCGTCACCCCGGCAGCAAAAGCTCAACCAGGGCGCGATCTACAGCGATTACGGTGGCCGGATCGAATTGACCGTGCCGGACGTCGCCACCCGCGCCGCCAGTGACGTCGGACTCGCGGTGGGCTCTATTGCCTTCTTCCCCGCCATGGACGCCATGCGTCAAGCGCTGCCAATGGTGTTGGCCTTGCTCAAGATGGCATTGGTCATCTGCATTCCCCTCGTGCTCATGATCGGTACCTACGACCTCAAGACCATCGTCACGATCAGCATCGTGCAGTTCGCCTTGTTCTTCGTGGAGTTCTGGTTCCAGCTCGCGCGCTGGATCGACTCAACGATCCTGGATGCCCTCTATGGATGGGGCTGGGGATGGAACCGCCCCCACACGAACTTCGATCCTTTGCTCGGCCTGAACAACGCGTTTGGGGACATCCTGATCAGCTTCGTGATGGCGACGATGTTTATCGCACTGCCTGCGTTTTGGGTCGCGGCCTTGTCTTGGGTGGGTGTGCGCACCGGCGGCCTCCTTCAAGGGCTCTCGGATGGCACGCGCCCCGCAGGTCAAGCAGGCGGGAAAGCACTAGGAATGGTGTCAAGCAAACTCAGGTAAGCCGCCAACTCGACATCCGAGCATGTCAATCATCGTCATACCGCGGGTCAGCGTAGCGTGAATCAGGCGCATCGTTATAAAGTACCGGGTGGTAGCCAGGATTGCTCTTGTGTTCAGCTTGTTCGCCTACCGCCCATTCCTCGGCTCCATAATGGTCAGAGGCGCGCACAGCCCACAACACTGCCACTGCAAATGCCAGCAGCAGCGCCAGCCAAAACGCGGTGTACAGCAGCACACCGAGCACCACCAGCTTGGCGACCCAGAGCAAAGCAGTAGCCCCGCCAGCAGGTACGCCCCGCTCAACAAGCCAGCCATCCAGCTTCCGTTCTTGACGCAGGCAACCCCTCCACATCCGGCCCAACATCAGGCCCGTGCGCTCCGCGAAAGAGGTTTGTGCAGAAGGTTTCATGGCGGTTACCTCAAAGCCGACCCTTGATGTGCAGACTTAATAAATTCTCGTAGTGCGACTGAAGTTCGAGCGCGACCTCATAAGCGGTCTGACCCTATGACACTCCAAAAACTCCATCAGGTGCGCCATTTCTGATAGCCGGCATCATGGGCAATCCACTCGACAAGTCGCTGGGCCCCGGGGCCAAAAGGAAACAGCTCACACCTCATTGACGCTAGCGGACGACTGAATCTAGCCGTTACATCAAAGGGGCCCCGCAAAGGCGCAAGGGAATGGGGATTCAAGGGAAATGGGTCTATTTGGAAAAGGAAAAGGCCCTCACCTGCCACAACTCCAGGTGCCATCGATGCTCGCGCTGTTCCAACGAAAATGCCCTTCACCTACAGCGCCACCTCCCACAGCAGGAGAAAAAGGCAAAGGGCTGACGCGGCCGGAATCGGCCACCGCCCTGCTGTCCACGTCACGCCGACAGCGCCTGCTGGAGCACATCTGGCAGCGCACCTCGCTCTCGCGCAAGCAGTTCGCCTCGCTCTACCTAGCGCCGCTGGAACGCTACGCCGAGCTGGTCCAGCAACTGCCTGCCTCGGAGAACCACCACCACGCCTACCCCGGCGGCATGCTGGACCACGGCCTGGAGATCGTGGCGTATGCGCTCAAGCTGCGGCAGTCGTATCTGCTGCCCACCGGTACCACTCCCGAAGACCAGGTCGTGCAGGCAGAAGCCTGGACCGCCGCCACCGCCTACGCCGCGCTGTTGCATGACCTCGGCAAGATCTCCGTCGACCTGCAGGTCGAGTATGTCGACGGCAGCACCTGGCACCCCTGGCACGGCCCGCTGACGCACCCGTACCGCTTCCGCTACCGTCAGGATCGCGAATACCGGCTGCACAGTGCGGCCACGGGGCTGCTGTACCGGCAGGTGCTCGACCGCGAGATTCTCGACTGGCTCAGCACCTATCCCCCGCTCTGGTCCGCACTGCTGTACGTCCTGGCCGGCCAGTATGAGTACGCCGGGGTCCTCGGGGAACTGGTCGTGCAGGCCGACCGCGCCTCCGTCGCCCAGGCCCTGGGCGGCGACCCAACGCGCGCCATGGCGGCCCCAAAGCATGCCCTGCAGCGCAAGCTGCTCGATGGCCTGCGCTACCTGATAAAGGAGGAGCTGAAACTCAACCAGCCCCAGGCGTCGGATGGCTGGCTGACCCAGGACGCGCTGTGGTTAGTCAGCAAGACGGTTTCGGACAAGCTGCGCGCGCACCTACTGGCCCAGGGCATCGACGGCATTCCCGCCAACAACACCGCCGTGTTCAACGTGCTGCAGGATCACGGCATACTCCAACCCACAGCTGATGGAAAAGCCATCTGGCGAGCCACCGTCACGAGCGCCGCCGGCTGGTCGCACACGTTTACACTGCTGCGGCTGGCCCCGGCTCTGATTTGGGAAGGAGAGGATCGGCCGGCGCCGTTCACCGGCACCATCGCGGTGGAACTGGAGTCCAACGATGACGCTCCCGCGCCACTACCCACCGATACCGGCAGCACCTCACGGGTCGATGTTGCCGCTGCTCTGACCGCCACACCAACTGTTGATAGCGTTGATGCCCTGCTGGCTTTGCTCTCCCCCTCGGATACCGAGTCGCCCACTCAGGCGCCGGCGGCTGAGCCGTCACCAGCAATCGACCTCGATGAGCCGTCCGCACCTTCTAATGGGGACACTCCAACGCCACCACCCTCCCCCGCGCTGTCGCCCACCTCGAACAGTGGAAGCGCACTGGAACAGCCTTCCGGTGAACACTTCATTGCCTGGCTGCGGCAGCGCATCCAGAACCGCAAGCTCATCATCAATGACGCCAAGGCCCTGATACATACCGTGGCTGACTCCGCCTTCCTGGTCAGCCCGGGTGTGTTCCAGCACTACGCACAAGAACACCCGCAAACTACCGCACTCGCCAAGCTGGATCAGGTCGCCGATTGGCAATGGGTGCAAAAACGCTTTGAAAAGCTGCAACTGCACCACAAGCAAGACAACGGCCTGAACATCTGGACGTGTGAGGTGACGGGGCCGCGCAAGTCGCGGCGCCTACATGGGTATCTACTTAAAGCACCTGGCTGTTTGTTTACAGAGTCTCCGCCGAATAACCCCTATCTATTCCTGATAGGTAATCGGGCTGAATAAGACAAAGGCACCTGAGGTCACGCATTTGCTGCAGTAGAGAATGACGAGGGCGTCGTATTGGGCGGGAACATGGAATGCCGCGTGATTCTTGGAATTGACGGATCTTGCCGGTACGCCAGTCAATGATCAGCACCGCCCTGCCGGCATAGACGAAATCAACCTCTCACCGACACAGTGCTCTTGACGCATCACCAGTCCGCCTTGCTGACCCAGGCTCGGAATGCTTGCAGAACCAGTCGGGGACCGGACATTGCTCACTGGGAAAAGAGTGAAACGACAGAAACCGATGGCGCTCGTACTCGGCATCGGACAACGCGGTCGTCTAAGTTGGGCCGCTTGCGGCAAAGGTAATCTCGGGCACTGCTGTGGCCATTGCCCAGGCTGCGGGCGCTCTGGGGAATGGACAAACCGCAGTCGAACTTGAGACGCAGCACCTCGTGAATTCTGCGCGTGGATACACGCTCCACTGCGACATCTTTGCTTCGATAAAGAAGCCAATGGTAGTGGGGAAATCTCGCGTGGCTGGCTGCCAGAGAAGTGTCCGGGTGCTCGTGGATGTCCGAAATCATGGACCTGAAGAAAGAAAAGAACTTCTTCGAGACTCGCGTCATTGAGTACCAAACTGGTGGCGCGCTGAGCTGGAATTGATTCCCCTCTCGTAGTTTTTCAACAAACACTGAAACTTTTTCACTGAATGTTGAAACGGATGCACCGAGACGGTGCACAGCCGCTGCCTGGGGAGGTAGCGGCGCTGGCCATCGAAGGGTGGCTTTAGCAACAGGGCAAGGCCATTAGCCCCAAAGGAACTGGGGGAGAAGGGAGTACGCGAAAGGGCCGGTGGGCAATGCTCACCGGCCCTTTTCCTTGGTAACGGGAAAGGCCTTTAGCCGAAAAGCGGCCATTGAAACAGCTCGTCGCACCATCGTCGCGCTCAAAGCTCCGTAGAGGCTCAGCGCCCGAGATGTCGGAGCCAGAGAGTGCCCGTTTCTGACCGGTCCTCGCCGCTAGCGAAGGGAAGCTAACAGTCGATTGTGTTGAAAAAGTAGCTGCCACCCCCTGCCGCCGGCAAAATCACGCGCTCAGTGAGCGTGGGGACAGGCAGCATGATGGGGCAGTTACCGGGAGGACAGGCGCGCCTGTTCTACTCGTTCAATCTGGAAGAGCACGTCCCAGTCCAACACCTCCTGCGCAGCATCGATCAGTGCCTGGATCTCAGTGACCTGCGTGCTCACCTGGCCGACTTCTACAGCCCCATCGGACGCCCATCGATTGATCCGGAGTTGATGGTGCGCATGCTGGTGGTCGGCTACTGCTACGGCATCCGTTCCGAGCGGCGGTTGTGTGAAGAGGTGCATCTAAATCTGGCTTACCGCTGGTTCTGCCGCCTGGGCCTGGAAGACGAAGTGCCCAATCACTCGACTTTCTCTAAGAATCGCCACGGCCGCTTCCGTGACAGCGGACTGTTCCGCTGGTTGTTCAATGAGGTGCTCCGGCGCTGCATGGCCGCTGGCCTGATCAAGGGCGAAGGCTTCGCCGTCGACGCCAGCATCATCAAGGCGGATGCCAGCCGGCAACGTGGGGTG
>NZ_SSOF01000077.1:0-301889 GCF_029873115.1 Pseudomonas sp. BN606 | reverse complement strand
TTGCTGCTCAACGCAGCGGACGTCGACGGCCCTGCCCTGACCGCCACCAATCTGCAAATCAGCTCCGGTAGCGGCAGCCTCGTCGATAACGGCGACGGTACCTGGAGCTATACGCCAGCACTGAACGACGACACCGACGTGAGCTTCAGCTACTCGGTGACCGACGGCCTACTCAGCACCGCCGGCAGCGCCACGCTGGATATCACCCCCGTCAACGATGCGCCCACCACCAGCGAAGTGACCCTGGAAGCCATCGCCGAAGACAGTGGTTCGCGCCTGATCACCCAGGCCCAATTGCTGCTCAACGCAGCGGACGTCGACGGCCCTGCCCTGACCGCCACCAATCTGCAAATCAGCGCCGGGAGCGGCAGCCTGGTTGATAACGGCGACGGTACCTGGAGCTATACGCCAGCACTGAACGACGACACTGCCGTGAGCTTCAGCTACTCGGTGACCGACGGCCTACTCAGTACCGCAGGTAGCGCCACGCTGGATATCACCCCCGTCAACGACGCCCCGGTCAATACCCTGCCCGGTGCCCAGACCACCCCGGCAGGAACTCCGAAGAGCATCAGCGGCCTGAGCATCGCTGATGTGGACGCCGCCTCAAGCAACCTGACTGTGACCTTCCAGGTCGCCCACGGCAGCCTGTCCGCCCAGTCCTTCTTGGGCGGCGCATCGATTACCGGCCTCAATACCTCGACACTTACCCTCAACGGAACGCTCACCCAGATCAACGCGACACTGGCCGCGAACATCAGCTACCTCTCCGCTGCCAACTTCAGCGGCGAAGACACGCTGACCATGACCACCAGCGATGGCGCTGCCAGCGACGTCGACAACCTGGGGATCACGGTCACAGCTACGCAGGTGAACGCCGCGCCGGTTGCGACCAACGATGTGCTCTACGTATCCAACAACACCGCTGCCTTCAATCCGGCCAATGGCACTGGCATCGTCTTCTCGGTCGCCGCCTTGCTGGGCAACGACGTTGATGTCGACGGGTCGTTCCTGTCCCTCATCGGTCTTGGTCAGGGAACAGGCGCGATTTCCGATGTGAAGTTCATCGAAGGCTCGAACAACAGCCTGATTACCTTCGCCAGCGGCAATAACCCGGCCGCCCCCTTTGGTACGTTCACCTACACCCTTTCGGACAATGCCGGCGGAACGGCCACCGGATCGGTAACGGTAAATCTCGTCTCCACCAACGGCAGCTCGAGCGTCAACCTTTCCGGCAACAGTTACCAGGCAGCGTTTCTCGACGGCGGCAGCAACGTGGACGCCCTGACCGGAGCGGCCGCGAGTGATCTGTTCGTCGGCGGGAATGGTGCGGACACGCTCATCGGCGGTAGTGGCGAAGATCGCCTGCGCGGGGGTGAAGACAACGACACGCTGGATGGCGGTGACGGCATCGATATGCTCGATTTCTCCGATGCCACCGGCTCAGTCACCTTCACCCTGAATCAGGGCAGCAATCCGGCTGCTGGCACCAACGGTTTCTGGAACACGGGAGCCCTGGCCGGAATCGGCACAGACACCTACAAGAACATGGAAGGCGTGATCGGTTCGCGCAACAACGACAACCTGACCGGCAGCAGCGGCAACGACATTCTCAGGGGCGGCAGCGGAAACGATGCCCTGGATGGTGGTGCCGGCAGCGACCTGCTCGATCTGTCGGACGCCACCGCAGCCCTCAACTTCACGCTGGTGCAGAGCAACAGCAACACCGTCGTCGATTTGTCCGCTGTTGGCCTGGGGTCCGACACCTACAAGAACATGGAAGGCCTGATCGGTTCGGCATTCAATGACAGCCTGACCGGCAGTGGCGGCGCCGACGAACTGCGTGGCGGTGCCGGCAACGACACGCTCGATGGCGGAACTGGCAATGATGTGCTGTACGGTGGCCTGGGCGCGGACGTGCTGATTGGCGGCGGCGGTACTGACCTGTTCAGGTTCAATAGCCTCAGCGAGGCTGAGGACCGCATCTCCGACTACAGCGCGGCCCAGGGAGACAAGCTCGATTTCTCGGGACTGCTCGGCACCAGCTTGCTGCCGCAAGCGATCGCCAACTACGTCAAGGCGGTGCAGGTAGGCAGCGACATCTCCGTGCAGGTGGATGTCGACGGCAATGGCGCAGGGGCGACGTTCGTTGAGGTGGTCACCATTACCGGGGTCCAACAGGTAACGGCGACCTTCGGGGGCGGCGACCACATCATTCCGAGCTGAGGGTCTTCCCCCTCTCCCCGACTGGGAAAGGGGGAATCACGTCTGGGCAGGGTATCCCTCTGCCCTTACTTGCCTCTTACCACCAGTTGCTCCGGCGCATCCCCGAGGGCCTGCCAGTTCGGGCGGTACATGGATTCCACCGTGGGCGGCGGAACGCGGTACTTGCCCGGGGTGACCGCGCGGGCCAGGTACAGCAGGTGGGTGGTGCCGTATTCGCCGACATCCAGGGCCGCTACATAGCGGTCGTCACGGAACTCCTGGTGCTTGATGGCGGCGTTCTGCATGGACTTCTGCCACTCCTTCACCGCACCGCTGGCGTCATCGAGGCTGGCGGCGCTCTGGGCGAGGTTCTGGTTTTCCAGCTCCAGGCCGGCGGGCAGCAGGTCCACTACCAGGGCATCAGGCACCCGTTCTTTCGCTTCGATGGTCAGGTGCACCAGCACCAGTTCACCGCTGTCCAGGGCGTTGAGGTCGAGGCGCTCGCCATTCGCGCCGAGGAACTCACGGCGGATCGACAGGTTTTCGCCGCCTGCGGCCGGAGCGGCCAGCGGATACCCGGAGAGGGTGAGTTGCTGGTACAGCGGTTCGGTACCGGTGGAAGCGATGTTCAGCGGCTCGACCAGCAGGGCGCCATCCAGCTTGATTCCCGGCATCTGGTTGCTCAGCTCGCGCTGCTGACCGCCCGCGCTGAGCTGTGCGCTCCAGTTCGGTTCGGGTTTGCCCAGCAGGCCACGTCCCGCCAGATAGAGTGCGTTGCGCTCCTGGGTGGACAGCCAGCGCTCGCCGGCTACCAGGTCGGCCAAGTCGAACAGGCGTTGCTCGCGTACGCCTGCAGCGAGGTCGTGCTCTTCCAGCAGGGCCAGGATCAGCGCCTGGTCGCGCAGAGGGCTGCCGTAGTCGGCCAGCCAGTCGTGGCTGTCACGCTGAATCCGCAGTCCCAGTTCAAGGGCCTGATCGGCGCGTGGTGCGTCGCCCATCAGCTGGAAGGCTACCACCAGTTGCACCAGCGGCAGACCGGAGCGGGCGTCGGCACGGCGTTCCCAGAGGCTGCGCAGTGCGCCCAGCGGCGCCTGCTGGCTGCGCGCCAGGACATAACCGGCATAAGCCTGTACGGCGAACCGGGTGTGGTCGGCATTCTGGCTGTAGCTGACCTCGATCAGGCTGCGCTCCTGCAGGTAACGCAGCAGGCGTTCGCTGGCTTTTTTCAGGGCTTCCGGTGGCACGGCGAAGCCCTGGTCGCGGGCGCGCAGGAGGAAGTCCGTGACGTAAGCGGTCAGCCAGTATTCCTCTTCGCTGTCGGCGCTCCACAGGCCGAAGCTGCCGTTATAGCGCTGCATGCCCAGCAGGCGCTCGATTCCCAGGTCGATGGATTTTCGGCGCGCGTCGTCCGGCTCGCCCTCCAGGCCGAGCCGCTTGAGGGACGCGGCGTCGGCGTACAGCGACGGGTACAGTCCGCTGGTGGTCTGTTCGGCACAACCGTAGGGATAGGCCTTGAGCGCGCGGACCTGTTCGCCGAGGTTCAGCGGCGGGCGACTGGAAAGCTGCAGCAGGGCCTCGCGGCCATCGGGTTCGTAGGCATCCAGGGTTCCAGCCGGCAGGCTCCAGCTATCGCCCTTGAGCACCGCACGGAACTGCTTGAGCTGGGCCGGATAGGCCGGTCGCACGCCGAGCGTCCATTCACGGCTGAACGGCGGCAGGTTCTCGCCAGGAAGCTCCAGTCCATTCACTGTCACCTTGAACTGACCCTGGCCATAGCCACCTACGGCACGCACGGGGATACGCAGGGTGGTGCGCTGGCCGTCGGCGAGCTGCACCGGCACGGCCTGGGTACCGCCGCTCTGGGTGAGGTCCAGTTGGCCGGCACTTTCCAGCTCGATGTCCAGCCGCTGGGGTTTGCCGGAGAGGTTGGTGAGGTCCAGCGCCAGGGTGGTCTGGTCGCCACCGGCGAGGAAACGCGGCGCAGCGAGTTCCGCCACCAGCGGCGCAGCCACCACCGTCTTCGCCTCGGCCATGCCGTAGCGCTCGTCGGTCCAGGCCTGGGCCATCAGGCGCAGCTCACCATTGAAGTCGGGAATGTCGACGCTGATTTCGCCCTGCCCCTGATCATCCAGGGTGACCGGCGCACTCTGCAGGGCGACTATGGTGACGCTGGTCTGCGGGCGCTTACCGCCACCGGCCAGCGCCGCGTCGCCACCGAAGGCCATGCTCGCCAGGCGGCCCTGTCCGGCTTCGATCAGTTGGCCGTAGACGTCGAGCTGGTCGGCGCCGTAGGCCTTGCGGCCGAACAGGCTGGCGAAGGGATCGGGCGTGGCATAGCTGGTGATATTGAGGATGCCCACGTCCACCGCGGCCACCAGAACGTTCACCGACTTCGGCACGCTGCCATCGGCGTTCTTCGCCTGCACCTGGATCTTCAGTGGCTGCTTGGGCCGCATCTTCTCCGGCGCGCTGAGCGTCAGCGCCAGCTTGCGCGGTGCCCGTTCCAGCGGCAGGTGCAGCAGGCCCACGGCGCGCTTGGGCGTGACACTGGCCTTGCGCTCGCCGGGGCGGATCACCAGGGCGCTGACATAGAGGTCGTGGCGCGCCCACTCCTTGGCGACCGGAATGTCGAAGCTCTTGCCTTCGGCGGGCACGTCGATGGGTTGCCACCACAGCGGGCCCTCGGCGGATTCCACCAACAGGTAACCGCTACCCGCGCTGGGCGGCGTAACAGTGACCTTGGCGGTGTCTCCAGCGGCATAGCCCGGCTTGTCCAGCGCCAGTTTCACCTGGTCGGGCCGTACCGCGCCGCCTTCGGCGTTGTCCTGCCAGCGGTAGCCGGCCCAGAAGCGCAGGCTGCTGGTGATACCGGTGGCCGGGTCTTCCACCTCCACGCGATAGGGGCCCCACTCCACCGGGAAGCTGACCTTCGCAGTACCGCCGGCCGCTACCTGCACCTGCTCTTCGGAGAGGTTCAGGTACTTCTCGTTGTAGTGGTAGGTCCAGCCGTCGCTCTCGGAGTAGTTCCAGTAGTAGTCGCGACGCTCGCGCACCAGGCGCACCTTGACGTTGTCAGCGGCCAGTTTGTTGCCTTCGGGGTCGGCGACCAGCAGCTCGAACTCGGCCACGCTGTCGGCATCGGTCTCCTCACCATCGAACAATGCACGCACGCCCGGCAGGCGATCGGCCGGCCACACAGGCTGCACCAGGCGACGGGTGATCGGGCGGCCGCCGGATTCCTGCAGGCTGGCCTGGAGGATCAGTTGCAAGGGCGATTTGGCCTCGGCCCAGCGGGTGTCGATGCTCAGTTCGGTCTTGCCGTCGGCATCGAGCTGGGTTTCGTCCACCTCGATGTCCTGCGCCAGTTCGCCCTCGGTCACCGATCCGAACTGGTAGCCGGGCAGCGCCTTCACCGCTTCGCGCAGCGGTCGCACATAGAGCTGGCCAGTCAGGCGGTTGCCCGAGGCCGGCGCGCCATAGAGGTAGCGGCCACTGACCTGGAAGCGGGCATTATCAGTGGGCGCGAAGGGCTGGTCGCTGCCCTTGAGTTCCAGCGCCATGCGCTCGGGCAGGAAGTCTTCCACGAGGAATTCGTAGAGCTGCGGCTTGCCATCCCCCAGGTCGAACAACAGTTGCCAGCGGCCGGTAGGCGCCTCGGCGGCGAGCGGCAACTGGTACTGGTAGAAACCGCCCTCTCCGGCTTCCCAGACGAAGCGGCGGCTGACCTGTTCATCGGGGCGGCGTACTTCGACGGTGACGGGCTGGTCCTTCACCGCCCGGCCATCGGCATCGCGCAGCAGCGCATTGAGCAGCACGGTCTCACCCGGACGATAGAGGTCGCGCGGGCCGAAGACGAAGAACTGCAGGGCGTGGCTGGCCGGACCGGCGATGTCGAACTCGGCCAGATCCAGCGCGGGTGCGGACAGGCGCAACAAGCTGGTCTGCTCGTCCTTGCGGGCGATCAGTACCTCGGCCTTGGGCGCCAGGGGGATTTCGGCGTGACCCTTGCCGTCGGTCTTGCCTTCGGCCAGCACGCGCCCCTCGCCGTCCAGCAGCTCCAGGGCGATATCGGCTTGCGCGGCGCCACCTTCCAGGGCCTGGGTGAAAACATCCAGGCGGTCGCTGTAGCGGTGGGCGGAAAGGCCGATGTCACTCAGGGTGAAAAGCGTCGCCGGGTTGGAATAGGCGTAGCTGCCTGACTCTTTCATCACCGCCAGGTAGACACCCGGTTGCTTCATCGGCTCGAGGTTGGCGATGGGTAGCAGCAGGGTCTCGCGTGTATTGCGCGCGGGCTTGAGATCGAAGCGACCGGTGTAGACCAGGTCGGCCATCTTCAGCAGCTCGCGAGCCTCCCACACATCCAGGGCGCCGCGCTTGCCCCAGCGGGCGAGGAAGCCCGGCAGGGATTCGGACTTCACGCGGAAGAAGTCCACATCCACCTTGTCGACGTTCAGCGCGATCACCGGCAGGCCTTCGGCGAGGCGCGTGGGCAGCAGCGAACCACGGCTGGCGAAGCCGACGGTCGCTTGCAGGTCGCGGGTTTCCAGGCGGGTGATGTGTTCGTCGGCGAGACGCGCGTCGTTCACCGCACGCAGGCCGGGGTCGATGGTCAGCACCAGCTTGCGCTTGGGCTCCAGGTGACGCAGGCGCAGCTCCATCAGGTTGTCGGAGAGCTCCCAGGCGCCGTCCACCTTGCCGTCCTTGCTGTCCACCAGGTGCAGGCGCTCGGCGAACGTCTGCTCCGGGTCCAGCGGCACAGAGAAGGTCACCGACAGCGCACTGGCGCCGTCGAGCTGCACTTCGGACACATCGATCACCTTCAGCTCACGGCCGGCGTAGCGCTTGGCCAGGGCCGCGGTGTCGACGGCCGGGCGCGCTGCCTGCTCGATTTCGGCAGGTGGCGACTTGCTCGCCGCTTGCTCGGGGGTGGAGGAATCGCAGGCGCTGAGCAGGCTCAGCACCACGGCCAGAAGTAGTCCTTTCTTCGGCATGGCAGGCTCTCGATGGGGAGTGCGTATAGGCGGCGAACTATAGACCAGCCCGGCGCTCCGGTGGCATCCGGATGACGGCAGGAGCGATGCGCCTCACGAAACGTCGCGCCGCTATACTGCGCGGCCTGACTGGAGCCCTGCATGAGCCTGTTCCTCGACGCCTGGCGGCACACCCCGACCCATCGAAAAGTCTGGGCACTGGCTGCCCCGATGATCCTCTCGAACATTTCCGTGCCCCTGGTCGCCCTGGTGGACAGCACAGTGGTTGGCCACCTGCCCCACGCCCACCAGTTGGCTGCAGTGGCAGTGGGCAGCACGTTGTACATGCTGCTGCTCGGCGTGCTGGGCTTCCTGCGCATGGGCACCACCGGGTTCGCCGCCCAGGCCGCCGGCCGTGCGGACGGTGGCACCTTGCGCCAGGTGTTGCTGCAGGGGCTGGGCATGGCGCTAGGGCTGGCGCTGCTGCTGGGCCTGCTGGCGGTGCCCTTCAGCGACCTGGCCCTGAAGTTGATGAACCCATCCACCGAGCTGGACACGCTGACCCGCGAGTTCTTCCACCTGCGCCTGCTCGGTCTTCCGGCGGCGCTGGCCAACTATGCCCTGGTCGGCTGGTTCCTCGGCACCCAGAACGCCCGCGCGCCGCTGGCCATCCTGCTGGGAACCAACCTCGCCAACATCGCCCTGGCGCTGTGGTTCGTCCTCGGTCTGGACTGGGGTGTAGCCGGCGCGGCACGGGCGGCAGTGATCGCCGAATGGAGCGGCGCGCTGATCGGGCTTGCGCTTACTCGCGGCGCCCTGCTGCGTTATCCCGGACGCATCGGCTGGCCTGCGCTGAAGCTGTGGCGCAACTGGCGGCCACTGCTGGCGGTGAACCGCGACATTTTCATCCGCTCCCTGGCGCTGCAGCTGGTGTTCTTCCTGCTGACCGTGCAGGGCACGCGGATGGGCGATGCAACGGTGGCGGCAAACGCCCTGCTGCTCAACGGCCTGCTGGTCACCGCTTACGCCCTGGATGGCCTGGCTCACGCGGTCGAGGCCCTGTGCGGCCACGCCATCGGCGCCGGTGATCGCCGGGCATTGCGCCGTTCGTTGCTGGTGGCCGGCGGCTGGTCGCTGCTGGCAAGCCTGGCCTTCGTGCTGTTCTTCGCCGTCGCTGGCGGGTTGTTCATCGACATGCAAAGCGATATCGCGGCAGTACGGGAAGTCGCGCACACCTACCTGCCCTATCTGGCGCTGTTGCCGCTGATCGCGGTCTGGAGCTACCTGCTGGACGGTCTTTTCATCGGTGCCACGCGGGCTCGCGAAATGCGCGACGCCATGCTGCTGGCAGTCACCCTTAGCCTGCCGTTGGGTTGGGGGCTACAGTTTCTCGGCAACCACGGACTCTGGCTGGCCTTCCTCGCCTTCATGGCGTTACGCGGGGTCAGCCTCGGCGCCGCTGCCTGGCGTCTGCAGAAGCACGACGCTTGGTTCGCCCGCCCTCATGGATAAGGAGAAGAAGACATGCTGGCCGCCCCATGCCACCCCGACGAAAAACGCCGTTTGCTGGCCCTGCAGAACCTGGAAGTGCTCGACACGCCCGCCGAACACTACCTGGATACCTTGGTACGCCTGACCCGCGACCTGTTCAACGTGGCCACTGTGCTGATCAGCCTGATCGACCGCGACCGCCAGTGGTTCAAGGCCCGCATTGGTCTGGAGGCAAGCGAAACGCCGCGGAACATTTCCTTCTGCGGCCACGCGATTCTCCAGGACGACCTGCTACTGGTGGAAGATGCCCGGCGCGACCCCCGCTTTGCGGACAATCCGCTGGTGCTTGGCCCGCCTTACCTGCGCTTCTATGCCGGACAGCCGATTTACTCCAGCGACGGCCAGCCCATCGGCACGCTTTGCCTGCTGGACCCGACACCCCGCCCGTTCAGCCGTTTCGACCGCACCCGCCTGCACGACCTGGCCACCCTCGCCCAGGGCTATCTGCAAATGCGCATGCTCAGCCAGCAGACCCTTCACCTGCGCGAGGCGGTGAACCGTGAGCAGCGCAAGGCCCAGGTGGACCCGCTGACCCAGCTGTGGAACCGCAGCGGCTTCAATCAGCTCTTCCCGCTGGAACAGGCCAAACTGCTGGGCAGCGATCTGCGTCTGGGCGTGATCTACTGCGACCTGGACCACTTCAAGAAGGTAAATGACCAGCATGGCCACGCCGCTGGCGACCAGGTGCTATGGGAAAGCGCCCGACGCATGAGCGCGGCGCTGCGACCCCAGGACCTACTGGCACGCCTGGGAGGCGAAGAGTTCGTCGCCCTGGTGGCCGTGCACGAAGAGGCGGAACTGATGCAGGTGGCCGAGCGCCTCCGCCGCGCCATCGAGCAGGACCCCATCGCCCTGGAAGGATTAGCCCTGGCGCAGACCGCCAGCTTCGGCGCAACCCTGGTGCAGGCCGGTGACACCCAGGCCAACGTGCTGGATCGGGCCGACCGCGGGCTGTACCTGGCCAAGCAGAATGGCCGCAACCGGGTGGAGTACCTCGCCCGGCAAGGATGACCATAACCACAACTGACCTGATGACCTGAGGAGTAACCATGGGACAAGCTGTCGCCGCTTACCTGCATTTCCTGTCGATTTTCGTGCTGTTCGCCCTGCTCACCCTGGAGCACCGTCTGTTCAAGTTGCCGCTCGACCTGGAGCGCGCCCGCAGCCTGGTGCGCGTCGACATGACCTATGGCGTGGCCGCCGGCGCAGTGCTGGTCACCGGCCTGGCGCGGGTTTTCTGGTACGACAAGGGCGTGGACTACTACCTGAACAACTCGATGTTTCACGCGAAGATGGGCCTGTTCGCACTGATCGCCCTGCTTTCAGGCTTCCCCACTTTCGTTTTCCTCAACTGGCGCAATGCACTGAAAGCCGGCCAGGTACCTGAGGTCAGCCCCGGCAAGGCCAAGGCGGTGATCATGGTTATCCGCCTGGAGCTGTTGCTGGCGCTGCTGATGCCGCTGTTCGCGGTGCTGATGGCGCGCGGCTATGGCGTGATCGGCAACTGAGGCTGATGCGGCGCCTGGCTCCCCGCAGGGTGCGCTGGAGGTGAGTGGCGTCTCCGCCCCTACAGCACCACATCCGGGAAGGGTTCGGGGGCGAAGACCGGATTGAACGAAAGGCGCTCCCGCGCTTGCTGCAGGGCAGCGGCCACCGCTTCGTCGCCGTCGGCCAGGCCCTGCAGGTGGATGTACTCCACATGGTGCAGGCCGATGATGCCCAGCACATGGCGCAGGTAGGGCGAGAGGAAATCCATCTGCTTGGCCTTGGCGCCCAGGTAGTGCCCGCCGGAACTCAACACCACGAAAGTTGGCCGGTCCTCCAGCAAACCCTCGCGCTGGCCGTTGTGGATCTCGAAGGTGCGACGGATGCGCACGACGTAATCCAGCCAGAGTTTCAGCGCCGCCGGCACCATGTAGTTGTGCATCGGTGTGGAGATCAGCAGGTAATGGCTGCGCTCCAGCTCGCCGATCAACTGCTCGGAAATGGCGAAGTGCTCGTCCGCGCAATCCGACTTGCCCACCACCGCTTCGGCGTAACCCGCACAAAGGGGCGGCAGCGGTTCACGCACCAGGTTACGGACGATCACCTCGGCCTTTGGATGGATGCGCCGGGCCATTTCCCGGGCCAGTTGGCCGCCGGGCGAGGCCTGGTCATTGGGGCTGCATTCGAGCAGAAGGACGCGTGGCATTGGCAAAGCTCCCGACAAGTTGAGAAATGCTCGCAAGGATGAAAGCGCCGGATCGGGAATTTTGCCAGGGGTTTTGTCGGGTGTGCGCAGATTGGCGTCCATGAAAAAGCCCGGCACATAGCCGGGCTTTTTCATTCATCAGTGAGCCTGTTCACGACGCGCAGCGGAGATGTTGGGCTTCGCTTCGCCCTGCACCAACCTACGGGTCGCTTCACACCTATCAGGAAGACAGATAGGAGGAGCGGGTCAGCCCCAGACGCAGGGCGTCAACGTACTGGGTACGCTCGCGTGGGCTCAGCTTGGCGCTGGATACCTTGTCGCGATACAGGGCCATCAACTCCTCGGGCGACAGGTGCACGTAGCGCAACATGTCTTCGATGGTGTCATGGGTTTCGATACCGGCGTGGTAAACGCTGCCGTCGTCGTGCTGGTAGACGTTCACCGAGTCGGTGTCGCCGAACAGGTTGTGCATGTCGCCGAGGATTTCCTGGTAGGCGCCCACCAGGAATACGCCCAGCAGGTAGTCCTCGCCTTCGCGCACGTCATGCACCGGCATGCTGGTCTCGATGCTCTGCTCGTCGACGTACTGGTTGATCTTGCCGTCGGAGTCGCAGGTCAGGTCCTGCAGCACAGCGCGGCGCAGCGGTTCCTCGTCAAGGCGATGCAGCGGGATGATCGGCAGTACCTGGCCGATAGCCCAGGTGTCCGGCAGGCTCTGGAACACCGAGAAGTTGCAGATGTACTTCTCCGCGAGCTTGTCGTTCAGCTCGTCGAGCACCTGGCGATGGGAACGCTGGCGCGCCTTGAGCTGATTGTGCAGGCGACGGCAGATGGCGAAGTAGGTCTGCTCGGCGAGGGCCTTCTCGGCGAGGGTCAGTTTGCCCTCGGCGTACTGAGTAGCAGCATCCCCCATGTAGTGAGTGGCACGCCAGTAGGTCTCGGTGACCATCTCGGCATCGGTTGGGCCGAGCATGTCCATCAGCCAGCGCACGATCTCCGGCTGTTCGGCAGCGTTGTCGATTTGCGGCACGGCGTCATTGTGGCGCTCGACGTCGGTCACCTGCATCACCAGCACGGCGTGGTGCGCAGTCATGGCGCGGCCGCTCTCGGAGAAGATATGCGGGTGCGGCAGGCCCTGGGCGTCGCAGAACTCCTTGAGCATGCCCACCACCACGCCGGCGTAATCGTCCATGTCGTAGTTGATGGAGCTGGCGTTGCGCGAGTGGGTGCCGTCGTAGTCCACGCCGAGGCCACCGCCGACGTCGATGTGGTCGACCGGCAGGCCGAGGTTGCGCAGCTCCGCGTAGTAACGGATGGCTTCCTTGAAACCGTGCTGGTAGTCGGCGAGGTTGGCGATCTGCGAGCCCATGTGGAAGTGCAGCAGGCGCACGCCCTGATCCAGGCCGGCCTTGCGGAAGCGTTCCACCACCGAAAGGATCTGCGCGGCGGAAAGACCGAACTTGGATTTCTCGCCACCGGTGTCGGCCCACTTGGACGAGGCCAGGGACGACAGCCGCACGCGCAGGCCCACCTGAGGCGCGACCTTGAGCTCGGCGGCGACGTCGATGACGTACTCCACCTCGGCTTCCTTCTCGATGACGATGAAGACGTTGTGGCCGAGCTTCTGGCCCATCAACGCGAGACGAATGAACTCTCGGTCCTTGTAGCCGTTGCAGACGATGGTGCCGCCCTTGGGCGCCAGTGCCAGTACGGCCAGCAGCTCGGGCTTGGAGCCTGCCTCTAGGCCGATGGAAACGTTCTGGGTAGCGATGATGTTTTCCACCACCGCTTCCTGCTGGTTGACCTTGATCGGGTACAGGGCGGTGTAGCGGCTTTGATACTCCAGTCGCTCGATGTTGGCATCGAACGCACCGGTCAGTTGGCGCACGCGGTCCTGCAGGATATCCGGGAAGCGCACCAGCAGCGGCAGGGACAGGCCCGCTTCGCGCAGGTCGCCGACGATGTCGTAGAAGTCCACCGGCTCGCTGCCGGCTCCACGCGGGCGCACTTCGACGCGGCCCGCTTCGTTGATTGCGAAATAGCCGGCCCCCCAATGGCGAATACCATAGACACTGCGGCTGTCGGCCACGGTCCAGCTAGTGCCATCGTCCTTGCGCGTGCGTCGTGCAGACATCGGTTTCCCCCTATGGGATAGAAAAGCGCCATGCCCGCCGGATCATGCCGGGGGCTTGGACAGGTTAATTCGGTCGTGTGACGTTGGAGTGTTGACCGCTGCTCTGACGGTCAGTTTAGAAAGCCGTGGCTCAGCCGCCGGATTTCTTGGCCTTGAAGCCGCGCTTGGCGAGTTCTTCAAGCAACAGGTCCACGTGGTCGCCCTGGATCTCGATCACGCCGTCCTTCAAGGCTCCACCCGTCCCGCAGCGACGCTTGAGCGCGGTAGCCAACTCCTTCAGGGCGTCCTCGGCCAGCGGCACGCCGCTGACGGAGGTGACGGTCTTGCCGCCACGACCCTTGGTTTCACGGCGCACGCGGGCAATGCCATCGCCAGCAGGCACGACGGCTTGCTTGCAGATGCACGCATCGATGGGTTGGCGGCAATCCGGGCAATGCCGGCCGCTGTCGGTGGAGTACACCAGGCCGCCCAGGGCGGCAAAGGACGAAGCTTTCTTGACCACCGGCTTTCCTCGTAGGGGTCAGGATAGCGACTGGTCGGCGGGGAGCCGACCGCGAAGCCCCACTCTGGCAGGGGCAGCGCACCCGGTATGTGGCCGGGCTTGAAAGGCGGCGAAATTTATCAGCATTCGCAGCGAATGCTAAGTACGAAAATGCGCCATTGATCGACAGATTGGCGACCTCGTGCAGCATCCCGCACGGAAGGGTCCGAGATTCTGCACAAACCCACGCCTGACGCGGGTTTGGGGCGGGCCTTTGGCCAAGCGGGAACGACTACCCCCCCCTGGTAGGAGCGAGCTTGCTCGCGAAGGGTTCGCCAGCAAGCGGGCTCCTACCGGAGCATTCACGTATGTGATGCCAGGTAAAGCTGTAACGCCTTGAGGGAGTCCGGGCAGCAAGGAGTCAGGGAAAGCGCCTCATCCACCGACATGAAGCGTGCCTCCATCACCTCTTCCGGCTGCAACTTCAGCGGTGCATCGGAGACGACGGAGAACACCGCGCCCCAGAGACGATTGCCCGGCTCGTCGAAATAGAAGCGGCCATGCTCGCGCAGCGAAACCCCGCCAACGCCGAGCTCTTCTTCCAGCTCACGGGCCGCCGATTCGGCGTAGCCCTCACCTTCCTGCACCATGCCGCCGGCAGCCACATCCCAGTAGCCCGGATAAAGCGCCTTGCTCAGCGTGCGGCGATGCACGCAGAGCTGGCCGGCGGAGTTGAACAGGAGAATGAACGTGCCTCGGGAAATCAATCCGCGCTCTCTCAGCTGGGCGCGGGGCAGGCCGCCGAGGGGGCGATCCTGCTCATCGACCCAGGCCACTTGCTCGGCGTCGGAGGCGGCGCGATGGGCCGCCTCGCGATCGTCCATGGCCATCAGCCCTGCTCCAGCAACTGACGGAGGTCGATTACAGCGGCGTTGGCACGGGAGATGTAGTTGGCCATCACCAGCGAGTGGTTGGCCAGCACGCCGTAGCCGCTGCCGTTGAGCACCATCGGGCTCCACAGGGGCTCCTGGGCGGCCTCCAGTTCACGGATGATCTGGCGCACGCTGATGGTGGCGTTCTTCTTCGCCAGCACGTCGGCGAAGTCGACTTCGATGGCGCGCAGGATGTGGGACAGCGCCCAGGCCTGGCCGCGGGCTTCATAGAAGACGTTGTCGATCTGCAGCCAGGGCGTCTCGACGATCTCCTCGCTCACCTCCGGCACCTTGCCGGTGGCGGCGGCGGCTTCCGGGCTGATGTCGGTGTTCAAGCGCACCCGGCCAACGCTGGCGGACAGGCGCTGGGACAGCGAACCGAGGCGAGTGGCGACGTCGCCCAACCAGTTGTTCAGGTTGTCGGCACGGGTATAGAACTGTGCGCTGGGTTGCTTGGGATCGGACAGGCGCGCCAGGTAGCGGTCCAGCGAACGGATGCCTTCCTTGTACTCGGACTCGGACGCGGGCAGCGCCCAGCTCTTGTTGTCGAAGTTGAAGCGCGGCTCGGCCTTGGCCAGGTCCGGATCCTCGGTGGACTGCGACTGGGAGCGGGCGAAGTCCTTACGCAGGGCGCGGGACAGGTCGCGCACCTGCACCAGTACGCCGTATTCCCAGCTGGGCATATTGTCCAGCCAGAGGCCGGGTGGGGCGAGGTCGTTGGAGAGGTAACCGCCGCTCTTGTCGAGCAGGGTCTGCCCCACGGTCTTCAGGGTTTCCACGGTGGTGTAGCCACTGACCATCTGCCGGCCGGCACGCTCGGCGGCTGCCTGGGCGTTCTGCTGCACTGGGAAGAGATCGGGCTCGCTGCTCCAGTACCAACCCACCACGACACAGGCGAGCAGGTAGATCGCCAGCAGGCTGCCAAGGGCACGACTCAGCCAGATGCCACCGAGGTAGCTGCGTACATCGTCAACCGAATCATCGACGCGCTCACGCGCATCGCCCATACGCTTCTTCCAGTCCAGCATGGCAGTGTCCTTCGAATTTCGATCAGCACGGATAGGTTCGACCGCGTTACGCCCGGAGCGTTGCGGCCAAGTCCTGCACTATAAGTGATGCGCAGGCGCGGCGCAGTGCCCGCGAACCAAACCAACCGCCGGTGCACGCGGTGTTTCCGGGTCCTTGGCGACTTGCTGACGGTATTTACCTGACGTACCCCGCAAAATCGGGACAGATGGCACTGGCGTACCGCCTACAAGGTGATAGCATGGCGCCATCATCTAGATCGTCTCCAGGCGACATCCCCGGCCATGACCGAGCACGAAGATCCCAGCCGCGACCGACTCAAGAACCACTTCGCCCAGCGAGTAATCAACCAGGCGCGGCATGTTCTGGAGATCTGGCAGCGCCTGCAACGCAGCGAGTGGAGCACGGCCTGCATGACCGAGCTGGCCGAGGCCAGCCTCAACCTGCAGCGCTACGCCGAACGCTTCGAACAGCCGGAGCACACGCGCCTGGCCGTGGCCATTGGCAGATGCTTGCGTGGCGTGGAAGAGAATCGCGGCCGGCTGTCCAGCGACCTGATCACCGAACTCAGCCTGTTGATGCAGCGCCTGTCGCGCACCGGGTTGCGGCATGGCGACCAGTTCGAGCAGACCTTCCTTCCGCCCTTGCGCAAGCCGGTGTACCTGGCTCTGCAAAGCGAGGACCGTGCCGAACGCCTGACCCAGCAACTGGAGTTCTTCGGCCTCAACGCCCAGCTCTGCGAGAGCGCCAACGCCTTCCGCTCGGCCATGGCCGAACGGCATCCGGCTGCGATCGTGCTGGAAGTAGACTTTTCCGGCCCCGGCAAGGGCCTGGATCTGGCACGCGAAGCCCAGCAAGGGCTGGAGCAGAAGCTGCCGATCATTTTCTTCAGCCATGAAGAAGCGGATGCACCAACGCGCCTGGCAGCAGTGCGTGCCGGCGGCCAGGAATTTTTCACCGGCGCCCTGGATGCCTCCAGCCTGCTGGAAAAACTGGAAACCCTGACCCGCACCGCCCACTACGATCCCTTCAAGGTGCTGGTGGTGGACGACTCCCGCGCCCAGGCCACCCACACCGAGCTGATCCTCAACTCCGCCGGCATCGTCACCCGCGTCATCACCGAGCCGGTGAAGACCCTGCTGGCCCTGGCCGAATTCCAGCCGGACCTGATCATCCTCGACATGTACATGCCCGAATGCCTGGGTACCGAGCTGGCCAAGGTGATTCGCCAGCACGAGCGCTATGTAAGCGTGCCGATCATCTACCTGTCGGCGGAGGATGACCTCAACAAACAGCTGGATGCGATGAGCGAAGGCGGCGACGACTTTCTGACCAAGCCGATCAAGCCGCGCCACCTGATCGCGACGGTCCGTACTCGCGCCAAGCGGGCTCGCAGCCTGAAGGCACGCATGGTGCGCGACAGCCTCACCGGGCTGTTCAATCACACCCATACGCTGCAACTGCTGGAGGACGCCTGCTCCCGCGCCCGCCGGGAAGGCAAGCCGCTGTGCTTCGCCATGCTCGATATCGATCACTTCAAGAAGGTCAACGACACCTATGGCCATCCCATGGGCGACCGGGTGATCAAGAGCCTTGCGCTGTTCCTCAAGCAGCGCCTGCGCAAGACCGACCATATCGGCCGCTACGGTGGCGAGGAATTCGCGGTGGTCCTGCCGGATACCGATCTCGACGCGGCCCATCGCGTGCTGGAGGAAATCCGCCGGCGCTTCGCGGAGATCCGCTACCCGGCCCAGCCCCACGACCTGTCCTGCACTTTCAGCTGCGGTATTGCCCAACTGCATGACGACCTCGATATCAACCAGCTGTCCAAGCAGGCGGACGAAGCGCTCTATTGCGCCAAGCACGGCGGTCGTAATCGGGTTGAGCTGCACCGCGACTGAGAACCGTCGTCACGGGACTGTCACCAAACAGCAATATCATCTAGCCATCCCCTCAGCTGTCTGTCGAGGACGCGATGCGCCTGAAACTGCTCACCAACCTCATTACCTTGCTGCTGGTCACCGTGTGCCTGGCATTGGGAGCCACGCTCTGGTGGTCGCAGCGGGCACTTGAACGCCCCTATCAACTCATGGAGCAGTACCTGGACCTGGCCCAGCGTTTCCAGGGTGAGGTGGTGGACAACGTTCAGGCCTACCTCAACAGCGGCGATGCGTTGCGTCACAGTGCCGCCGCCCAGGGCATCGACAGCCTGGAGCAACGCCTCGCCCAGCTCCCGAGCGAACTGACCCAGGACCTGCTCCCCAGCTTTGTTGAGCTGCGCGAATTCACGCGCGACGAACTGCTCGCAGCCGGCAAGCTGGCAGGTGATCCCCAGGGCCTGCTGATCCAGGCCGAGCGGGAAATCGCCGGCTCCCTCGACCAGCTCGCCCAGTACGCCGACTCCGCCAGCTCGCCGCCTGCCAGCGATTATCGAGCCCCCTTGTTCGCCGCCGCCCAGCACCTCAACCGCCTCAGCCAGGCCCGCGCGAAGCTGGTGGCCAGCGGGCGCGACGAACTGGCCGCCGACGTCGAGCGCGAACTGGAGGCACTCGGTCGTGACAGCGCCCGGCTGGACCAACTGCCCCTGCTCGGCGTGGCCGACAGCAGCAATTCGGCCGCCGATGACTTCGCCGCGATGATGGGCCTGGAAAGCAGCAATGAAACCAGCCAGACCGAAGATCGCGGCATCGCCCTCAAGCGTGAACTGGCCGGTCTGCTCAAGCGTTATCCGGGCGAACTGGCGCGCACCCGCGACCTGATCCAGCGGCGCAGCGAACTCGCCGCTGCCACCACCCAGCGCGTGGATGCCCTGCAAACCGCACTGGCCGCCCTGGAGCCCGAAGTGCGTGCCGAACACGGTCGCATCCAGGCTGAAGTGCGGGTCATGCAAGGCCTGATGATCGGCCTGATTCTGCTCATCGCCCTGTGCATCGACCGCATCCAGCGCCGCCTGACCCAGGTGCTCGGGCGTCTGGTCAGCGCCCTGGGAGCCTGGGCCGCCGGCGATTTCAGCCGCCCCATAGCCCTGGGCTCCCGCACGCTCGACCTGCGTCGCATCGAAGACTCGCTCAATCGCCTGCGCGACTATCTCGGCGAACTGGTGGGCACCATTCGCCAGCACGCCGAGAAAGTCGCCGGCAGCAGCAGCACCCTGGCCGAGCTGAACAACGGACTCCACGCCGGCGCCGAGGACCAGGCGGGCGGCACCGCACAGATCCGCGATGCCCTGGGCGAACTGGAAAACACTATCCAACAGGTGGCCGGCGATGCCAGCCTGGCCGCCGATGCCAGCCGCGATGCCGGTCTGGCCGTGGAACAGGGCCAGAGCGTGATCGACCAGAGCCTGGCCGGACTTCACCAACTGGTGGGCGAAGTGCAGAACAACGCCCAGGCCGTGGAGCGCCTGGCGGAAGAGACCGAAACCATCGACAAGGTGCTGACGGTGATCCGTGGCATCGCCGAGCAGACCAACCTGCTGGCGCTCAACGCCGCCATCGAGGCCGCTCGGGCGGGTGAAATGGGCCGCGGCTTCGCAGTGGTCGCCGAGGAAGTGCGCTCCCTTTCCCAGCGCACTGCGGGGGCCACGGCTGAAATCCAGCAGCTGATCGCTCGCCTCCAGCAGGCTGCACGGCAATCGGTCGACGCCATGCGTATCCAGGTCGAACATGCCGAAGCCAGCGCCGAACAGGCCGCCGCCGCCGACGGCGCACTGGTGGAAGTGGTCAGTGCGATTCGCACGATCGCCAGCATGGCCGAACGGATTGCCGACGCCACTGCCCAGCAGAGCGGCGCAGTCAGCGAAATCCGCGACCACAGCGAACAGATCCACCAGCTCGGCGGCAGCAACCTCGCGCGCATTGACGAAAGCCGCAGCCAAGGCGAACGCCTGCTGCGCCTGGGGGGTGAATTGCACACGGCCGTGCAGGCCTTCCGCGTCTGACGAAACGGCGCGACCTATTGTCGCGCCCATTCAATCGCCCGACGATTCCGCGTGGCGCACAGAAGTCCATCATGCCTATAGGCACCGTCCGCACGACCTTTCGCCCTGAGGACAAAACCGCTTACAGCCCGGAGCCTGCAGGAAGCCGTCGAGGTCCGTTATGATGCGAGCGTTTTCCGCCCCAAGAGACCTCCATGCGCCGTCTGCTGAGCCTGATCTTTCTGCTGGTGGCCCTGCCCGCCGCCGCAGGGTTGCTGGACAACCGCCCGAGCCCGACCCTGGGTGCCTCCCTCAATAACAGCGGAGACTTCCTGCCGGTTCGCGAGGCCTTCCGCCTCAGCCTCGTGGAAAGCAGCCCCACCTCGGTGAAGCTGCGCTTCACCAATGCCGAGGGTTATTACCTTTATCGTCACCGCTTCCAGTTCCGCGCAGAGCCCGCCGACAGCGGCCTGGGCCAGCCCGTGCTGCCGGCCGGCAAGCACAAGACCGACGAGTACTTCGGCGACGTCGAGGTGTACTACGGCGTCACCGACGTCAACCTGCCGGTGGACCCGTCACGCAAGGCCCCCACCGAGTTGCGAGTGACTTACCAGGGGTGCGCCGACAAGGGCCTGTGCTATCCGCCAGAGACCGAGGTCATCAAACTGGCTGAGGGTGGCGCCAGCAGCGGCATTGACTCCTTGGGCAGCAGCACCGCCGGCACGGGCTGGGGCTGGCACGAACTGGCCCTGTTCTTCCTCGCGGGCCTCGGTCTGACCTTCACGCCCTGCGTGCTGCCAATGCTGCCGATTCTTTCCGGCGTGGTACTGCGCGGAAAGGCCGGCGGCGGACGCGGCCTGACGCTTTCGTTGGCCTACATCCTACCGATGGCCGCCTGCTTTGCCCTGCTGGGTGCGCTGATGGGGTTGTTCGGCGCCGAACTCAACCTGCAGGCACGCTTGCAGTCGCCCTGGGTACTGGTGCCCTTCGCCGGCTTCTTCACCCTCTTCGCGTTGGCCATGTTCGGCCTTTATGAACTACGCCTGCCGCGCTTCATCAGCGGCCCGCTGGATTCGCTGGCGGGCAGCACCAAGGGTGGCTCGATCTGGAGCGCCGCGCTGCTCGGCGTGGTCTCCAGCCTGCTGGTCTCGCCCTGCGTCTCTGCGCCGCTGGCCGGAGCCCTGCTCTATATCAGTGCAAGCGGCGACGCCCTGGGAGGCGGCCTCAAGCTCTTCGCCCTCGGCCTGGGCATGGGCGCCCCGCTGGTATTGTTCGCCACCGGCGGCGGTGCGCTGCTGCCCAAGGCAGGCCAGTGGATGGTCAGCGTACGCAATGCCTTCGGCGTGCTGCTGCTGGCGGTAGCGGTATGGATGCTCGAACGCGTCCTGCCCGGCCCCCTGGCATTGGGCCTCTGGGGCCTGCTTGCCGGCGGCGTTGCGCTGTTCCTCGGCGCCCTGGAATTCACCCCCAAGGCTCCGCGCGAGCGCCTGGGTCAACTGGCAGGACTGGTCCTGCTGGTCTACGCAGTGGCTGCCTGGTCGGGCGCCCTCAAGGGAGAATCCGATCCGTTGCGTCCGCTCGGCCGTGCGCACCTGGTTGGTGCGCCGTCCGTCGCCCCGGCCAGCGGAGCATGGCAAACGATCAAGACTCCGGTGGAACTCACCGGGGTCCTCGCAGAGGCCAAAGGCTCTGGCCAGCCGCTGCTGCTGGACTGGTATGCCGACTGGTGCATTAGTTGCAAGGTGATCGAGCGTGAAGTCCTTACCGCCATGGAGGTTACCTCGCAGCTGGGCGGCTACCGCCTTATCCGCTTCGACATGACCGAGAGCAATCCGGAACAACGCGCCCTGCTCGATCGCTACAAGCTGTTCGGGCCGCCGGCCATCCTGTTCTTCAACGGCAAGGGTGACGAATTGGCCGATCTGCGTGTCGTAGGTGAAGTCGATGCCAAGGCCTTCGCCGCCCGTCTGCAACAGGCGAATGCGTCGCGCTGACGCATGCAACGTCATATATTTGCCGCAAACACCGGGCATCTTGTCGATTACTGTCGGCAACTGGACAGCCTTTTCCGCTGTCCGGCATAGTGCCGCCTGGCCTCCAATAAGGAACAAACAGCATGGCCACCCTGCTCGTCCTGCACGGCCCCAACCTCAACCTGCTGGGCACCCGCGAACCCGATAAGTACGGGGCCACGACCCTGGCCGAGATCAACCAGGGCCTGGAGCGCCGCGCTCGCGAGGCCGGCCATCACCTGATGTACCTGCAGAGCAATGCCGAGTACGAACTCATCGACCGGATTCATGCGGCCCGCGGTGAAGGAGTGGACTTCATCATCATCAATCCTGCTGCTTTCACGCATACAAGTGTCGCCCTACGTGACGCATTGCTCGCAGTGAGCATCCCATTCATCGAAGTGCACCTGTCCAACGTGCACAAACGGGAACCTTTCCGCCACCACTCCTACTTCTCCGACGTTGCAGTAGGAGTGATCTGCGGTCTGGGTGCCACCGGCTACCGCCTGGCCCTGGACGCGGCGCTAGAACACCTTGAACGCCCCTGACCTCACCCCTTGGGAGTTGATGATTAATGGATATCCGTAAAGTCAAGAAACTGATCGAACTGCTGGAAGAGTCCGGTATCGACGAACTGGAGATCCGCGAGGGCGAAGAGTCCGTGCGCATCAGCCGTCACAGCAACAAGGCCTTCGCGGCCCAGCCGGTTTACGCCGCCGCCCCGGCACCGGTAGCAGCACCTGTTGCCGCTGCCGCTCCGGTCGCCGCAGCTGAAGCCGCTGCACCGGCAGCACCGAAGCTGAACGGCAACGTCGTGCGCTCTCCGATGGTCGGCACTTTCTACCGTGCCGCCTCCCCGACCTCGGGCAACTTCGTCGAAGTCGGCCAGAGCGTGAAGAAAGGCGACATCCTCTGCATCGTCGAAGCCATGAAGATGATGAACCACATCGAAGCCGAAGCCAGTGGCGTGATCGAGTCCATCCTCGTGGAAAACGGTCAGCCGGTTGAGTACGACCAGCCGCTGTTCACCATCGTCTGAACCGCGGAGAGCCTGCGATGTTGGAAAAAGTCCTGATCGCCAACCGTGGCGAGATCGCCCTGCGCATCCTGCGCGCCTGCAAGGAACTGGGCATCAAGACGGTGGCGGTGCATTCCACGGCCGACCGTGAGCTGATGCACCTGTCCCTGGCCGACGAGACCGTTTGCATCGGCCCGGCTTCGGCAGCCCAGTCCTACCTGAACATCCCGGCGATCATCAGCGCCGCCGAAGTAACCGGCGCCACTGCTATCCACCCGGGTTACGGCTTCCTGGCCGAGAACGCCGACTTCGCCGAGCAGGTGGAGAACTCCGGTTTCGCCTTCATCGGCCCGAAAGCCGACACCATTCGCCTGATGGGCGACAAGGTATCGGCCAAGGACGCCATGAAGCGCGCCGGCGTACCGACCGTGCCGGGCTCCGACGGCCCGCTGCCGGAAGACGAGGAAACCGCGCTGGCCATCGCCCGTGAAGTGGGCTACCCGGTGATCATCAAGGCCGCCGGTGGCGGTGGTGGTCGCGGCATGCGCGTGGTGTACGAGGAAGAAGAACTGATCAAGTCGGCCAAGCTGACCCGCACCGAAGCCGGTGCCGCGTTCGGCAACTCCATGGTCTACCTGGAGAAGTTCCTCACCAACCCGCGCCACGTCGAAGTCCAGGTCCTGTCCGACGGCCAGGGCAATGCCATCCACCTGGGTGACCGCGACTGCTCCCTGCAGCGCCGCCACCAGAAGGTGCTGGAAGAAGCCCCAGCCCCGGGTATCGACGAGAAGGCCCGCGCCGAAGTACTGGACCGCTGCGTCCAGGCCTGCATCGAAATCGGCTACCGCGGCGCTGGCACCTTTGAGTTCCTCTACGAGAACGGTCGCTTCTACTTCATCGAGATGAACACTCGCGTGCAGGTGGAGCACCCGGTCACCGAAATGGTCACCGGCATCGACATCGTCAAGGAAATGCTCAGCATCGCCGCTGGCAACAAGCTGTCGATCAAGCAGGACGACGTCGTCATCCGTGGCCATGCGCTGGAATGCCGGATCAACGCCGAAGACCCGGACAACTTCATGCCGAGCCCTGGCAAGGTGACCTACTTCCACGCCCCAGGCGGCAACGGCGTTCGCGTCGATTCGCACCTGTACAGCGGCTACGCGGTTCCGCCGAACTACGACTCGCTGATCGGCAAGCTGATTACCTACGGCAAGGACCGCGACGAAGCCATGGCGCGCATGCGCAATGCGCTGGACGAGATTGTCGTTGACGGCATCAAGACCAACATCCCGCTGCACCGCAACCTCACTCGCGACAAGGGTTTCTGCAAGGGTGGCATCAACATCCACTACCTGGAAAAGAAACTCGGCATGGACAAGCACTGATTCAGGGTGCCTGATCCACGATCACAGGGGCTGCCATATGGCGGCCCTTGTGTTTTTCCGGCCTGTGCTCAAGTAAGCTTGCGCGCCTGCCGCATGTGCACGCTGAATTTTCAAGAGGTCCCGTCATGCCCTGGTTACAAGTTCGACTCGCCATCACCCCGGAACAGGCGGAAACCTACGAGGACGCCCTGCTGGAAGTGGGCGCTGTCTCGGTAACCTTCATGGACGCCGAAGATCAACCGATCTTCGAACCGGACCTGGGGACCACCCCACTCTGGTCCAATACCCATCTGCTCGCCCTGTTCGAGGCCGATACCGACGAAGCCAACCTGGTGGCGCACCTGGAACTGCTGACCGGCGGCGCGCTACCGGAGCACCAGATCGAGCGCATCGAAGACCAGGACTGGGAACGCAGCTGGATGGACAACTTCCAGCCCATGCGCTTCGGCCGCCGCCTGTGGATCGTACCGAGCTGGCACGACGCCCCCGAGCCGGGCGCGGTGAACCTCCTGCTGGACCCGGGCCTGGCGTTCGGCACTGGCACGCATCCAACCACCGCCCTCTGCCTGGAATGGCTCGATGGCCAGGACCTCGACGGCTGCGAAGTACTGGATTTCGGCTGCGGCTCGGGCATCCTCGCCATCGCCGCGCTGCTCCTGGGTGCGCGCCAGGCAGTCGGCACCGACATCGACCCGCAAGCCCTGGAAGCCTCCCGCGACAATGCCTCGCGCAACGGCATCGACCCGGCGCGCTTCCCGGTCTACCTGCCGGCCGACCTTCCAGCCAAACCCGCCGAAGTGGTAGTGGCGAATATCCTTGCCGGCCCGCTGGTCTCGCTGGCGCCACAGATCACCAGCCTCGTGGCAGCCGGCGGACGCCTGGCGCTGTCCGGCATCCTCGCCGAGCAGGCCGAGGAAGTGCGCACGGCCTATGCCGGCGCCTTCGACCTCGACCCTACTGCAGAGAAGGACGGCTGGGTACGCATCAGTGGCGTGCGCCGCTGAAAGCCAGCAGATCGAGTAAAATAGCCTTTCGTTTCGACCGGATCGCCGCATGACCGACAGCTTCGTCACCCAGTGCCCGCATTGCCAGACCAGTTTCCGCGTCAGCCGCGCACAGCTGGCCGTAGCCCATGGCGCCGTGCGCTGTGGCGCTTGTCTGCATGTGTTCAATGCGGCTCAGCAGCTGTTGGCGGCCAAGGGCCAGGCGATAGCGCCGGCGACCCCGAAGCCCAAGCCCGCGGCACCGACAGCGCCACCCAGGCCGGCAACACCCCAGGCACCGGCCGCGCCAGTGCCCAGCGTCGCCACCGTGCTCAAGCCGCCGGTTGCACCGCAGACGACGCCGGTCAAGCCAGCCAGTAGCGACACCCTGTGGATTCACGACGACCTGGACCTCGACAGCCTCGACCTGGACGAAGAACTGGCCAAGCTGGAGCAGGAAGAGCAGCGCCTGTCCCGTGACCTGCTGGGCCCCGCCGCACCCGTGCGGACCGAAGCGCAACCGACGCCGCGTCACGATGAAGGTTGGGCCGAAGCTCTGCTGGAGGCCGAGGAGCCCTCTGCGGAACTGGCCGCCGAGCGGGACGACGAGCACGAACCCGAAGCTGGGCCTGACTTCGAACTGCGCGCCGAGCCAGTTGCCGAGCCGGTGAGTCGCACGCCAGTGGAGCCGCCCAAGCCTGCTCCGGCAGAGCGCACCGAACCCAGCCTGTCCATGGACCTGGTAGAGGACGAGCCCGGCCCGGACTTCAGCCTGGGTTCAGCCCGCGACGACGAACCCGAAGACCTGCGCGACGATGACGACGAGCTGGACGAGCCGCCTGCTACCGAGCCCGTGCGCCTGCAACACTCGCGCAACGAACCTGCCCTCCGCGACGACGGCCTCCTCGACCTGAATGACGAGCCGCTGCAGCTGGACTGGCAGGAAAGCAGACGCCCCTGGGGCCGCTGGATCGGCTGGTTCCTGCTGAACCTGATCGCAATCGGCGCACTGTCCACCCAGTACATCTGGTACCACTTCGATGAACTGGCCCGGCAGGACCAGTACCGCCCCTGGTTCCAGCAAATCTGCCCGGAAATCGGCTGCCAGCTGCCCTCCAAGGTGGATATCGACCTGATCAAGAGCAGCAACCTCGTGGTGCGCAGCCACCCCGAGTTCTCCGGCGCCCTCGTGGTCGACGCCATCCTCTACAACCGCGCCGCCTTCGCCCAGCCGTTCCCACTGCTGGAGCTGCGCTTTGCCGACATCAATGGCCAATTACTGGCCAGCCGTCGCTTCAAGCCAGGCGAATACCTTTCCGGCGAACTGGCCGGACAGGCGGAAATGCCTCCGCAAACCCCTATCCACATCAGCCTGGACATCCTCGACCCAGGCACCAAGGCTGTGAACTACAGCCTCAGCTTCCACTCCCCCGAATAAGCTGGAGACGCCGGATTCCGGAGTCTCCAGGCGTTTTCTAACTCCCGGCGATAAGCACAGGGCTGTTCAGAATTTGTTCAAAACAGCCTTTATCCAGTCACCGAGAGCGGGTATCATGCCCACCCTTTTTCGAACTCCCCCAGCACTCAACTGAGCAGGCCCCAAACAGGGAAGACCTATGTCGGCGGTTAGCATTGGCCCTTATGCCTTGCCCAATCCAGTGATTCTCGCCCCCATGGCGGGTGTGACCGACCGGCCGTTCCGTCTGCTGTGCCGCCGTCTTGGCGCCGGCATGGTGGTATCGGAAATGGTCACCAGCGACGTGCGCCTGTGGAACAGCCGCAAGTCGCGGCTGCGCCTGCTCCACGAGGGCGACCCGGAGCCCCGTTCCGTCCAGATAGCCGGCGGTGATCCGGAGATGCTGGCCGAAGCGGCCAGGGCTAATGTTGATCTCGGTGCCCAGATCATCGATATCAACATGGGCTGCCCGGCGAAGAAGGTCTGCAACAAGGCCGCCGGCTCGGCGCTGATGAAGGACGAAGCCCTGGTGGCCGATATCCTCAACACCGTGGTCAAGGCCGTCGATGTGCCCGTCACCCTGAAGATCCGCACCGGTTGGGACCGATCGAACAGGAACGGCATCAACGTGGCGAAAATCGCCGAACAGGCTGGCATCCGGGCCCTGGCCGTCCACGGCCGGACCCGCGCAGACCTGTACACCGGCGAAGCCGAGTACGACACCATCGCTGCGATCAAGCAGGCGGTGTCCATTCCGGTCTTTGCCAACGGCGATATCGATTCGCCACAGAAAGCCAGGCAGGTCCTCGACGCCACCGGTGCCGATGCCCTGCTGATCGGTCGAGCGGCCCAGGGGCGACCCTGGATATTCCGCGAGATCGCGCATTACCTGACGACCGGTGAACTTCTGCCGGCGCCGGGCTTGATCGAAGTGGAACAGATACTGCTGGAGCACCTGGCCGCACTGCACGCCTTCTACGGCGACGAGATGGGCGTTCGCATCGCCCGCAAGCATGTCGGCTGGTATCTGGCAACCCTGCCGGGCGCCAGGGAGTTTCGCGCCAAGTTCAATCGTTTGGAGTCCACGGACGCGCAGTGCGCCAACGTTCGGGAGTTCTTCGCCGAGCGTCACAACGAAGGGGAAAAGGCCGCATGACGACGATGACCGAGAATTTTTTTGATGGGGCAACACCCGTGAGCGACACCGCCAACCTTAAACAGCACCTGACGGCACCTACCGCTGAGGGCCAGACCCTGCGCGGCAGCGTCGAAAAGGCGCTGCACAATTATTTCGCCCATCTTGAGGGCGCCGCCGTCACGGACGTGTACAACCTGGTGCTTTCCGAAGTGGAAGCGCCGCTGCTGGAATCCGTGATGAATTACGTCAAGGGTAACCAGACCAAGGCTTCCGAGATGCTCGGCCTCAACCGGGGCACGCTGCGAAAGAAGCTCAAGCAATACGACCTGCTCTGAAAGGCGGGAACCTGAAGCCGGAAGCCTGAAGCGGGAACCAGACCCGACGCTCAGCCTTCCGGCTTCCGGTTTCAGGCCCAACCGCTAAATCTTCTCCCACTCGAATGGTTCCGAAATGACCGACCAGACCACCCGCCTTCCCGTTCGCCGCGCCCTGATCAGCGTTTCCGACAAGACCGGCATCGTCGAGTTCGCCCGTGAACTGGCTGCCCTCGGCGTAGAGATCCTCTCCACCGGCGGTACCTACAAGCTGCTCAAGGACAACGGCATCGCCGCCGTGGAAGTCGCCGACTACACCGGTTTCCCGGAAATGATGGACGGCCGCGTGAAGACCCTGCACCCGAAGATCCACGGCGGCATCCTTGGCCGTCGCGACCTCGATGGCGCGGTGATGGAACAGCACGGCATCAAGCCGATCGACCTGGTCGCGGTCAACCTGTACCCCTTCGAAGCCACTGTCGCCAAGCCTGACTGCGACCTGCCGACAGCCATCGAGAACATCGACATCGGCGGTCCGACCATGGTCCGCAGCGCCGCGAAGAACCACAAGGACGTCGCCATCGTGGTCAACGCCAGCGACTATGCCAGCGTCCTCGAAGGCCTGAAGGCTGGTGGCCTGACCTACGCGCAGCGTTTCGACCTGGCCCTCAAGGCGTTCGAGCACACCTCCGCCTACGACGGCATGATCGCCAACTACCTGGGCACCATCGACCAGGCACGCGACACCCTGTCCACCGAAGGCCGTAGCGCCTTCCCGCGCACCTTCAACAGCCAGTTCGTCAAGGCCCAGGAAATGCGCTACGGCGAGAACCCGCACCAGAGCGCGGCGTTCTATGTAGAAGCGAAAAAGGGCGAGGCCAGCGTCTCCACCGCCGTGCAGCTGCAGGGCAAGGAACTCTCCTTCAACAACGTGGCTGATACCGACGCTGCGCTGGAGTGCGTGAAGAGCTTCGTCAAGCCGGCCTGCGTCATCGTCAAGCACGCCAACCCGTGCGGCGTGGCCGTCGTACCGGAAAACGAAGGCGGCATTCGCAAGGCCTACGACCTGGCCTACGCCACCGACACCGAATCCGCTTTCGGCGGCATCATCGCCTTCAACCGCGAACTGGACTTTGATACCGCCAAGGCCATCGTCGAGCGCCAGTTCGTCGAAGTCATCATCGCGCCGAAAATCTCCGCCGCCGCTCGTGAAGTGGTCGCTGCCAAGGCCAACGTGCGCCTGCTGGAATGCGGTGAATGGCCGGCTGAGCGTGCCGCAGGCTGGGACTTCAAGCGCGTCAACGGCGGCCTGCTGGTACAGAGCCGCGACATCGGCATGATCAAGGCAGAAGACCTGAAGATCGTCACCCAGCGCGCCCCGAGCGAGCAGGAAATCCACGACCTGATCTTCGCCTGGAAAGTGGCCAAGTTCGTCAAGTCCAACGCCATCGTCTACGCCAAGAACCGTCAGACCGTCGGCGTCGGCGCCGGCCAGATGAGCCGCGTCAACTCCGCCCGCATCGCCGCCATCAAGGCCGAGCATGCCGGTCTTGAGGTGAAGGGTGCGGTCATGGCTTCCGACGCTTTCTTCCCGTTCCGCGACGGCATCGACAATGCGGCCAAGGTCGGCATCACCGCCGTGATCCAGCCGGGCGGCTCCATGCGTGACAACGAAGTCATCGCCGCCGCCGACGAAGCCGGCATCGCGATGGTGTTCACCGGCATGCGCCACTTCCGCCACTGAGTGACAGGGACGCACTGAAGCGGGCATCTGCTGCGTTGTCCGGCCCTTCCCCAATGCTCATTGCCAGAAGGCAACTCCGCTGGGTGAAGGACCGGACGCCTTGCATCTACCCGCTCCATCGCGCCCCCTACAGTCCGTCGTAGAAGATTCGTAGCTTTTGTAGGGTGGATGACGCTCTTCTCATCCACCGTTGGGGCCCCAGGCCCGCCTCCTGAAGGAGAATTCAATGAACGTACTCATTATCGGCAGCGGCGGTCGTGAACACGCCCTGGCCTGGAAAGTGGCCCAGGACCCGCGCGTCGAGAAGGTCTTCGTCGCCCCGGGCAACGCCGGCACCGCGACCGAAGCCAAGTGCGAAAACGTCGCTATCGACGTGCTGGCCCTGGAACAACTGGCCGATTTCGCGGCCCAGAACGTCCAGTTGACCATCGTCGGCCCGGAAGCGCCGCTGGTGAAAGGCGTGGTCGACCTGTTCCGCTCGCGCGGCCTGGACATCTTCGGCCCCACCGCCGGTGCTGCCCAGCTGGAAGGCTCCAAGGCCTTCACCAAGGACTTCCTGGCCCGCCACAAGATCCCCACCGCCGACTACCAGAACTTCACCGAGGTAGAACCGGCCCTGGCCTACCTGCGTGAGAAAGGCGCCCCCATCGTCATCAAGGCCGACGGCCTGGCCGCTGGCAAGGGCGTGATCGTCGCGATGACCCTGGAAGAGGCCGAAGCCGCCGTACGCGACATGCTCGCCGGCAATGCCTTCGGTGACGCCGGCTCGCGCGTGGTGATCGAGGAGTTCCTCGATGGCGAAGAAGCCAGCTTCATCGTCATGGTCGACGGCCAGAATGTGCTGCCCATGGCCACCAGCCAGGACCACAAGCGCGTGGGCGACGGCGACAGCGGCCCGAACACCGGCGGCATGGGCGCCTATTCCCCCGCTCCGGTGGTCACTGCCCAAGTGCACCAGCGCGTGATGGACGAAGTCATCTACCCGACCGTGCGCGGCATGGCCGAGGAGGGCAACGTCTACACCGGCTTCCTCTATGCCGGTCTGATGATCGACAAGAGCGGCGCGCCCAAGGTCATCGAATTCAACTGCCGCTTCGGCGATCCGGAAACCCAGCCCATTATGGTGCGCCTGGAATCGTCCCTGGTCCTGCTGGTGGAGGCCGCCCTGGCCAAGGCCCTGGACAAGGTCGAAGCCACCTGGGACCCGCGCCCCACCGTTGGCGTGGTACTGGCCGCAGGCGGCTACCCGGGCGACTATGCCAAGGGTGACGTCATCGAAGGCCTGGCCGATGCCGCAGCCCTGGACGGCAAGGTGTTCCATGCCGGCACCGCGCTGAAGGACGGCAACATCGTCACCGCCGGCGGTCGCGTGCTTTGCGCCACCGCCATCGGCGCCAGCGTCTCCGACGCCCAGCAGCAGGCCTATCGCCTGGCGGAGAAGATCCGTTGGAACGGCTGCTTCTATCGCAAGGATATCGGCTACAGGGCCATTGCCCGGGAACGCGGCGAAGGGTAAGAAGTCAATAGATAGTGCTCACCAAGGCGGCCCGATGGCCGCCTTGGTCATATTCCGCACGAGATGGCCTTGACTATAATCCGGCCACTCACCCACGAAGGGACCTCGAACGTGCCCCGGCTCAGGATTGCCACAGCATTGATCGCCAGCCTGCTTCTGGCCCTGTTTTATCTGCTGCCCGCCCAGGCGGCCGGGGAGCGGCAGTGGAGCATGCTGCTCGATCCGAGCGCCAACCTGCAGCTGCAGGAAATCCGCACCCAGCAGGCCCTTTCCCAGTTCACCCCGGTCGACCTCGACCAGCTTTACACTCCCGGCGGCAGCAGCGCGCTCTGGCTGCATTACCGCCTCCCCCCCGGCCAGCAGGAACAGCTGCTGCGGGTCTTCGCCCCCTACCTGGCCTATCTCGACCTCTACGTCCTCAGGGGCGATGAACTGGTCGCCCACACCCGCACCGGCAGCCGCCTGCCCTTCAGCGAGCGCCCATTGCCCAGCCGCGACTTCCTCCTGCCGCTTCCGGTACAGCAGGAACCGCTGGACATCTACCTGCGCATGGCCTCGGAACATGCCCTGCGTCCGACCGTGGAACTGCGTTCCTCGGCGCTGATGGCAGCGGACGACACCCGCCCGCTGCTTTTTGGCCTGATGCTCGGCGGCCTGGGCATGCTGGTGTACTACAACCTGGTGCGCTACGCGTATTCCCGCGCAGCTGTCAGCCTCTGGCTCGCCGCCGCGCAGGGTTGCCTGATGGTCACCGGCGTCAGCCTGCTGGGCATCAGTTCGCCCTGGCTGGGTGACTGGCAGAGCGCGCAACCACAGATCGCCAATCTCTCCATGCTGATGGCCATGGTCTGTGCCCTGGCCTTCACCGTCAGCTTCTTCCACAAGGTCTGCCCGAGCACGCCGCTGACCGGCCTGCTTCTGGGCGAGATCGTGCTGATCAGCCTCACCGCCGCCCTGTTGCTGATCGTCACCGAGTTGCAATTCAACCAACTGGTCTATGTGATGGCCGCCATCGCCAGCCTGAGCATGTTCGTGTTCGCCATCCTCCACTGGCGCCAAGGCTACCGCCCGGCACGGCTGTTCAGTCTGGCCCTGGGTGTGTTCTGCATTGCCATTCTCGGCGCCCTGCCCGCCCTGTTCGGCTACTGGCAGCTGCAGTCCGACTGGCTGGCCTACACCCTGCTGGCAATCTCCACGATCAGCGGCGTATTCCTCAGCATGGCCCTGAGTGAACGCCAGCGACGCATCCAGAACGAGGTCTTCAGCGCCAGCCGTGCCCTGGCCGCCAGCTCCGCCGAGCTCAAGGCCAAGGGCGAGTTCCTCGCCAAGATCAGCCACGAAATTCGCACGCCGATGAACGGCGTACTGGGCATGACCGAGCTGCTCCTCGGCACACCGCTGTCGGCCAAGCAGCGCGACTACGTGCAAACCATCCACAGCTCGGGTAACGAACTGCTCACCCTGATCAACGAAATCCTCGACATCTCCAAGCTGGAATCCGGGCAGATCGAACTGGACGACGTGCAGTTCGATCTCAACGCCCTGATCGACGACTGTCTCGACATCTTCCGCGCCAAGGCCGAGCAGCAGCGGGTCGAACTCATCAGCTTCATGCAACCCCAGGTACCCCGCGTGGTCAGCGGCGACCCCACGCGGCTGCGTCAGATTCTCCTGAGCCTGCTCGACAACGCCTTCAAGCAGACCGACGAAGGCGAAATCCTGCTGGTGGTGGCCCTGGACAACAGCAGCACCCAGCCCCGCCTGCGCATCGCCGTGCAGGACAGCGGTCGCCCCCTGGAAGCCGGCGAGCGCTCCGCCCTGCTCAACGCCGAAGTACAGAGCAGCGACTTCCTCGCCTCCTCCAAACTCGGCGGCCGCCTGGGCCTGGTCATCGCCCGCCAGTTGGTACGCCTGATGGAGGGCGAGTTCGGCATCCAGAGTGGCGCAGGGCAAGGCAGCACGCTGTGGTTGACGCTGCCGCTCGACGCCCAGCACCTCGAGCGCCCGGCCGCCGACCTCGACAGCCCGCTGGAAGGCGCGCGCCTGCTCGTGGTGGACGACAACGACACCTGCCGCAAGGTACTGGTCCAGCAATGCGGCGCCTGGGGCTTGCAGGTCAGCGCCGTGCCGTCCGGGAAGGAAGCCCTGGCCCTGCTGCGAACCAAGGCGCACTTGCGCGAGTATTTCGACGTGGTCCTGCTGGACCAGGACATGCCCGGCATGACCGGCATGCAGTTGGCCGCCAAGATCAAGGAAGACCCCAGCCTCAACCACGACATCCTGATCATCATGCTTACCGGCATCAGCAACGCACCGAGCAAGATCATCGCGCGCAACGCCGGCATCAAGCGCATCCTCGCCAAGCCAGTGGCGGGGTACACCCTGAAGACCACGCTGGCCGACGAACTCAACCAGCGCAAGAACGGCGGCTCGATCTCCCTGCCGGGCTCCCAGGTCAGCGAACCACTGCATGTGCCCACCGACTTCCGCATCCTGGTGGCAGAAGACAACAGCATTTCCACGAAGGTCATTCGCGGCATGCTGAGCAAGCTGAACCTCGAACCGGACACGGCCAGCAACGGCGAGGAAGCCCTGAGCGCAATGAAGAACCAGCACTACGACCTGGTACTGATGGATTGCGAGATGCCGGTGCTCGATGGCTTTACCGCCACCGAGATGCTGCGCAACTGGGAAAACCTGGAGCAGCGCCCGCGCACGCCGGTGGTCGCACTGACCGCCCATATCCTCAGCGAACACAAGGAACGCGCCCGCCTCTCCGGCATGGACGGCCACATGGCCAAGCCGGTTGAACTGTCGCAACTGCGCGAGCTGATCGAATACTGGGTAGCCGAGAAGGAACTGCGCGAACGGCATGCGATGCATAGCTGATCGGGCGAACGACCTATGGGGGCGAACTCATTCGCCAAGGGCCGCGCAGCGGCCCCAACCCTCTCCCAGAGGGAGAGGGGGTTTTCAGCGCCATTGCTGACTGTTTTCTGGCTGCCCGCAGGCCCTACCCAAACCTCACCGCAAAGATCGGCGGAAGGTGCCCCGCCACAAGGTTCCAGCTGTCTCCCTGGTCCTCGGATACCCACAGATGCCCGGTGGTGGAGCCCATCACCAGGCGCTGCCCGCTGCCATCCACATCCAGCCCGTGCCGGTACACCAGGTCGTAACAGAGCTGTTGTGGCAGGCCCCGCTCGAGCACATCGAAACGCTTGCCGCCATCGCGCGTACGGGTAACCCGCAGGCGTTGGTCGGCGGGAACGCGGCATTCGTCCTTCACCGCCGGCACGAACCAGGCGCAATCCGGATCGGACGGATGCACCGCCACGGCGAAACCGAAGGTGGATGGCCCGGCTTGCTGCACTTCCCGCCAGTTCAATCCGCGATCGGCGCTGACGAAGATACCGTTGTGGTGCTGCACCCAGAGCCGCTCCGGGTCCGCAGGGCAGGCCACCATGCGGTGTGGGTCCTGGATGTCAGGCTCCTCGGCACGCTCCGGCGGCATGTAGGCGGCGCGCATGCCTCGGGTGCGATAGCTCCAGCTGACGCCTTCGTCCTCGCTGTGCCAGACGCCGCCACAAGACACTGCCAGCGTCAGGTGCCGACTGTTGCGCGGGTCGACGCAAATGGAGTGGATGCCCGGCTGGTCATAGCCTCCGCCGAACCAGTTGGCCCGCTCCGGGCGTTCCCAGAGGCTGTCCACCAGGCTCCAGGACGCACCATGGTCACGCGACCTGAACAGTCCCCCGGGAATGGTTCCGGCCCAGAGGGTTCCGGGCTGGTCCGCCCCTCCCGGCTCAAGGCACCAGATCATCTCGACCGAGGGGCCATCCTCGCCCCCGTCTACCTGGGCGAAGGCCGGGGCGGCGATCTCCTCCCAGTTCTGCCCGTCATCAGCCGAGCGCCACAACTTGGGGCCGAAGTGCCCAAGGTGCAGGGCTGCATAGAGGTGGTCATCGCGCGGGTCGGCCAGCAACATGCTCACCGGCTCGCCAAGGAAATCCTGGCGAGCCAGTCGCCAGCCATCACCCTTCGGCTCGAATCGCAGCAGACCCTTGCGGGTCGCCACGTGGATGCATCGGCTCATGCTCCTTCTCCTTGCGCCGGCTCAGCCGCCGGACAGCGCCTGGACAACGAAGATGTCACTGGATGGTCCCACGGGATCGCTGAGGCGTCGGCGGTCACTGACCTGCTGGGCATCGACGAAGATCGCCACATGCCGGCGCAGGCGACCCTGATCATCCAGCAGGTAGCTGCGCAGGCGTGGATTGGCGACGAAAGCGGCTTCCAGCGCCTCGGCCACGGAGGAAGCCGCGACGTCCAGTTCGGGGACATCGAGGTGACGCTGGAGGTTGGGGGTAAAGCTCATGCGCGCCATCAACGGCTCCCTGCGCGACGAAACGACCCAGTGGGGGAAGGTATAGCCGACCCCGGTGACGCGGTTATAGTTGTGCGCCCAATGGCAGGGCAGCCTCTACACTGATGAGCGGCCCTCGCAGTCAAGAATGGATGCCCCCATGCTCGAAAGCCTTTCCAGCCTGTACCTGAAGATGCTGGTGCTCTACAGCCCCTTCTTCGTGCTCTCCTGCTTCATCAGCCTGACCCGCGGATACACGGTGAAGGAGCGCAAGAAGCTCGCATGGAAAGTCGCCCTCGGTACGCTGGTGGCGAGCGCCCTGCTTTACCTGTTCGGCCAGGCCATCTTCAATGTCTTCGGCATCACCATCGACGCCTTCCGTATCGGCGCCGGCACCGTGCTGTTCATCTCTGCCCTTGGCATGGCCCAGGGCAAGCCGGCAGTACAGGCGGACAACGTGCAACAGGACGTCACCATCGTCCCGCTGACCATTCCGCTGACCGTCGGCCCCGGCACCATCGGCGCCATGCTGGTGATGGGTGCCGGCCATGTGCACTGGAATGACAAGTTCACGGCTCTTTTCGCCATCGCCATCGCTTCGGCCACGGTCGGAGCCATCCTCTACCTTTCCGACCACATCGAACGCATCCTCGGCGACCAGGGCCTGCAGATCGTCAGTCGCCTGATGGGCCTGTTCGTCTGCGCCCTGGCCGCGCAGATCATCTTCACCGGGGTGAAGAATTACCTGGTGCTGTAGCTTCGTGCGCAATGCCCAACTCGGCGTTGGGCTTCGCTTCGCTTTGCACCAACCTACGTCCTGATTCGCCGCCCATGCCCTGGCGCGGTGCGCATCGAGGCGCACCGCGAACATCGCGAATAAGCCCTGACCCCAGCAATGGCGCGGCTTTCCAGACTCTGGCACCAGCCTTGCTCAAGGGAATTCCAACTTGGATACAAGATGGAACTCCAGAGCATGTCCGAAGCCCCTCTCGCCTTCACCCTTTCAGACTGGCAACAGGCCTACCGCGACCAACTGCAACCCGCCGATTTGCTGCACGCCCTGCTCCAGCGCCTCGATGCAGAAGACAACGCCTGGATCAGCCTGGCCAGCGCCGAGCAGCTCGATGCCCAGCTCATCGAACTCGCTGACCTGCTGACCGCTGCCGAAGGCCGGCGTGAGCGCCTGCCCCTCTACGGTGTCCCCTTCGCCATCAAGGACAACATCGACGCCGCGGGCTGGACCACCACCGCCGCCTGCCCGGCCTTCGCGTATGAAGCCATCGACGACGCCCACGTGGTTGCCCGCCTGCGCGCCGCCGGCGCCATCCTCATTGGCAAGACCAACCTCGACCAGTTCGCCACCGGCCTGGTGGGAACCCGCTCGCCCTATGGGGCCGTCGCCAACACCTTCGATCCGGACTACGTCAGCGGCGGCTCCAGTTCAGGCTCCGCCTCGGTCGTGGCGCGCGGCCTGGTGCCCTTTTCCCTCGGCACCGATACCGCCGGCTCCGGCCGCGTGCCAGCGGGTTTCAACAACATCGTCGGGCTGAAACCCACCAAGGGCTGGCTGTCCAACGCCGGCCTGGTGCCGGCCTGCCGCACCATCGACTGCATCTCGGTGTTCGCCTTGACGGTGGCCGACGCGGAAACCGTCGCGCGCATTGGTGGCGGTTACGACGCCCGCGACCCGTACTCCCGGCAAAACCCCAACAGCAATCCGGTCGGCGTGTCCGCGAGGCCAAAGCTGGCAGTGCCGGACACCCTGGAGTTCTTCGGTGACGAGCAGACCCGTGCCGTCTTCGAGGCCGCGCTGGACAAACTTCGTACCCTCGGCGCCGAGATCACCCCAATCGACTTCAGCCCCTTCCGCCAGTTGGCCGCGCAGCTCTACCAGGGTCCCTGGGTGGCCGAACGCACCGTGGCGGCCGGCGCCATCTTCAGCGATCAGCCCGATGCCATGGATCCGGTGGTGCACGGCATTCTCGCCAACGGCCTGAACTACAGCGCCTGCGACGCCTACCGCGCCGAATACCTGCGTGCCGAACTGGCGCGCCAGATCAACCTGGCCCTCGAACCCTTCGACGCCCTGGTGGTGCCCACCTCGCCGACCATCCGCCGCATCGCCGAGATGGCCGAAGAGCCGGTACTGTTCAACGCCCAGTTCGGCACCTACACCAACTTCACCAATTTCTCCGACCTCGCCGCCCTGGCCCTGCCCGCCGGGTTCCGGGCCGATGGCCTGCCGGCCGGCATCACCCTGCTCGCCCCAGCCTGGCACGACGCCGCGCTAGCCGACTTCGGCAAACGCTGGCAAGCCAGCCTCGGCCTGCCACTGGGCGCCACTGGACGCGTGCTGCCGCCCCTGGCGCCCGCGAGCCAGGCGCCAGGATGTGTCCGCGTTGCGGTGGTCGGCGCCCACCTCACAGGCATGCCGCTGAACTTCCAGCTCACCGCCCGAAACGCCGTGCTGGTGGAAGAAACCCGCACCGCTACCGACTACCGCCTGTTCGCCCTGCCCGGCACCGTGCCGCCCAAACCAGGTCTGGCGCGCAGACCGGATGGCGCCGCGCTGATCGTCGAGCTCTGGGACATCCCGCTGGCGCGCTTCGGCGAGTTCGTCGCCGAAATCCCGCCGCCGCTGGGCATCGGCAACCTGCAGCTGGAAGACGGTCGCTGGGTGAAGGGCTTCATCTGCGAGCCCTACGCACTGGAAGGCGCCCGCGACATCACCGGCTTCGGTGGCTGGCGCGCCTTTATCGCCAGTCAGCAGCGCTGACCATGCAACTCGCCAGCACCAGCAACGGGCGCCAGGAGCGCCCCGACAGCCTGGCCGGACGCATCTACGCCCGACTCAAGGAGGACATCAGCGAGTTCCGCCTGCTGCCCGGCGACCGCTTCAGCGAAGGCGATATAGCCGAGCGCATGGCCGCCAGTCGTACGCCGGTGCGCCAGGCCCTGCATCGTCTGGAGCGCGAGGGCTACCTGGAAGTGCGCTTTCGCAGCGGCTGGCAGGTGAAGGCGTTCGACTTCGATCACTTCGAAGAGCTGTACGAACTACGCATCGTCCTGGAACTGGAGGCCGTACGTCGCCACTGCTGCCGCCCCACTGGCGAGCAACCCGAGGCACTGCAACGGCTCAGTCGCACCTGGATGGTGCAACCGCGACCGGACGACGGCTTCGAAGTGTCGCGCCTGGACGAGGATTTTCATTGCCAGTTGGTGGAAGCCGCAGGCAATCGCGAGATGGCCCGTATCCACCGTGAAGTCAGCGAAAAGATCCGCATCATCCGGCGCCTGGACTTCACCCAGACACCTCGTGTCGACGCCACCTACGTCGAACACGCCGCAATTCTCCAGGCCATCACGCACCGCCGCTGCGAAGAGGCACAGCAATTGCTGAGGACCCATATCGAAACCAGCAAGGCCGAAGTACGCAAGATCACCCTGCACATGTTGCACAGCGCTCGGCAGAGACCGCAGCCCGCCCAAGGGTGACGAGGAAGCCCCTTTGAATACTGCCCGGACACCAAACCAATAAACGCAGTTATTTCAAAAACTTGGATAAGAACGGAGATCGACCCATGCAACGTCGCAGCCTGATCAAGGCGTTCACCCTTTCCGCATCCATCGCCGCCATGGGCATGTCCTGGACCATTCAGGCGGCCGAGACCATCAAGGTCGGCATCCTGCACTCCCTCTCCGGCACCATGGCGATTTCCGAGACCTCGCTCAAAGACATGGCGCTGATGACCATCGACGAGATCAACGCCAAGGGCGGCGTCAACGGCAAGCAACTCGAGCCGGTGGTGGTGGACCCTGCGTCCAACTGGCCGCTGTTCGCCGAGAAGGCCCGCCAGCTGCTGACCAAGGACAAGGTGGATGTGGTCTTCGGTTGCTGGACCTCGGTATCGCGCAAGTCCGTGCTGCCAGTCTTCGAGGAGCTCAACGGGCTGCTCTTCTACCCGGTGCAGTACGAGGGTGAAGAACTCTCCCCCAACGTCTTCTACACCGGCGCCGCGCCGAACCAGCAAGCCATTCCGGCCGTCGAGTACCTGATGAGCGAAGACGGCGGCAGCGCCAAGCGCTTCTTCCTGCTGGGCACCGACTACGTCTACCCGCGCACCACCAACAAGATCCTGCGCAGCTTCCTGCATAGCAAGGGTATCGCCGACAAGGACATCGAAGAGGTCTACACCCCCTTCGGCCACAGCGACTATCAAACCATCGTCGCCAACATCAAGAAGTTCTCCGCTGGCGGCAAAACCGCAGTGATCTCCACCGTCAACGGCGACTCCAACGTGCCCTTCTACAAGGAACTGGCCAACCAGGGCCTGGAAGCCACCGACGTACCGGTGGTGGCCTTCTCGGTGGGCGAGGAAGAACTGCGCGGCATCGACACCAAACCGCTGGTGGGCCACCTGGCCGCCTGGAACTACTTCGAGTCCGTGGATAACCCGGTCAACGGCAAGTTCGTCGAGCAGTGGAAGGCCTATGCGAAAGCCAAGAACCTGCCCAACTACCAGACTGCGGTGACCAACGACCCGATGGAGGCCACCTACGTAGGCATCCATATGTGGGCGCAGGCCGTGGAGAAAGCCGGCACCACCGATGTGGACAAGGTCCGCGAAGCCCTGGCCGGCCAGTCCTTCGCCGCGCCGTCCGGCTACACCCTGACCATGGACAAGACCAACCACCACCTGCACAAGCCGGTGATGATCGGCGAGATCCAGGAAGACGGTCAGTTCTCGGTGGTCTGGCAGACCGAAGGCCCGCTGCGCGCTGAGCCCTGGAGTCCCTTCATCCCCGGCAACGACAAGAAGCCGGACTATGCGGTGAAGAGCAACTGAGCTGAATGAGGTTGTCCGGGACACCGTGCCGAACCAGGTTCCCTCCCCCCTAGCCCCTCTCCCGGAGGGAGAGGGGAATCGTTCGGAGCCTCGGGGAAACACGGTGCCCGGCACCACGTCACCCCTCTCCCCCTGGGAGAGGGGCCGAGGGTGAGGGAAGTGTCAGTCGGCACAGCCCTCTACTCGCGCAATGAACCAGGACCATCCCATGCCCTCCGCCTTCTACCGAATCCTCCTCGCCCTGGCCCTGCTGCTTCCCCTCGAAGCACTGGCTGGCGACGCCAACGACTTCGCCGCGGCCAATCCGGCGCAGCAGGCGAAACTGCTGGAGCGCTGGGCCGCCGAGCCCGACGCCGCGCGCCAGCCGCTACTGGATGCCCTGCAGCAGGGCCGCTTCGCCATCGACGCCAAACAGGCCTTCCTCGAACAGGACGGTGCCTTCATCGCCGCCGAAGGTGATGCTGCTGCCGTCGGAACGCCGAAGAAGCTGCGTCTGAACAACCGCCTACGCGGCCTGCTGATCACCGCCCAAGCCAGCCACCAGTTGCTCGCCGCCGAACCCGCCGCGCGCCTGGAAGCCGCTCGTCAATTGCAGAAGAGCGCCAAGCCCGCGCAACTGCCATTGCTCAACCAGCGCATGGTGGCCGAAGAAGATACCGGCGTACGCGACGCCATCAGCCTCGCCCTGGCCAACCTGCAGCTGGTCGACCCCGATCCTGCCATCCGCCTCAACGCCGTGCGCCTGCTCGGCGAAACCGGCGACCCGCTGGCCCGCACCCGTCTCGAAACCCTGCTCGACCCGAGCGTGGAAACCGATGCTGGCGTACGCACCGCCGCCGAAACCAGCCTGGCCCAGGTCAAGCGCCGGCTGCTTGTGGGCGAGCTACTCGGCCAGGCCTTCAGCGGCCTGTCGCTGGGTTCCATCCTGCTGCTCGCGGCCCTCGGCCTGGCCATCACCTTCGGTCTGCTCGGGGTGATCAACATGGCCCACGGCGAAATGCTGATGCTCGGTGCCTACACCACCTACATGGTGCAACTGGGCTTCCAGCACCTGGCGCCGGAAATGCTCGCGCTCTATCCGCTGGTGGCGCTGCCGGTGGCCTTCTTCGTCACCGCCCTGGTGGGCATGGCGCTGGAGCGCACGGTGATCCGCCACCTCTATGGCCGTCCGCTGGAAACCCTGCTGGCGACCTGGGGCATCAGCCTCATCCTGATCCAGCTGGTTCGCGTGATCTTCGGTGCGCAGAACGTCGAAGTGGCCAACCCCACCTGGCTGTCCGGGGGGATGCAGGTGCTGCCCAACCTCGTGCTGCCGTACAACCGCATCGTGATCATCGGCTTCGCCCTGTTCGTGGTGGTCCTGACCTGGCTGCTGCTGAACAAGACCCGCCTGGGCCTCAACGTGCGTGCCGTCACCCAGAACCGCAACATGGCCGCCTGCTGCGGCGTGCCCACTGGCCGCGTGGACATGCTCGCCTTCGGCCTCGGCTCCGGTATCGCCGGCCTTGGCGGCGTCGCCCTGTCGCAGATCGGCAACGTCGGCCCTGACCTTGGCCAGGGCTACATCATCGACTCGTTCCTGGTGGTGGTGCTGGGTGGCGTCGGCCAGCTTGCTGGCAGCGTCCTGGCTGCCTTCGGTCTCGGCGTGGCGAACAAGATCCTCGAACCGCAGATCGGTGCCGTGCTGGGCAAGATACTCATCCTGGCGCTGATCATTCTCTTCATACAGAAGCGCCCGCAGGGCCTCTTCGCACTGAAAGGCAGGGTGATCGACTGATGACTCAACCACTCAACCAGACCCTGCTTGCCCGCGCCACGGCCACCCTCGGCCCACGCACCTCGCTGGCCATCGGCGCGGTGGTGCTTGCCCTACTGCTGGCCATGCCATTGCTGCACCTGCTGCCGGCGGACAACCCGCTGCAAGTCTCGGCCTACACCCTGACCCTGGTGGGCAAGATCCTCTGCTACGCCATAGTCGCCCTCGCCCTGGACCTGGTCTGGGGCTACGCGGGGCTCCTGTCCCTCGGCCACGGGCTGTTCTTCGCCCTGGGCGGCTATGCCATGGGCATGTACCTGATGCGCGAAGCCGCCGGCGACGGCCTACCGGCCTTCATGAGCTTCCTCGCCTGGACCGAGCTGCCCTGGTACTGGGCCGGCACCCAGCACTTCCTCTGGGCCATGTGCCTGGTGGTGTTGGCGCCAGGCTTGCTGGCGCTGGTGTTCGGCTTCTTCGCCTTCCGTTCGCGGATCAAGGGCGTGTACTTCTCGATCATGACCCAGGCGCTGACCTTCGCCGGCATGCTGCTGTTTTTCCGTAACGAAACCGGCTTCGGCGGCAACAACGGCTTCACCGACTTCAAGCGCATCCTCGGCTTCGACGTTACCGCGCCGGGCACCCGCGCGGTGTTGTTCCTGGCGACGGTGGCGCTACTGGTGGGCAGCCTGCTGCTCGGCTGGCGTCTGGCCCGGAGCAAGTTCGGCCGCGTGCTCACGGCGTTGCGCGACGCCGAGAACCGCCTGATGTTCTGCGGCTACGACCCGCGTGGTTACAAGCTGTTCATCTGGGTGCTGTCCGCTGTGCTCTGCGGGCTGGCCGGTGCGCTTTATGTACCCCAGGTGGGCATCATCAATCCCAGCGAGATGTCGCCCACCAACTCTATCGAAGCGGCCGTGTGGGTCGCCCTCGGCGGTCGCGGCTCGCTGATCGGTCCACTGCTCGGCGCCGGCCTGGTCAACGGCATGAAGAGCTGGTTCACCGTAGCCTTCCCCGAGTACTGGCTGTTCTTCCTCGGCGCCCTGTTCATCCTGGTCACCCTCTATCTGCCCAAGGGCGTGATTGGCCTGGTCAAACGGGGAGAAAAGTAAATGCGTGCAGCTCCGGTACCCGAACTCATGCTCGAACCCGCCTTCGATCCCAACCGCGACGCCGGCAGCGGCCGTGACTCGCTGGGCCTCGGCCGCACCGCTGGCCAGGGCCTGGACGTGCGCCACGGCACCATCCTCACCCTGGAAGACATCAGCGTCAGCTTCGATGGCTTCAAGGCGCTGCGCGATCTCAACCTCTACATCGGGGTCGGTGAGCTGCGCTGCATCATCGGCCCCAACGGCGCGGGCAAAACCACGCTGATGGACGTGATCACCGGCAAGACACGACCCGACACCGGCAAGGCCTGGTTCGGCGAAACACTCGACCTCACCCGCATGAGCGAAGTTGAAATCGCCCAGGCCGGCATCGGCCGCAAGTTCCAGAAGCCCACCGTGTTCGAGGCGCTCTCGGTGTTCGAGAACCTGGAGCTGGCGCAGAAGACCGACAAATCCGTCTGGGCCAGCCTGCGGGCGAAGCTCACCGGCGAGCAGAAGGACCGCATCGACGAAGTGCTCGCGGTGATCCGCCTGGAAGCCTCGCGCAATCGCCCGGCCGGCCTGCTCTCCCACGGCCAGAAGCAGTTCCTCGAGATCGGCATGCTGCTGATGCAGGACCCGCAACTGCTACTGCTCGACGAGCCGGTGGCAGGCATGACCGATGCCGAAACCGAGTTCACCGCCGAGCTGTTCAAGAGCCTCGCCGGCCAGCATTCGCTGATGGTGGTGGAGCATGACATGGGCTTCGTCGGCTCAATCGCTGACCACGTCACCGTGCTGCACCAGGGCCACGTCCTGGCCGAAGGCTCGCTGGCCGACGTGCAAGCCAACGAACAGGTGATCGAGGTCTACCTCGGTCGCTGAAGAAACAACACTCGTAGGGTGGATGACGCTTTTCTCATCCACCGCCTTGCAGGGTGGATCGATGAAGCGCGATCCACCCTACGCAAAGACAAGGACATCGACATGCTGACAGTCGACAAGCTCCACCAGTACTACGGCGGCAGCCACATCCTTCGCGGCCTGTCGTTCGACGTGAAGATCGGTGAAGTCACCTGCCTGCTCGGGCGCAACGGGGTGGGCAAGACCACCCTGCTGAAATGCCTGATGGGCCTGATTCCGGCCAAGGAAGGTGCGGTGAACTGGGAAGGCCGCGCCATCACCGGTTTCAAGCCGCACCAACGGGTACATGCGGGCATCGCCTACGTGCCCCAGGGCCGCGAAATCTTCCCGCGCCTGACGGTGGAAGAGAACCTGCTGATGGGCCTTTCCCGCTTTCCCGCCGGCCAGGCCAAGGCGGTGCCGGAATCCATCTACGAGCTCTTTCCCGTGCTGCGGGAGATGAAGCACCGCCGCGGCGGCGACCTCTCCGGCGGCCAACAGCAGCAACTCGCCATCGGCCGCGCCCTGGCCAGCCAGCCGCGCCTGTTGATACTCGACGAGCCCACCGAAGGCATCCAGCCCTCGGTGATCAAGGAGATCGGCGCGGTGATCAGGAAGCTCGCCGAGCGCGGCGACATGGCCATCCTGCTGGTGGAGCAGTTCTACGACTTCGCCGCCGAACTGGCCGATCAGTACCTGGTGATGAGCCGGGGCGAAATCGTCCAGCAGGGGCGTGGAGAAAACATGGAAGCCGAGGGCGTGCGGGGCCTGGTGACCATATGATGTGCCCCTGCCAACAACTTCGCACCGCGTGGGTTACGTCGCTTCGCGACTAACCCACCCTACAAGAACGACTTATGAACGCACCTGCCGACACAGCCCTCTTCACCCCCAGTTGGCACGCCGAACTGGAGCTGGCCTATGCGCTCGATGGAGCTACCACGCGCCCAGTGCAGCGCCGTCACAAGGGCCCTCTGCGGGTACAGAAGCACCTGCATGCCGAAGGCCCGCAAGTGTGCCAGCACATCATCGTCCACCCACCCGGCGGCATTGCCGGCGGCGACCGCCTGGACATCTCTGCACGCGCTGGCAAAGGCGCCTGGGCGCAGCTCACCAGCCCCGGCGCGGCCAAGTGGTATCGCGCCGCCAGTCCGGCCTTCCAGCAAGTCGAACTCAACGTCGAGTCCGGCGCCACGCTGGAATGGCTGCCCCAGGAAACCATCGTCTTCTCGGGTGCCAAGGCCGAGCTTTCCACCCGCATCGAACTGGCCGACGACGCCCGCCTGTTCTATTGGGACATGGTCGCCCTCGGCCGCCCCGCTGCCCGCGAACGCTTCGTCGAAGGCCACTTCCAGGCGCATCTGGATATCCGCCGCAATGGCACGCTGATCTGGCACGAACGCCAGCGCGTCGAAGGTGCCGACGGCCTGCTCGACTCCCCCATCGGCCTTGCCGGCCATCCGGTGTTTGCCACCCTGATCGTTACCGGCGAGATCGACTCCAACCTGCTCGAACGTTGCCGCGAACTCCCCTGTGCAGGGCGCGGCGACCTGACCCAATTGCCCGGCCTGCTGGTGGCCCGCTGCCTCGCCTCCGAGGCACTGCACGCCCGCGCCTGGCTGATCGACCTCTGGCGCCTGTTGCGCCCTGCCTTGCTCGGCCGCGAGGCCGCGCCTCCTCGCATCTGGAGTACCTGATGGACCTCACCCCAAGAGAGAAAGACAAGCTGCTGATCTTCACCGCTGGCCTGGTGGCCGAACGACGCCTGGCCCGTGGCCTGAAGCTCAACTACCCGGAAGCCATGGCGTTCATCTCCGCCGCCCTGCTGGAAGGTGCCCGCGACGGCCAGACCGTGGCCGAGCTGATGCACTTCGGCACCACCCTGCTCGCCCGTGACCAGGTGATGGAAGGCGTGCCGGAGATGATCCCGGAGATCCAGATCGAGGCCACCTTCCCCGACGGCACCAAGCTGGTGACCGTGCACCAGCCAATTGCGTGACCACTGCCATGACTTACGACATTCGCGATGCCATCGAGGCTGACCTCCCCGGCATCCTCGCCATCTACAACGACGCCGTGGAGAACACCACGGCGATCTGGAACGAAACCCTGGTCGATCTGGCCAACCGCTGCGCCTGGCTGGCCGACCGAGCGGCGGCAGGCTTCCCGGTGCTGGTGGCAGTGAACGCGGCGGGCGATGTACTCGGCTACGCCAGCTACGGCACCTGGCGCACCATCGAGGGCTTCCGCCACACCGTGGAGCACTCGGTCTACGTGCACGGTGACCAGCGCGGCCAGGGCCTCGGGCCAGCGCTGATGCAGGCGCTGATCGAACGCGCCCGCAAGGCTGGCCTGCACGTGATGGTCGCCGCCATCGAGAGCGAGAACGCCGCCTCCATCCGCCTGCACGAACGCCTCGGCTTCGTCACCACCGGGCAGATGCCCCAGGTGGGCCGCAAGTTCGAGCGCTGGCTCGACCTCACCTTCATGCAACTCATCCTGGAGTGACCTGATGATCCCCGGCGAATACCAGATCCAGGACGGCGAGATCGAACTCAACGCCGGCCGCCGCACCCTGACCCTCTCCGTGGCCAATACCGGTGACCGGCCGATCCAGGTCGGCTCCCACTACCACTTCTTCGAAACCAACGATGCGCTCGCCTTCGACCGTGCGGCCGCACGCGGCATGCGCCTGAACATCCCGGCCGGCACCGCCGTGCGCTTCGAGCCCGGCCAGAGCCGCGAGGTGGAACTGGTCGACCTGGCCGGTTTACGCCGCGTGTTCGGCTTCGCCGGCCGGGTGATGGGCGACCTCTAACACAACCCTCCTCTCCCTCCGGGAGAGGGGCTGGGGGTGAGGGTAGACCCGCCCCGCATGGAATCAACGGAAGCACTGACGATGAAAATCAGCAGACAAGCCTATGCCGACATGTTCGGCCCCACCGTCGGCGACAAGGTGCGCCTGGCCGATACCGACCTGTGGATCGAAGTCGAGAAGGACTTCACCACCTACGGCGAAGAAGTGAAGTTCGGCGGCGGCAAGGTGATCCGCGACGGTATGGGCCAGGGCCAGTTGCTGGCCGCCGATGTGGTCGACACCCTGATCACCAACGCGCTGATCATCGACCACTGGGGCATCGTCAAGGCCGACGTCGGCCTCAAGGACGGCCGCATCGCCGCCATCGGCAAAGCCGGCAACCCGGACATCCAGCCCGACGTCACCATCGCCGTTGGCGCCAGCACCGAGGTGATCGCTGGCGAGGGCATGATCCTCACCGCCGGCGGCATCGACACCCACGTCCACTTCATCTGCCCGCAGCAGATCGAAGAGGCGCTCATGAGCGGCGTCACCACCATGATCGGCGGCGGTACGGGCCCGGCCACCGGCACCAACGCCACCACCTGCACCTCGGGGCCGTGGCACATGGCGCGCATGCTCCAGGCCGCCGACGCCTTCCCGATGAACATCGGCTTCACCGGCAAGGGCAACGCCAGCCTGCCGGAGCCGCTCATCGAGCAGGTGAAGGCCGGCGCCATCGGCCTCAAGCTCCATGAAGACTGGGGCACCACGCCGGCAGCCATCGACAACTGCCTGTCGGTCGCCGACCAGTACGACGTACAGGTGGCCATCCATACCGACACCCTGAACGAGTCCGGCTTCGTCGAAACTACCCTTGGCGCGTTCAAGGGCCGCACCATCCACACCTATCACACCGAAGGCGCCGGCGGTGGCCACGCCCCGGACATCATCAAGGCCTGCGGCTTCTCCAACGTGCTGCCCAGTTCGACCAACCCGACCCGGCCCTTCACCCGCAACACCATCGACGAGCACCTGGACATGCTCATGGTCTGCCATCACCTGGACCCGAGCATCGCCGAGGACGTGGCCTTCGCCGAAAGCCGCATCCGCCGCGAGACCATCGCCGCCGAAGATATCCTCCACGACCTTGGCGCCTTCAGCATGATCAGCTCCGACAGCCAGGCGATGGGGCGCGTAGGCGAAGTCATCACCCGCACCTGGCAGTCCGCCGACAAGATGAAGAAACAGCGCGGCGCCCTGCCCGAAGACGCGCCCGGCAACGACAACTTCCGCGCCAAACGCTACATCGCCAAGTACACCATCAACCCGGCCATCACCCACGGCATCAGCCATGAAGTGGGCTCGATCGAAGTAGGCAAGTGGGCGGACCTGGTGCTCTGGCGCCCGGCCTTCTTCGGCGTGAAACCGACGCTGATCCTCAAGGGCGGCGCCATCGCCGCGAGCCTGATGGGCGACGCCAACGCCTCGATCCCCACGCCGCAACCCGTGCACTACCGCCCTATGTTCGCCAGCTACGCCGGCAGCCGTCACGCCACCAGCATCACCTTCATCAGCCAGGCGGCATTCGAAGCGGGCATCCCCGAACAATTGGGATTGAAGAAGCAGATCGGCGTGGTGAAGGGCTGCCGCGACGTGCAAAAAAAGGACCTGATCCACAACGGCTATGCGCCGACCATCGAAGTCGACCCGCAGAACTACCAGGTGAAAGCAGACGGCCAACTCCTCTGGTGCGAACCGGCGGACGTGCTGCCGATGGCGCAGCGGTACTTCCTGTTTTGACTCACGAAGTCAACGCAACTCCCAGACCAACCTGTGGCTTGAGTAAGCGCCATAAAAAGACCAGGATTTGGCTCCCTATATAGGAGCCAAATTCATGCAGAGCGTTCTTGCCAATGTTGCCGTCAGCGTATCCGAGCTGAAGAAAAACCCTTCAGCCGTAGTGTCCGGTGCGAAAGGTGCCCCGGTGGCTGTTCTCAATCACAACAAGGTCATGGCCTACATGGTTCCGGCTGAAACCTTCGAAGCGCTGATGGACTATCTGGACGATCAGGATCTCGCCGAGATAGTCCGCAGCCGTGCCCACGAGAAGGGAGTTAAAGTCAGCCTCGATGATCTATGAACTGGAGTTCCTGCCTTCGGCGCTGAAGAAATGGCGCAAGCTCGGCGATACCGTCCGGGAGCAATTCAAGTAGAAGCTGAAACAGCGGTTGCAACGACCGCGAGTACCGGGCGATGCCCTTCACGGCATGCCTGACTGCTTCAAGATCAAGCTCCGCACTGCCGGGTATCGGTTGGTGTACCGGGTCGAAGATCAGCGAATCACAGTGGTCGTGATCAGCGTCGGCAAGCGTGAGCGCGGGCTGGTCTACAGCAAAGCGCAGGATCGACTCTAGATATCGCCCTACCGCAACTGACTGTCCTTGCTCCCCCGCCGGTTGTACCCGGTAAAGGCCGCATTTTCCTTGTCGTGTTCGGTCTGGCAGGCGACGCACAGGTGCACGCCGGGGATCGCCTTGCGGCGGGCTTCGGGGATAGGGGCGTCGCACTCCTCGCAGTGCGTCAGGCTTTCGCCCTTCGGCAACTGGCTGCGCGCGCGCTGAATGGCATCTTCGATAGTGCTGTCGATCTGTTCCTGGACGGCGCCATCGCCGGCCCAACCGCTGGCCATGCTGACCTCCCGCTTGCTCAAGGCTCTGTGGAAGATTTGGGCTTTCTTCCGGCCTTTTGCAAGGGGGGCGGTCGTCAGGCGACAAGTGGAGGTCGCGCTACTCCTTCACGTCCATGAACTCCTCGGCCCAGATGATGTAGTCCTCGGGCAAGGTGTACTTGTGGGTGAGTTCGGTGGCGGTAAGTTCGGTGCCGGTGGCTACCTGGCGCTGCTCGCGCAGGCAGTCGTAGGTCGCCTTGATGGCGGCGAAGTAGGCAGCGTGTCCATTGACCACGATGCGCACGCCAAGGCGGGCGAGGCGCTCGTTGTCACGCAGTTTGGGGTTGCCGTACGTGACCAGCATCAGCGGAATGCTCAAGTGCTCGGCGATCTTTTCCAGATGCTCGAAGTCAGCCACGCCGACCATGCAGATGCCATCTGCGCCGGCAGCCTCATAGGCCTTGGTGCGCTTGATCACTTCGTCGGTACTGAGCACACCGGCGTGGGTGCGGGCGATGATCGCCAGGTCCGGATCGACGCGCGCCTCCAGGGCAGCGCGGATCTTGCCGACGCCCTCTTCCACCGGGATCAGGTCGGTGGACTTGCGGCCGAACTGGGCCGGCAGCAGGGTGTCTTCGATGGTCAGTGCGGCGATGCCGGCACGCTCCAGTTCGACCACGGTACGCATCACGTTGAGGGCGTTGCCGTAGCCGTGGTCGGCGTCGGCGATGACCGGCAGGCGCGAAACGCGGCCGATGCGGGTGGCCTGTTCGACGAACTCGCTGAGCGTGATCAGGGCGAAGTCAGGCGCGGCGAGCACCTGCAGGGACGCAACCGAGCCACCGAGAATGCCGACTTCGAAACCGAGGTCAGCAGCGATGCGGGCGGACATGGGGTCGAACACCGAAGCGGTGTGATAACAGGAATCCGAGTCCAGCAGCGCACGAAAGGCCGTGCGCAACTCGTGATGAGAAGCTCTACGCATAAAGGGCACCAAAGATCAGAAGGGGGTCAGAATGAAGCCGGCTCCGTAACTCTGGAGTCGACGCCCCCGTTTTTCCATTGTCAGACTGCGCCCATTCTAACGGATCAGTCTTTCAATTCGCTTAAGCGCCACCCGACTTGTCCGGCACTTCGTCGGCCGCCACACTGACGCCCCCTTTTTCGAGACGCTGCCGTGCTGGCACTCACCGCCTACCTGGGCCTGTTCCTGTCCGCCTTCGGCGCCGCCACCCTGCTCCCCCTGCAATCAGAAGCCGTGCTGGTCGGACTTCTGCTGGGCAAGGCCCATCCGGCCTGGGCGCTGGTGGCGGTAGCAACCTTCGGCAATGTATTGGGCTCGCTGGTGAACTGGTGGCTGGGACGCTACCTGGAGCACTTCCGCGAACGCCGCTGGTTCCCGGTAAAGCCGGCGCAGATGGAACGGGCTCAGGCCTTCTACCACCGCTACGGGCGCTGGTCGCTGCTGCTGGCCTGGGTACCGGTGATCGGCGATCCACTGACCCTTGTGGCCGGGGTGATGCGGGAATCCTTCTGGGTGTTCCTAGCGCTGGTGACGCTGGCCAAAGCGGGGCGTTACCTGGTGCTGACGTCTCTGACTCTGGGCTGGATGGGGATGCCGTAGGGGGATCACGCTTCACCGATCCGGCAATCCGCTGTGGGAGCGATTTCAATCGCGAAGGAATTCGCTCCCGCAGTTGCTCAGCGACCATTGTGTTTCGGGAAACTGCCCCGGCGGCGATTAATCCATAGAGCGCCTACGCTTTCCGGGTCGCTGCCTGGAGGCCACCCAATGAGAAAGCTCACCCTGCTGATCGCCTTCTTCGCCCTGGTACTCGGCGCCACCGCTGCCTTAGCCCATCACGGCTGGAGCTCCTATGACGCCGGCAAGACGCTGACCATCGAGGCGCCGGTCAAGGAACTCTCCTACCGCAATCCCCATGCGCATATCACCATCGACTACGAAGGCCGTGAATGGCACGTGGTGCTGGCGCCCATCAGCCGCATGGCGGCGCGAGGATTACCGGAAGCGGACCTGCTCCCCGGCAAGCGGGTGAGCATTATCGGGTACCCACGCAAGGACGGCACGGCGGAGATCCGCGCGGAGCGAGTGATCGTCGACGGACGCACGGTGGAGCTGCGCTGAGGCGGTGATGGAGTTCGTCCTGCCCTGGGCGGAACAGCTGGAGGCCTCGCCCTTTGGCACGCTGATGCGCGAGTCCACGCTGTTCTACCCGGCGGCCAACCTGCTGCACCTGCTCGGGCTGGTGATGTTGCTCGGCTCGATGCTGCTGCTCGATCTGCGCCTGCTCGGACTTGCCCGCGAAGTGCCGCTGCAGGAGACGTCGCGCCGCCTGACACCGATCGGAATTGCCGGGTTGCTGCTCCTGCTGTTTACCGGTTTCTGCCTGTTCGCCGCCGACGCGGGGCCACTGTTGGGGAACTGGCTGCTGCAACTCAAGCTGCTGCTGGTCGCCGTGGGAGTCGTCAACGCCTTGCTGTTCCGCGCTCTGTGGAGCGCACGGCTGGTGGACTGGGACCAGCAGCCACCCGCTGGCGGGCGGCTGCAGGTGGCGCTGTCGATACTGATCTGGTGCGGGGTAATGTCGGCAGGCCGGTTACTGGCGTACATCTAGCCAGTTCAATGTCGGGAAGCTGGCGTCGAGGCTTGCGCTAGTCCTTCTTCAGGCACTGGCTCATGAAAGCCTTGCGCTCGTCACCTTTCAGGGTCTTTTCCGAAGCGTCCTTGTTGCAGGCCGTCATGCGCTCCTGCTGGGTCATCTTCAGGCACTTGCTCATGAAGGCCTTGCGCTCGTCGCCCTTGAGGGACTTGGCCGAGGCGTCGGCGTTGCAGGTTTTCATCTTTTCCTGCTGGGTAGCGGCGAAGCCCTGGCCGGCGGCCAGCAGGGCGATGAACATCACGGGCAGGCATAGTTTCTTCATGGAAGGGTCTCCCTGTTTATCCACAGGAGGGAAGTCTAGCCAGCGCGACGAACTGTGCCGGACAACCTGATTCCGCTCGCGTAAACTGCTCGGCCGTTTTTTTCGGAACACCCGCGACATGAGCAACGTCCTCTCCGCCCAGGCCCTGGGCATCGACTTCGGAACCTCCAACTCCACCGTCGGATGGTGGCGCCCGGATGTGGAGCCGCTGATCGCCCTGGAGGACGACAAGTTCACCCTGCCTTCGGTGGTTTTCTTCAACACCGAGGAACGCCGCCCGGCCTATGGCCGCCAGGCCCTGCACGAATACCTGGAAGGCTATGAAGGCCGCCTGATGCGCTCGCTGAAGAGCCTGCTGGGCTCGCCGCTGCTCAAGAGCGAAACCACGGTGCTGGGCAGCGCCCTGCCCTTCAAGGACCTCCTTGGCCTGTTCATCGGCCAGCTCAAGCAGCGCGCCGAAACAGCTGCCGGCCACGAGTTCGAGCAGGTGGTACTGGGTCGCCCGGTGTTCTTCGTGGATGACGATCCGGAAGCCGATCAGGAAGCCCAGAACACCTTGGTGGCCGTGGCGCAGAAGCTCGGCTTCAAGGATGTGTCCTTCCAGTTCGAACCCATCGCTGCTGCGTTCGACTACGAGCGCGAAATCGAGCGTGAGGAACTGGTGCTGATCGTCGACATCGGCGGCGGTACCTCGGACTTTTCCCTGGTACGCCTCTCGCCCGAGCGCCGCGAAGTGGCCGATCGCCAGGACGACATTCTCGCCACCGGCGGCGTGCACATCGGCGGCACCGACTTCGACAAGCAACTCAGCCTGCAAGGCGTGATGCCGCTGTTCGGCTATGGCAGCCGCATGAAGAGCGATGCGCTGATGCCCACCAGCTACCACCTTAACCTGGCTACCTGGCACACCATCAACGCCGTGTACGCCCAGAAGGCGCAACTGGCGCTGAAGAACATGCGCTACGACATCGTCGACGCGACCGGCATCGACCGCCTCTTCAGCCTGATCGAGCAGCGCGCCGGCCACTGGCTGGCGATGCAGGTGGAAGACAGCAAGATCGAGCTGACCGAGGGCGAGAACCGCCGCATCGACCTGACACGTATCGAACCCGGCCTGGACGTGATGCTGACCCGCGCGCTGTTCGAGAGCGCCATCGACGACCTCCTGGTGCGTATCCGCGCCAGTGTCGATGCCCTGCTGAACCAGGCCGGCGTGCGAGCCGACCAGGTCGACACCCTGTTCTTCACCGGTGGCTCCAGCGGCATTCCGGCGCTGCGCCAGAGCGTGGCGGCGATGCTGCCCAATGCCCGCCAGGTGGAAGGCAACCTGTTCGGCAGCATCGGCAGCGGCCTGGCCATCGAAGCGAAGAAACGCTACGGCTGAGGATTCAACGGCGAACCGGGACACCCCATCGACAGCGCAGGTAGTTTTTCAACTGCCTGCTAGGCTCAACCCCATCGCGGGGCGAGCCCGCGCCAGATAGGGAAGTTCTGCCATGAGCAAGCAAGCGTTGCTGCTGGCCTGCGCCCTGGCCTCGATGGCCGGCTGCGCCAGCAAGTTGGAAAACCCCACCGACTACTACACCTACCGCGACCAGCCGCTGGTCAAGCAGGTCGAAGAAGGCATGACCGAATCGCAGGTGCGCAACATCGGCGGCCCGCCATCGTCGTCTGCCCGTCGCAAGGTCAATGCCGGTATCTGCAACGATTACATCCTCAACCAGGACGGCCACCAGCAGGCGTACCACGTCAGCTTCGACGGCAGCGGCCGGGTCGAGGAAAAGGGCTTCATGACCTGCCAGCAACGCGAGCAGGCCGAGCGCGAGAAGGCCCAGAAGCAGGCGGAACACGACGGTTATTGATCGGCCTTATCGCTACCGAACGGTGGCATCGGGCAATTCGCCATCAGATCTCCTGAAAGCCTCGCCCGCCGGGGCTTTCAGTCCCTCCTCCAGGCATTTCGCCAGCTGCTGGCGCAATGCCGTCCATCGCCTGCTTCGCCTACCGGCGAACTCGGGCGAACTCTCCCCAGTTTCCGATGATCCAAGCGCTGTGTTTCAACAGCGTTAACCCATGAGGACCCATGATGTACAAGCAAGCGCTTGTCATGGCTTGTGCCCTGGCATCGATGGCGGGCTGCGCCAGCAAGATCGAAAACCCCACCGACTATCTCACCTTCCGCAACCAGCCTCTGGTGGAGGAAGTCGAACCCGGAATGAGCCGGCAGCAGGTGCTGATCATCGGTGGGCGTCCCTCTTCAGTCGTCCAGCGCAGCGTGCACCCGGGTTCCTGCAACAACTACATCCTCAATGAAGAAGGGCACCAACAGCCCTATCACATCAGCTTCGACAGCACCGGCCGCGTACGTCACAAGGGCTTCATGACCTGCGGCCAGCGTGAGCAGGCGGAGCGCGATCAGCTTTGAGGCCGGCCCGGCAAACGCATCAGCGAGTCCTCGGTAAAGCGTCCGCCTAACGCTTGTGCATCTGCTGCAACAGGGGCTGGCACGCATTACCCTCGCCGCCTCCGGCCGCCGGCGCCACCAGCGCCAGCAAGGCAGCTGCCGGCGCTACCGCCACACCCAACGCCAGCATGCCAGCCCCGCGCACCACCAACGGCACTGTCTGAACCCCGGCCTGGGGATTCTTGAAGGTGCCGCGCACGTAGAGTGGCGAACGCAGCGAGAACACCCGCACGCCCTTGGAATCCGGATTGACGCTGAGATCCAGGCGCTCGTTGCGGAAGTTGGCATTGCCGTCGATCCGCACCAGTGCATTCTCGGTGTCGAAGACGAACAGGCGCGGGGTCATCAGGCCGTCCTTCAGGCCCAGGTCTGCCGCCGCGCAATTGATCTTCACTTCCTCGTCGCCGAACAGCCGCCCCACCAGGTAATTGCCCATATTGAGCCCGGCGATCTCCATCAGGTTGCGGCTGATGGTGCCGTCGTTGACCAGCATCTGCACATCGCCATTGGCCGTGCCCAGCAGCGCTGCCACCGAGTTTCCGGTGCCGGAAAGGTCCGCCGTGCCGTTCAGTTCGCCCAGGCTGTTGCGCATAGCCTGGACATTTGGGAACAGCGCCTTGAGCTTGAAGTGCCGCGCCTTGATCTGCGCCCTGCCAGTCAGTGGCATGCGTCGCCCGTCGAGACGGATCGTGGAATCCAGGTCGCCACCAGCTACGCCAAAGCGCAGAGGTGCAAGGCTGAGCAGGCCGTCATCGAGCAGCACATGGGTGGAGAGGTCGGTGAAGGGCAGCTTCTCGCTGTGCTGGATGCGCTTGCCGGTGAAATTCACATCGGCATCCATTGCCCGCCAGCGTTCGGTGCGGAATTCCTCCACCGGCAGCACCTTGTCCGTCGGCTGCCGCGTAGTGACGCCACGCGCCTGCTGACCCGCCCGTGAATCAGCGCCGATCAGTGGGCCGAGATCGGCGAAGCGTAGCTGTTCCGAAGTCAGGGTGCCGGAGAGCTTGGGCCGGGGCTGGCTGGCGACATACGTGAGATCGCCATGGATATCGCTACCGCCAATGCGACCGTTGAACCCCTGGTAGTGGAACTTCGCCCCACCGGGTTCTTGCAGTTGGGCCACCAGCCGGCCGTCGGTGGAGTAAGCCGGAGTTTCCGGCAGCGTGACGCCCGTCAGCGGATAGAGCTGGGCGAGGCTCTTGCCGGAAAGCTGCAGACGCAGGTCGAGGGCGCCGAGCTCGCGCGGGTCAGTCAAGGTTCCCAGCAAGGCGATGCGAGTGTCGCCGGCCTTGATTTCAGCCTGCAGCGGGAATGGCAGGTCGGCATTCTGCAACGCCAGCAAGCCACCCGCCTTGCCCTTGCCATCCAGCGGCTGGCTCTTGTAACTGCCCTTCGCCTGCCAGCCGAAGGCGTAGTCCTGAGCGGTGGTCGCCGCCGGCCGGGCTCCCTTGGCCGGCAGCAGCTCACTGAACGGAATGGGCTTGCCCAGTGGATCGATGAGAATGTCGAGCCGGGTGCCGGTCTGGGCGTCATCCACCTTGACCTGGCCCTTGTCGAAGCCAATGGTGCCGATATCCAGGCTCCAGCTGGAGCCCTGCTGCTGTCCGTCCTGCGGCTTTTCCGGCAGCTCGAAGGTCCAGTTATTACGGCCATCCGACAGGCGCCGGACGTTGGCCTTGGGGCTACCCAGATCGATGCGCGGGATGCTCAGCTGCTGCCAGAGCAGCGGCAGCGGCGCGACACGGAACTCCACCCGTTCCAGCGTGACGAAGTCGCCCCCCTTGGCCCATTCGGGATTCCCCAGGTGCAGCTTCTCGGCCACGAAATGCGGCCAGGGCAACAGGGCACGCCAGCCCCCCTCACCTTCCTCGCGCTGCCAGATGACGCTGAGATCGCCTTCGATGGCGAACTCCCGCCCCAGCTCGGCGGATACACGCTGGTTGAGTGCCGGTTTGATGCGGTTCCAGTCGAAGGTGGCAACCAGCACCAGCAAGGCCGCCAGCAGCAGCGCCAATGCCAGGACCGTCCTGGCCAGGATGCGAAGACCTCGCGTCATGCACTTCTCCCCGTTGCTCACGGCAGCCGCTCGCGGGCCACGTGATCTCCATGCCTTATCGACCTGCGAATGTGCCGAGATGCTCCATCGAACGCATCGCTTCCATTGCCGCCTATTCCGCCCACATGCCTGCAAGTTGGCGCAAGGCATTGATTATAAAAGGCTCCACAGAACATTAACGGCGTTGATGTTCCCTATCTAGAGTGATCACTTTTTAATCGAATCCCCGTCCGTAGAATTGGCTCCGTACCCCGCTTCCAGCCCCCTTCGAGGAGCCCACGATCATGAAAACCCAAGCCTTCGCCGCCCTGTTCATCGCCGCCCTGAGCACCAGCGCTTTCGCCCTGCCGGCCGCTTTCCAGCCAGTACTGGGTGAATCGAAGGAAGGTACCAGCATCCAGGTCATCGAGCCGGTTGCAGTGGAAGGCGGCTTCATGGTCCTGGACCGCGTGGCTGAGGGTGGCTCTGATCGCACCAATGCCCTGCGCGTCGCCGAAGGTGGCGCCGATCGCACCAACGCCCTGCGCGTCGCCGAAGGTGGCGCCGATCGCACCAACGCCCTGCGCGTCGCCGAAGGTGGCGCCGATCGCAACAACGCCCTGCGCGTCGCCGAAGGTGGCGCCGATCGCACGAATGCCCTGCGCGTTGCCGAAGGTGGCGCCGATCGCCTGCCACAAGCCCAGCGCATCAGTTGATCGCAGTAAGCGGCAAACCCTCAAAGCCCGGCGGATGCCGGGCTTGTTGTTTGTGGATATCCGCAATCTGTACGGGCGAGTTCATTCGCCAAGCGGACCGCAGGTTCGCCCTTGGGCGCCAGAGCGGCCACAACCGTCCCTCACTCCCAACCCCTCTCCCAGAGGGAGAGGGAAGCGCCTGCCGTTTGGCTTCGTTCCTCGGCGGAGCGCCGCCCGACCCAACCCACAAGCACGTGTTCACTTGCGAACTCAGGCCAACCGGTACTTCCAGATGCGCTTCATCACGCTGCCGAACTGCACCGACAAACGACCGCTGTTGTAATCCTGCCCATATCGCCGGGCGATCTCCCGCACCTGCTTGGCCATCTCGGAATAACGCCGCGCCGGCAGGTCGGGGAACAGATGGTGTTCGATCTGGTGACTGAGGTTGCCGGTGAGGATATGGAACAACGGGCCACCTTCCAGATTGCTGGAGCCGCGCAGTTGGCGCAGGTACCAGTGACCACGACTTTCCCCTTCCAGCACGTCGGCGGGGAAGACCGCCGCGCGCTCAGTGAAGTGGCCGCAGAAGATCACGGTAAAAGTCCACAGGTTGCGGATCAGGTTGGCCAGTAGACTCCCCACGAGCACCGCCGTCACGCTCCCTCCCACCAGCAACGCCAGGAGCGGAAAAGCCAGGTAATCCTTCACCGATTGGCGCAGTACCTTGGCATTGAACTGACGCAGTAGCGGGCGCAATTCATCGGCGCTCATACGGCCCTTGACGTACTGATCCAGGCGCAGGTGCTGCACGGCTACCGAGTACTGGAACAGCACAGCCTGCAACGCCACCCACAATGGTTGCCAGCGGTAGAAGGGCTTCCAGCGCTGCTCGGGAAACAGCCGCACCACGCCATAGCCCACGTCATCATCCATGCCGAGCACGTTGGTGTAGCTGTGGTGGATGTGATTATGGGTATGTCGCCAGAAGTCGGAAGGCCCGGCGATATCCCATTCATAGCGGGTGCCGCGCAGCTCCGGGTCGTTCATCCAGTCGTACTGGCCATGCATGACGTTATGACCCAGCTCCATGTTTTCGAGGATCTTGCCCAGCCCGAGCAGGGCCACGCCCAGCAGCCAGCTGGGTGGGAACCAACCGAGCAGCAGCAAGACGCGCCCGCTCCAGCAGCAGAAACGCACAGCCGCACGGATGCGGCGAATGTAGCGGGCATCGGCTTCGCCCAGGTCGTCCAGGGTGCGCTGGCGCAAGTCGTCCAGCTCAACGCCGAAGGCATCCAGCTCGGCAGGGGTAAGTTCGCGGTCGCTTCGCATCACAAGTCCTAGAGTTCCAATTCCACATCGCCCACCGGCGCGCTGACGCAGAGGCGGATCGGCAGACCCGGCCCGGCTGTCACAGCGCCGGTGCGCAGGTCTCGCACGCTGCCGGCCAGCAGCTGGCAGGTGCATCCCGCGCAGATGCCCTGGCGGCAGCCATGGGGCGGGCGCAAACCGTGGGATTCGGCCTGTTCCAGCAGATTGACGGCGCTGCTGCCGGGCAACTCCCGATGCGACCGGGCAAAACGCAGGCGCACTGCTGTGCCAATCCCGACCGCGGGCGCCGGAGGCGTGAAGGCCTCCAGTTGCAGGCTGCCGTCGCGGGGCAATGCCTGCCACCAGTCACGAACGCCCGCCACGAAACCATGCGGCCCGCAAGCCAGCAGGCTGTGGGCCGGCCACCCGGCCAGATGATCCGCCCGGAAGCGCCCCATCAGCTCATCGGCCAAGGGTGCCTCGCCGCTGATAGCCCAGCGCACCTGAAGGTTGGGATGGCGCCGCATCAGTGCCTGCAGTTCTTCGCTGAAGGCGCGCTGACTGCGCCGACGCACGTAGTGCAACAGTGTCACCGGCGCACTGAAGCCACGGGCCAGCGCCTGGCGCAGCAGGCCGAGCAAGGGGGTGATGCCCGAGCCGGCGGCCAGTAGCAATACGGAAGCCGCGTCGCTCGGCCAAGCCAGTTCACCCTGGGCCGGTTCCAGCTCCAGCACGTGGCCCACCTCCAGCCGATCCAGCAACCCGTTGGAAAGGCGTCCACCCGGTTGGCGTTTCACCGCCAGTTCGATGCGTCCGTCCACCTCCGCCGCCAGCAGGCTATAGCTGCGTCCATGACGGACGCCATCCAGCTCCTGGTAAAGCCGCACATGCTGGCCGGGTCGCCAGCCGTGCGCATTGCCATTGGTGCGCAGGCCGAGAGCGAGCATGTCGTCGGCCACCCAGCGACGGGACTCGACGCGGGCGAACACCCGGTTCAGTCGCAGGACCGGATGAGCGCGGCGCAGCAGGCAATCCAGTTCGGACTCCTGCAACCACCCTCCGGCGACCAGCGCACGCAGAGGCCAGAGCGCAGGGCCGAAACGGCGCGCCAGGGATAGGGACAAAAGGGGCATGGACAGACTCTAGTGAACAGTTGTGCACTAGGCTGCATGAAGAGACGAATTACAGTCAACACGTGTTCACTGAAGCGGGTTCGACGCCCCCAAAGCGCTTTTGCTAGAGTGCGCCGCACATTCGCCAACGGCCGCGCCCCATGACTCAACGCTCGGAACAGAAGCAGCAGACCCGCCACGCCCTGATGGACGCCGCGCGCCTCCTGATGGACAGCGGACGCGGCTTCGGCGGCCTGAGCCTGCGGGAAGTGGCGCGCAACGCCGGCATCGTGCCCACCGGCTTCTATCGCCATTTCAACGATATGGACGAACTCGGCCTGGCCCTGGTCGAGGAAGTCGGCGAGACCTTTCGCGCAACGATCCGCATGGTGCGCCAGAACGAGTTCGAGCTGGGCGGCATCATCGAAGCCTCGGTGCGCATCTTCCTGGATGCAGTTGCCGCCAATCGCGGCCAGTTTCTCTTCCTCGCCCGCGAGCAATACGGCGGCTCGCATGCCGTACGCCAGGCCATCGGCGCACTGCGCCAACGCATCACCGATGATCTGGCTGCGGACCTCAAGTTGATTAACCGCATGCCGCACCTGGATGACGACTGCCTGGACCTGGTAGCCGACCTGGTGGTGAAAACGGTATTCGCCACCCTTCCGGAACTGATCGACCCGCCGGCGGACAATCTGCCGCCGCACCTCCTGCCTGCCGCCAAGATCACCCAGCAGCTGCGCTTCATCATGATCGGTGGCAAACACTGGCTCGGCCCCGGCAAGCCAAAAAGCTGACCGTTCCGCCAATACCGCCGCACCACCTGGGTGCAGCTCGCACCATCACGGACCATCATCACGCCCCACAGGCAGGCACGGCTTCGCCAAAGCCCCTGTGAGCGGGCGCCCGGCCATCTTGGCAAGGGCCTTGCTCTGCACCCGGCATTGCACACTGCCGGATTCACCCGATGCTGGTCATCCACGAACGAATAGAAGCCCAATCGAGCTGGGACGAAGAGCTGTTGCTGACCTATGAAGGGCGCAGCAAGAGCCGTCTGCGCTGCTTCACGGTGAAGGGCGAAGACGTCGGCCTGTTCCTCGAACGCGGCCAGCCGCCCCTGCGCGACGGCGATTGCCTGCGCAGCCAGGACGGCCGAGTGGTGCGCATCAGCGCCCGCCCCGAAGCCCTGCTCCATGTCACCTGCGTCAGCGCCTTCGAATTGACCCGCGCTGCCTACCACCTTGGCAACCGCCACGTCGCCCTGCAGATCGGCGATGGCTGGCTGCGCCTGCTGGACGATTACGTGCTGAAGGCGATGCTCGAACAACTGGGCGCCACGGTGGAAAACATCGAAGCGGGCTTCCAGCCCGAGCACGGCGCCTATGGCGGTGGCCATCACCATTCTCATCAGCTCGAAGCCGATTTCAGCTACGCACCACGCCTGCATCAGTTCGGTGTGCGCAAGTGAACAACGCCTGGCAATTGCTCCGCCTCGCCAGTCCGCAGCTGCCCATTGGCGGCTACAGCTATTCCCAGGGGCTAGAGCTGGCCGTGGACTCGGGCCAGGTGCATGACCCGGATAGCGCCGCGCGCTGGATCAGGGATCAGCTGCTACTCAACCTTGCGCGCTTCGAGGCGCCCTTGTTGCTGGCCCACTGCGATGCAGCAGCACGCGAAGACTGGATCGAGCTGAAGCGCCTCGCCGAGCGTCATCGCGCCAGCCGCGAAACCCGCGAACTGCAGTTGGAAAGCCGGCAAATGGGTTATTCCCTGCAGCAACTCCTGCATGACCTCCCCGAGCAGGACGACGCCGCGCGCCATCTGCTCGGCGAGCTGGAAGAACCCGGCCTGGCCGTGGCCTGGGCCCTGGCCGCCCGCGCCTGGTCCATCGCGCCGCCGGACGCCCTGGCCGCCTGGCTCTGGGGCTGGCTGGAAAACCAGCTGGCGGTGCTGATGAAGACCCTGCCGCTGGGCCAGCAGGCCGCCCAGCGCCTGACCTCCGCCCTGCTGCCCTGCCTGGAGCAGGCGCAGCGCGAAGCCAGTGAAATCCCCCCGACCCGCTGGGGCAGCGCCGCCTTCGGCCTGTCCTTGGCGAGCATGGCGCATGAGCGTCAATACAGCCGTCTGTTCCGTTCCTAGGAGATGCACAGCATATGAACAGCCAACCCTTGCGCGTCGGTATCGGCGGCCCGGTAGGTTCCGGCAAGACCGCCCTGACCCTGGCCCTCTGCCGTGCGCTGCGCGAGCGCTACAACCTCGCGGTGGTGACCAACGACATCTACACCCAGGAAGACGCCCAGTTCCTGGTGCGCAACGAGGCCCTGGCGCCGGAGCGCATCATTGGCGTCGAGACCGGAGGCTGCCCGCACACCGCGATCCGCGAAGACGCCTCGATCAACCTCGAAGCCGTGGAGCAGCTCAATCGCCGCTTCCCCGGTCTGGACCTGATCCTGGTGGAGTCCGGCGGCGACAACCTTTCCGCCACCTTCAGCCCGGAACTCTCCGACCTGACCATCTACGTGATCGACGTTTCCGCCGGCGACAAGCTGCCACGCAAGGGCGGCCCCGGTATCTGCAAGTCCGACCTGCTGGTGATCAACAAGGTGGATCTGGCGCCCATGGTCGGCGCGTCCCTGGAAGTGATGGACCGCGACGCCCGCAAGATGCGCGGCGAGCGGCCATTCGTGTTCAGCAATCAGAAGGTCGGCCAGGGTCTCGACGAGATCATCGCCTTCATCGAGAAGCAGGGCCTGCTGGCCGCCTGAACCTAAACATGAGAAAGGAGCCTCACCATGAACCTGCGCAAGACGCTCTTCGCCATCGCCCTGTTTCTCACACCGGCCATGGCCTTCGCCCATGCTGGCCATGACCACGCCGGCATGATGTCGGGCATCGCCCACCCGATTTCCGGCCTCGATCACCTGCTGGCCATGCTCGCCGTCGGTCTCTGGGCCGCACAGCAACAGGGCCCCGCTCGTTGGGCACTGCCGCTCACTTTCGTCGGCACCATGCTGCTGGGGGGCCTGCTGGGCTTCGCCGGTGTGGAAATGCCGCTGATGGAAACCGGTATCGCCGGCTCGGTGCTCGCCCTCGGCCTTTTGGTCGCCTTGGCGGTGCGCCCGCCGCTGTGGCTGGCCGTGGGTCTGACTGTGGCGTTCGCCCTGGCCCACGGTGTCGCCCACGGCCTCGAACTGCCGGACCTGTCCAGCCCATTGGGCTACGCCGCCGGTTTCGTCGCCGCCACTGCCGCCCTGCATGCCGCCGGCTACGGCCTGGTTCGCGCTTTGCCGCGTACCGCCGCACCACTGGTGCGCATCGCAGGTGGTGTTTCGGCCAGTGCCGGCGTGTGGTTGCTGGCGAGCTGAGTCCAAGGACACCCCATCCGGGGTTTTCGCGAATGAATTCGCTCCCACAAGGGCGTGTGCGGGTTCTTCTGTGGGAGCGAATTCATTCGCGATAGATATTGCAACGAGTTCCTTGTCCCAACCCGCACACCTCCCCCTCGCCTCACCGTCACGTCTTTGTCATAGTCCCCGCGTTTGATTCGGCACGCCTGTCCACGTCTTACGGATAAGAACAACATGAAGCGCTTCGCCCGATTCTTTCTCGCCCCCCTGTTCCTTGTCGTTGTCGCCTTGCTTGCGCTGGCCCTGACCAGCCGCCCGGCGGAACGCCCTGCCGTGCTCGCAGGTCTGGGCGACCACCCGCTGGTTATTGCCCATCGCGGCGGTCGCGGCCTCTGGCCGGAGAACACCCTGTTCGCCTTCGAGCGGGCCGCCGCCCTCAAGGTGGACATGCTCGAAATGGATGTCCGTCGCACCCGCGACGGCGAGCTGGTGGTACTGCATGACCCGCGGGTGGACCGCACCACCAACGGCGACGGCCAGGTGGCCGACCTCGCCCTGACGGACGTGCAGGCCCTGGACGCCGGCTACCGCTGGAGTGCCGACGGTGGCGAGAGCTACCCGTACCGTGGCCAGGGCATTCGCATCCCCACCTTCGCCGAGGTGCTGGAGCGTTTTCCGGAGCAACCCAAGGTCGTTGAGATCAAGGTGCCGGATGTGGGCATGGAGGAGCAGTTGTGCGCGTTGCTGGACAAGCACCAGCAGCGCCAGCGAGTGCTGGTGGGGAGTTTCTACGAACGCAGCCTCAAGCGCTTCCGCGAAGTCTGTCCCGGCGTCGCCACGTCGGCCGGCCCCACTTCCGTGCGCCTGTTGGTGGCATTGAACTGGATCGGCCTGGGCAGCCTGGTCAGCCCCTCCTACCAGGCCTTGCAGATCCCCGAGCGCAGCGGCGGTCTGCAAGTGGCCAGCGACAGCCTCATGCGGACCGCCCTGCAGCGCGGCCTGGCAGTCCAGATGTGGACCATCAACGAGCAACCGGCCATGCGCCACCTGCTGGACATGGGAGCGAATGGCCTGATCACCGACTACCCGGATCGCGCCCTGCAGCTGCTGGGGCGCTCGACACGTATCACTTCGCTGAACGATTGACCGCGAAGCCCGCCCAGGTCTGGCTCACTGGCATGAGCTCCAGGCTGTTGATGTTCACGTGGGCCGGCTGGTTCATGATCCAGAAAATGGTTTCGGCGATGTCTTCCGGCTGGATGGCTTCGGCGCCGGCGTATGTGGCGTCGTACTTGGCCTGGTCTCCGCCGAAGCGCACCAGGGAAAACTCGCTCTCGCACAGGCCCGGCTCAATGTTGGTGACACGCACGCCGGTGCCCACGAGGTCGTTGCGCAGGTTCAACGAGAACTGGCCGACGAACGCCTTGGTGGCTCCGTACACGTGGCTGCCAGGATAGGGCCAGTTGCCGGCCACCGAACCCAGGTTGACGATGCTCGCACCACGGCCATGGGCGATCAGGTGCGGCAGCAGCAGACGGGTGCTGTACATCAGGCCCTTGATGTTGGTATCGACCATGACGTCCCAGTCATCCAGGTCGCATTTGGGCGCGGGGTCGGCGCCCAGGGCCAGGCCGGCGTTGTTGATCAGGCCACGGATCTTTTCGTACTTCGCCGGCAGGCCTGCAATGGCCGCTTCCATGGCCTTGCGATCGCGCACATCCAGCTCCAGCGTGTGCACATCGGTCAGGGCCGAAAGCTCATCCTTGAGCGCCTGCAGGCGTGCGGCGCGGCGGCCGGTCAGCACCAGCGACCAGCCGGCCTGGGCGAATCGCCGGGCGCAGGCTTCGCCAAATCCCGAGGTGGCGCCGGTGATGAAAAGGGTGGAAGTCATGCTGTTCTCCTTGCTCTGGGGCACGGGCCCGTTGCGATAGACCGGCATAGGTTACGACATCCACAGGGACGAGCTGATGGCGAAAAAACCAGCACCTCCATGCAACCCTCGCCAGCACTGGGCCGCAGCCTTTACTCCCAAGCTTATCCACAGCTTTCCACACAGCTGCCGGGGACAACTCGATGGTCGGGGGTGCTGTAGCGAAGGAAGTGCGTAAGCCACTGTTTACCCGGCACTTAGCCAAACTGATCAGTTTATGAGCAGCGCTTTTGGGGCTGCGGACTGTGGGGCGTGGAAGCAATTGCTCCCAAGTTATCCACAGAACGCTGCACAGAGATTGTGATCAACTCCGTCGTGAGGGCGATTCCATACGCCAAGCAGGCCAAGAGGCTGCCCTTGAAGGTCAATGGGGACAGCTGCGCCGCCCTTGGCGAATGAATTCGTCCCCTACAGGAAAACTCGCCGCGCTTCCCATTGGTTGTGGATATCTCCACTTCGGACAAGCGGGTCTGGCTCTCTCTTCCATCGGCCTAGACTTGCCTGCCTCACCCACAGAGGAGTCGAGACATGGTCAAAGTCGCCTTACTGGTACGCCTGGAAGCCAAACCGGGCAAAGTCGCCGAAGTGGAGGACTTCCTCCGTGGCGGCCTGCGACTGGTGCAGGAAGAGCCCGATACCACGGCCTGGTTCGCCCTGCGCATGGGGTCGACGACCTTCGGCATCTTCGATGCCTTCACCAACGATCTGGGGCTGCAGGCCCACATCACCGGAAAAGTCGCGGAAGCCCTGATGAGTCGAGCCGACGAACTGTTCAGCGAGCCGCCGACGATCGAACGAGTGGAAGTGCTGGCGGCGAAGCTGCCCGCTGTCGTGGAAGGGGATGAACTCTGAACAGCCGTGGGAGCGAGTTCATTCGCGAAAGCAGGCCGCAGGGCTGCCGAGAAAGACCACTGCACGCCCCGTCGCGAATGAATTCGCTCCTACAACGGCTTATTGCACCGCCTGCAACAACACCTGCGCCGCAATCAAGTCTTCCAGGGCGTAGCCCACGGACTTGAACAGGGTGATTTCGCTGTTGGTCTGGCGATGGCCACGGCCATGCAGCAGGTCGGCGAGTTCGAAGTGGATGGCCTGCTCCGTGATGGCACCGTCAGCGATGGCGAACAGCAGGTCGCCGGCTTCTTCCAGGGCTCCGGCACGGGTGTCGACGACGATACGCGAGCGGGCCACGGCGGCACTGTCGGTTTCCCGCATGGTCGGCAGGAAGGCGCCCACAAGGTCCAGATGGGTGCCTGGCCGCAGCCAGTCCCCGAGGATCAGCGGAGAAGTGGAAGTGGTGACGCAACTGATGCAGTCAGCCTGCTGGGCGCAGGTCTGCAGGTCGGGCGCGACATGCACCGGATAACCTTCGTCGGCGAGGGTACGTACCAGTTCGGCAGCCTTGTCCGGATGGCGGCCCCAAATATCCACACGCTCGTACTGTCGCACCACGCAGTGGGCCCGCACCATGTGCGCGGCCAGGGTGCCGGTGCCCACCACCAGCAGTCGGCTGGCGTCATGTCGGACCAGCGCGCTGGCGGCCAGCGCCGAGGTACAGGCGGTGCGTCGGGCGGTCAGTTCGGAGGCTTCCAGCACCGCCAGCGGCCGCCCTGTGGCGTCGTCGAACAGCGTGAAGAGTGCGGCGACCGAGGGCAGCCCCTTTTCGCCGTTGTGGGGATACACGGTCACCAGCTTCACGCCGACGCCGTGCCCTTTCTGCCAGACCGGCATGCAAAGCAACGTTGCGTCTTGTGGCAGCGCGTGGCAGGCGCGCACCGGGGCTTCGGCCGGGTTGGCCAAGCCATGGCGCAAGGCTTCGATCAGTTGTGGGTAATCCAGCGCCGCAGCGACATCGGCGTTGGTGAAGAAGCGCAGGGTTTGCATCTTGGACTCCCTGGTAGAGCGGGGGTGAACAGACATCCCTCTCCCCCGACCCCTCTCCCTGAAGGGAGAGGGGAGACGCTCGGAGAAAGGTGTAGCCGGTGTGTCAATGCCCGCCGAGATAGGCGTTGCGGACGTCCTGGTTGCCCAGTAGCTCCTCGCCCGTGCCGCTCATGCGGATTTCCCCGGTGACCATCACATAGGCGCGGTCGGAAAGCTTGAGCGCATGGTTGGCGTTCTGCTCGACGAGGAAGATGGTCATGCCGGTCTGAGCCAGCTCCCGCAGGGTCTGGAAGATCTGCTTGACCACGATGGGCGCAAGGCCCAGGGACGGTTCGTCGAGCAACAGCAGCTTGGGCCGGCTCATCAGCGCACGGGCGATGGCGAGCATCTGCTGTTCGCCGCCGGACATGGTCATGGCGCGCTGGTTGCGCCGCTCCTTGAGACGCGGGAAGAGGTCGAACATGCGTTGCATGTCTTCGTCCGCATGGTCCGTGCCGACGGGAATGGTGCCCATCAGCAGGTTCTCTTCCACGCTCATGTCGGGAAACACCCGGCGCCCTTCCGGCGACTGAGCGACGCCGTTGGAGGCAACGAAGTGCGCCGACCTGTGGGTGATGTCCGTGCCCCGGTAGACGATGGCGCCATTGGCTGCGCGCGGCTGGCCGAAGATCGACATCAGCAACGTGGATTTTCCCGCGCCGTTGGCGCCGATCAGGCTCACCGTCTCACCTTCATTGATGTGCAGGCTGACCTTTCTCAGGGCCTGGATGGGCCCGTAGAACACATCGACATCCTTGAATTCCAGGAGGGGTGCACTCATGCCACTTCCTCCTCTTCGGCGCCAAGGTACGCGGCGATCACCTTGGGATCGTGGCGGATGTCGTGGGGGTTGCCTTCGGCAATCACTTCGCCGTGGTCCAGCACCACGATGTGGTCGGAAATGCTCATCACCATGCCCATGTCGTGTTCGATCAGCAGAACGGTCTGGTCGTGCTCGTCGCGCAGCTTGCGGATGATCCGGCTGAGCGCTTCGGTCTCGGCCGGATTGAGCCCGGCGGCGGGCTCGTCGAGGCAGATCAGTTGCGGTCGGGTGCACATGGCGCGGGCGATTTCCAGGCGGCGCTGCTGGCCGTAGGAAAGCTCGCCGGCCAGGCGGTTGGCGCAGTCCACCAGGTCCACCACTTCCAGCCAGTAGAATGCATGGTCAAGGGCGTTCTCTTCGGACTTGCGGAAGCCCGGTGTATTGAACACGCCCGCCAGCAGGCTGCGGTTCACCCACATGTGCTGGGCCACCAGAAGGTTCTCCACCACCGACATTTCACGGAACAGACGGATGTTCTGGAAGGTGCGCGCAAGCCCTGCGCGGTTCACCAGATGGGTACCGCCGAACATCTTGTAGTGCAGGCGGCTGGCGAACTGCGCCGGATTGACGAAATCGGTGGGCTGGAAGGGTTCGCCCAGTACCTTGATCACGTCGGTGCTGGCGCTCCGGGTGTTGAGCTGGATGCGTCCGCCGGTGGCCTTGTAGAAACCGGTCAGGCAGTTGAATACGGTGGTCTTGCCGGCGCCGTTGGGGCCGATCAGCGCGGAGATCGAGCCGCGCTTGATCTTCAGGCTGACATCATTGAGCGCCTTGATGCCGCCGAAGTGCATCATCAGGTGCTCGACGCTGAGGATGTTTTCGTCGCTCATGGGGCTACTCCTTTACGCGGGGTGAAACCGGCACGGCTGATACGGATCAGCCCGCGCGGCCGCCAGATCATCATCACCACCATGAGCACGCCGAAGAGCAGCACACGGTAGTCGGCGAAACTACGCAGCAGCTCCGGCGCGACAGTGAGGACGAACGCAGCGATTACCACGCCAACGGTGGAGCCCATGCCCCCAAGCACGACGATGGCAAGAATCAGCGCCGACTCGAAGAAGGTGAAGGACGACGGGTTCACGAAGCCCTGGTAGCTGGCGAAGAACACGCCGGCCAGGCCTGCAGTGGAGGCGCCCAGCATGAAGGCCGAGAGCTTCACCAGCACGTGGTTCAGGCCCATGGCGCGGCAGGCGATTTCATCTTCGCGCAGCGCCTCCCAGGCACGACCGACCGGCATGCGGGTCAGCCGGTGCTTGATATAGAGCACCAGCATCACCACCAGGAAGAGCACCACGTAGATGAACAGGAACTTCAGGTTGGGGTTGTAGGTGAAACCGAAGAACTCGTGGATCGGCACCCCGCCATCCTTCGCCCGGCGGCCGAATTCCAGGCCGAAGAGGGTCGGCGACGGGACCGACATGCCGTTCGGGCCACCGGTGAAGCTCAGCCAGTTGTTGAGGATCAGGCGGATGATCTCACCGAAGCCCAGGGTCACGATGGCCAGGTAGTCACCGTGCATGCGCAACACCGGGAAGCCCAGCAACGCGCCGGCCAGCGCTGCGGCAACGGCGGACAATGGCAAGGCGGACCAGAAGCCCAGCCCCAGGTGCTCGTAGCCCAGCGCCAGGCCATAGGCACCGATGGCGTAGAAGGCCACGTAGCCGAGGTCGAGCAGGCCGGCGAGGCCGACCACGATGTTCAGGCCCAGGCCCAGCAACACGTAGATCAGGCCGAGGATCACCACGGTGAGCAGGTACTTGCTGGCGAAGAACGGGAAGATCACCGCGGCGACGATCAGCAACGGGATGATCCAGCGCAACCGGCTCTTGTAGTCGGGCTCACGCACGTGCACGCCGGAGCCGGTGGTCTCGAAACGCTGCATCAGCACTTCGCCGCGCGGGGTCTGCAGGTAGAGGCTGAGGAAGAAACGACCGAGCATCACCACGGCCATCATCACGCCAACCCGATTGAACTCCAGGTTGAAGCTGTAGCCGTCGAGTACCACACCCATGATGGGGCCGAAGACGATAAGGGCGAGCAGACCGGCGATAACGGCGTCGATCAGGCTCTTCTTGAAATCCAGGGGTTTCCTGGCAATGGCAGAAGTCATGATTACACCTTGGCGACGTGCGGGCGGCCCAGCAGGCCCTGGGGACGGAAGATCAGGATCAGTACCAGCAGGGAGAAGCTGAACACGTCCTTGTAGTCGGTGTTGACCATGCCGGAGAACTGCGCCTCGGCGATGCCCAGGATGATCCCGCCAAGCATGGCGCCGGGCAGCGAGCCGATGCCGCCGAGTACCGCGGCGGTGAACGCCTTGATGCCGATGATGAAGCCGGCATAGAAGTCGAAGGTGCCGTAGTTCATGGTGATCAGCACGCCGGCCAGGGCCGCCATGGCAGCACCGATGACGAACACGTAGGAGATCACCCGGTCGGTATTGATACCGAGGATCGACGCCATCTTGCGGTCCTGCTGGGTGGCGCGGCACATGCGGCCGAGCTTGGTGCGCTGGATGATGTAGGTCAGCACCGCCATGCCGAGGAAGGCCGCCACCAGGATGAACACCTTGGTGTAGGTGAGCTGCACGAAGCCATCACCGATATGGAACTTCAGCGCACCGTCGAGCAGGGTGGGCACGCCTTGCTGGCGGGCGCCCTGGCTGAGCTGCACGTAGTTCTGCAGGATCAGCGACATGCCGATGGCGGAGATCAGGGGCGCCAGGCGGGTAGAGTTGCGCAGCGGCTTGTAGGCGATGCGTTCGATCACGAAACCGTACACGCCGGTCACCGCAATGGTGAACAGCAAGGTGCCAAGGATCAGCAGCGGGAAGGATTCGAGTCCGAAGAAGGCCAGGATGGCCAGGGTGATCGCGGCGATGTAGGCGGAGATCATGTAAACCTCGCCGTGGGCGAAGTTGATCATGCCGATGATGCCGTAAACCATGGTGTAACCGATGGCGATCAGACCGTAGACCGACCCGAGGGTCAGCCCGTTGATCAGCTGTTGCAGGATAATACCGTCCATCACTCTGTCTCGTCTTTTGGGGGTCCGGCCTTGGGTTCGGCCAGCTCCCGCGAGTGGAATCAGACGGGCACCACTGAATTACCGGATCGGGAGTTCGGGACTCCCGGCTCGAGCAGAATAGGACTTCAGCAGTTTCCCGGAATGCACCGACCGGCCAGGCGCGGGTAGCGCCTGGCCGGTCAGCCGAGCTAACGGTTCGCGCTCCTTGCGGAGTGCGAGCCGCCTATCACTGCTGGGAGTACTTCCCTTTGTCATCCCACTCGTAGATCACGTAGTCGGAGACTTTCAGGTCGCCCTTGGAGTCCCACTCCTTCTTGCCCATCACCGTCTGCACCGGATGGCCCTTCAGCCATTCGGAAGCCTTGGCCGGGTCGTTGGAACCGGCGCCATTGAAGCCGGCAGCCAGGGCTTGCAGGGTTGCATAGGCATACAGGGTGTAGCCTTCCGGCTCGAAGCCGCCGGCGCGGAACTTCTCGATCACCGCCTTGCCGTCCGCGATCTTGCGGGGGTCGGCGCCGAAGGTCATCAGCACACCCTTGGTGTATTGCGGGCCGCCGGCGGTGGTGACCAGTTCGTCGGTCACGATGCCGTCGCCGGAGAGGAACTTGGCGGTCAGGCCCTGCTCACGCATCTGGCGAACCAGCGGGCCGGCTTCCGGGTGCAGACCGCCGAAGTAGACGACCTCGGCGCCGGAGGCGCGAATCTTGGTGACCAGGGCGTTGAAGTCTTTCTCACCGCGGGTCAGGCCTTCGTACAGGACTTCCTTCACGCCGCGCTTGGCCAGCTGTGCCTTGGTGGCGTCGGCCAGGCCCTGACCGTAGGTGTCCTTGTCGTGGATGATCGCGACCTTGGTGGCCTTCAGCACGTCGACGATGTAGTCGCCGGCCACGATGCCTTGCTGATCGTCACGACCGCACATGCGGAACATGCCGGACAGGCCGCGCTCGGTCACTGCCGGGTTGGTGGAGCCCGGTGTCATGGCGAGGATGCCGGCTTCGTCGTAGACCTCGGAAGCAGGAATGGTGGAGGAGGAGCAGAAGTGACCGACAACGGCGATGGCCTTGTCCTGGTCGACGAGACGGTTGGCAACGGCCACGGCCTGTTTCGGCTCGCAGGCGTCGTCGGCTTTCACCAGTTTGATCTTCTCACCGTTGATACCACCGGCGGCGTTGAGATCTTCGGCGGCCTGGGAAGCACCGCGCCAGTATTGTTCCCCAAACGAGGCGTTCGCGCCGGTGTGCGGCCCGGCTACGCCAATGACTACATCAGCCTGTACAACGGAAGAAATGCCCAGCGCGGTGGTAACCGCCAGAGCCAGAAAGCCTTTTCTGAAAATCTTCTGCGACATGGAGTTTTGCTCCTGAGGTTTTTAGGGTTAGCGCTCGTGTTCAGCAAGTGGCGTGCCATTAATTCTTGTAGTTGCTCCGCGCCCTGAAAGGCTGTTCCCACCTCCTCGATTTATTATTTTTATTCTTTTAAATCAATGACTTCCAAATCGAACCGATTAATTTCCGGACGTGTCTGGAAGCTGCACGGCATCAGTGTGCCAGCAGATTCGCTAACAATAGACTCGCGGTACTTATTTGCACATCACTGGTGCGCGAATTTTCCCACTCCGCACTGTTACCGTTCCCCCAATCCTGCAAGAAAATTCCCATCGCCCGAAAGCAGTGCAGGCATTTTTTTTGCGATCTGCATCACGAGCCCAGCGAACCCAATGCACATCGCTCACTTCGACGAAGCGCTGAATGACGGCTTTTCGCAGGGTGGATATCGCTTCTTCATTGCCACCATCCGATGCCAGCCCTGACGCACCATGGTGGACCGGTGAAGCGCGGTCCACCCTACTCCATCCCGCCCTTCCTATCAGATCACCACACGCAGGCACTGCCCCGCGTGGTAGAGCGAAAAACCTGCTTCGTAGAGCGAACTGCGCAACCCTACCGCCGCTACCGCACGCATGGGCTGGAAGGGCATCGGCAGGACCGTTTCGTCACCACTGAGCAGATAGTCGGCGAACGCCTTGCCTACCACGCTGCCGGTGGTCACTCCACGACCGTTGTAGCCGGTGAAGGCCAGCAGTCCCGGCGCCGGCTCGTAGAGGCGCATGAGATGGTCGGGAGTGAAGTCGATACAACCGGTCCAGGTGAACTCCCAGTCCACCTTGCCCAGATACGGGAAGTAGTGGCGCTGGATGCGATCGGCCCAGGCGCGCAGGAACCAGTCCGGCTTGCGCGAGCCATTACCCAGGCTGCCGAGCAGCAGGCGTCCGGCGGCATCGCGGCGGATGCTGCTGAGCACCTGCCGGGTATCCCACGAACCCTGGCCGCCCGGCAGGATGCGCGCGGCGGCCTCACCCGAGAGCGGCGTGGAAGCCACCTGGTAGTAATAACCGGGGAAGAAGTGGCGGCGCAGTTCGGTCCACTCGCCTTCGGTGTAGGCATTGGAAGCGATCACAACCTGCGGGGCGACGGCCACGCCGTGCTCGCTGATCACACACCAGTCGGCGCCCTGGCGCTCCAGGCGCAAAACCTTCGAATGCTCGAAGAGCTGGCCGCCGAGGTATTTCACCGCACGGGCCAGGCCACGGGTGTACCCCATCGGATTGAGGGTCCCGGCGCGGCGATCGAGCAGCGCGGCGGCAATCCTGTCTGTGCCGGTGGCGTCGCGGCAGGCGTTGCCGGTCAGCAGCTCAACCGGCGCGCCACGGCGCTGCCATTGCTCGCAACGGCTGGCGAGATCGGCCTGGCCACGAGCGTTGTGGGCCATATGCAGAGTGCCCTCGCGGCGCAACTGGCAGTCGATGCCATAGCGGTCCACCAGGGAGAAAACCAGTGACGGTGCGGCACCCAGGGTGCGATTGAGGCGCTCGCCAACCGTGCGACCGAGGCCGGCCTCGATCTCATCCGGCGGAATCCACATGCCGGCGTTGACCAGCCCGACGTTGCGCCCGGAGCCGCCGTGGCCAGCGGTATGAGCTTCCAGCAGGCAGACACGCTTACCCGCTTCCAGTAGGTGCAAGGCTGCGGAGAGGCCGGTGAAGCCGGCCCCTATCACACAGACATCGACCTTGACCTCGCCGTGCAAGACCGGGCTTTCCGGCAGTTGTGGCGTCAGATATTCCCAGAGGCATTCCTGGCGCAGGGTCATGGAGTGCAATCCTTAGTCGAAGGTGATGCCCTGGGCCAGCGGCAGCTCGTGAGAGTAGTTCACGGTGTTGGTCTGGCGGCGCATGTAGGCCTTCCAGGCGTCCGAGCCGGACTCGCGGCCACCTCCGGTTTCCTTCTCGCCACCAAAGGCACCGCCGATCTCCGCGCCACTCGGGCCGATGTTGACGTTGGCGATGCCACAGTCGCTGCCCACCGCCGACTGGAACAGCTCGGCTTCACGCACATCGGTGGTGAACGCACAGGACGACAGGCCCTGGGGCACGGCGTTGTTGAGGGCGATGGCGTCTTCGAAATCGCTGTAGCCGACCACGTAGAGAATCGGGGCGAATGTCTCGTGGCAGACCACGGCACTCTGGCCGGGCATTTCAACGATGGCCGGTGATACGTAATAGGCGTTGGGGTAACGATCGGCCAGCTGGCGCTCGCCACCGAACACCGTGCCGCCTTCGGCGCGAGCCTGCTCCAGCGCACGCTGCATGCCCTCGAAGCTCTGCTTGTCGATCAGCGGACCGACCAGGTTGCCCTCCAGCGGATGGCCGATGCGCACCTTGGAATAGGCAGCCTTCAGGCGCTTGACGATCTCGGCCTTCACTGATTCATGGGCGATCAGGCGGCGCAGGGTGGTGCAGCGCTGGCCGGCAGTGCCAACGGCGCTGAAGAGAATGGCGCGTACCGCCAGGTCGAGATCGGCGCTAGGGGCAAGGATCATGGCGTTATTACCGCCCAGCTCCAGCACGCTGCGGGCGAAGCGCGCCGCAACTCGAGGAGCGACTTCTCGGCCCATGCGGGTGCTGCCGGTGGCGCTGACCAGCGCCACGCGCGGGTCATCCACCAGGGCTTCGCCGGCTTCGCGAGCGCCGATCACCACCTGACTGAGGTTGGCCGGAGCGTCACTGAAATTCTTCGCCACGCGCTCGAACAGCGCCTGGCAGGCCAGCGCGGTGAGCGGAGTCTTCTCCGAAGGTTTCCACACCACCGGGTTGCCGCATACCAGCGCCAGCGCGGTGTTCCACGACCAGACGGCAACCGGGAAGTTGAACGCGCTGATGACACCGACCACACCCAGCGGATGCCAGGTTTCACGCATGTGGTGGCCGGGGCGCTCGGAGGCGATGGTCAGCCCGTATAGCTGGCGCGACAGGCCGACGGCGAAGTCGCAGATGTCGATCATTTCCTGCACCTCGCCCAGACCTTCCTGGGTGATCTTGCCGGCTTCCCAGGAAACCAGTTCCCCCAGCTCGGCCTTGTACTGGCGCAGCACTTCACCGTACTGGCGGATCAGCTCGCCGCGACGCGGCGCCGGCACCTTGCGCCAGGCGTGGAAGGCTTCGGCTGCGCGAGCGATCTTCGCTTCGACTTCCGCGCGGCTTTCAAGGCGCACGGTACCGATGCGGCTACCGTCGATGGGCGAATGAACGGCGTGATCGCCTTGTTGGTAGAGGGATGAATCGACACCGAGGCGGTCAAGCAGTGCGGCAACCATGGGAACTCCTGTTTCGGCAAGTAATGGCGCGATCGCTGTAGGAGCCAGCGTGCTGGCGAAGGCTTCGCGAGCGAGCTCGCTCCTACCGGTTCAGCGCTGAATCGGAATGGCACCAGTAATAGCCGCGAAAAGGTCTTGCCAACAAACGACCTTTCCGACACATATCATTCCGTTTACTCATGTACCGGCCCGCCCCGAGAAAACCCGATGCTCAAACGCCACATGCCCTCGATCACCGCCCTGCAATGCTTCGAAGCGGTGGCCCGTCACCTCAGTTTCACCCGCGCCTCAGAGGAGCTGAACCTGACCCAGAGTGCGGTGAGCAAGCAGGTGGCGCAGCTGGAAGAACTGCTCCAGCACCTCCTGTTCCGCCGCGTACGCCGGCGCCTGCAGCTGACCCCGGCGGGCTCGCTGTACCTGACCGAAGTGCGCAAGATCCTCGCCCAGGTGGAGATGTCCACCCACTACATGCTGTCCTACGGCGGCGATACCGAAGTGCTGCGGGTCGCCACCCCGCCCACCTTCGGTGCGCGCTGGCTGATTCCGCGACTCAAGGGCTGGCGGCTGCGACACCCGAATGTGCACCTGGACCTGCGCAATGAACTGGAACCCAATGCCCTGGTCCAGGGGCGTTGCGACGTGGCCTTCTACTTCGGCCATGGCGCGCTGCCTGGCGCCGAGTGCATCCGCCTGTTCAGCGAGGAAGTGGTACCGGTCTGCGCCCCCGGCGCGATGCCGAAGCAGCCTTTCACCGAGCCGACTCAGCTCACCGAACTGGTGCTGCTGCAGAACGCGACCCGCCCGGAAGCCTGGCATGAATGGTTCCAGAGCCAGGACCGGCACACCGAACACAGCTACCACGGGCCACGCTTCGACACGTCCTATATGTGCATCCGCGCCGCCCAGGCCGGCTGCGGCGTAGCCCTGCTGCCGCGATTCCTGGTGGAGGAAGAGTTGCAGGAAGGCAAGCTGGTGATCCCCTGGAATCACCCCATGCCCAGCCGCAATGCCTACTACCTGGCTTACGCCGAGCACGCAGCGGAAGTGCCGAAGGTAAAGGGTTTCGTGCGCTGGATGCTGGAGCAGATGGATCAGGAGTAACGAGCGCTGGCTTGTCAGGAAATTTGCGAACTTCTCTTCCGTAGGGGCGAATTCATTCGCCCCTACATTGAATGCACGTACCACAGCGCGACGCATTCAGGAAAAAACGGAATGAACCCGCCGGATTTTTTCGTTTGCCCCACCGCCGCCGGGCTGCTTGGATAGGCTCACCTTTTCTCCATCCCGGAATCGTTCCATGTCCACCAACCAACGCCTTTTTGCCCTGGTCGCCAGCGTGATCGGCGAGCCCGCCGCCCGCTGGGTCGAAGCCCATGTGGAAATCCCCACGAGCCTGTCTGCCTTTCCATTCAGTAACGCCGCCGTGCACCGCGCCTGGCTGGCCGAGGCACTGAATCTCTGCCTGTTCCACAAGCTGGTGGAGGCGGTGCCCATTGGTCGTACTTATGTGGAAGAGCAAAAAGCCAAAGGCCGCCAGGTGGTGTTCGATCACGGTGCCATCCGCACCGTCGACTGGCCGGATAACGGCGCCCTGCCCCGTGGCCGCCTGGCCTTCGCCCGGTTGCTGGAGCCCCTGGGGTTCGCCGATGTGCGCACCTATCCGCTGACCCGACTGAAGATGACCGGTTATGCCTACCGGCAGATGGACCTTCCCGAGGACATCGCCCAGTTCTTCGTCTCAGAACTCCATCCGGGCCGCTTCGGCGAGAGCTTCCAGCTGGCGGTGAGCCGCGTGGTGGGCGACAGCCGCGACCCGCTGGACGCCAGCCACAAGGCCATCCTCGACACCCTCTGGCGCCAGCGCCAATGCAGCGAGGCCGAGGCTCGGCACCTGCTACCCGCGCTCTATCGCGCCTTTGACCGTCAGCACGGTGTGGTGCAAGAAAGCGACTACCAGTTGCTGCGCGACGAAAGCGTGGAAATGGCCTGGATCGCCACTGAGGGCAACATGTTCAATCACCTCACCGACCGGGTCGCCAACCTGCAGTCGGTGGTCGATGAGCAAAATGCCAAGGGCCGGCCGATGAAGGCCAGCATCGAAGTCTCGGCGTCCGGCCGGGTGATGCAAACCGCCTACCGCGCCGTGCAGGTACAGCGCGACTTCATCGACGCCAACGGCCGGACCGTGCAGCGGGAGGTGCCGGGTTCATTCGTGGAATTCATCCAGCGCGAGCTCGATCCGGAAGAGGCCCGACTGGACCTGAACTTCGACAGCGGCAATGCCCAGGGCATCTTCAAGATGACCGCAGGCCAGTAGGGGCGAATTCATTCGCCCCTACAGAGATGTACGCCCGCGCTCGCTCCAGAAACAAAAAAAGGCCGCTACACGGAGCGGCCTTTTTTGCGTTCACCTGAGGTCAGTCGACCAGGGCCAGGGTACCCTTCATCATCGACACGTGCCCCGGGAACGAGCAGAAGAACTCGTAGCCCTCACCGGCAGTCAGCTTGGACACGTCGAAGGTCACACTGGCGCTCTCGCCACCGCCGATCATCTTGGTGTGGGCGATGATGCGGGGGTCGTCGGCCTTGATGTAGTCCTTGTCGAGGCCGGCGGTCATGCCTTCGGTGGCAATGGCCTGGGCATCGGTGGTCTTGCTCAGCACCCAGTTGTGGCCCATTACGTTCTTGGCCAGCTTGCCCGAGTGCTTCAGGTTCACGGTGAAGGTTTTGCAACTTTTGCTGACCTTGATCTCTTTGGTATCGAAAGTCATCTGGTCAGTGCCTTGCACATCCACGGTACATTCAGCAGCCAGCAGAGGTGCACTGGCCAGGGCCAGCACGGATGCAACGACGAGCTTGCGAATCATGGGAGTCTCCTTGGCAGAAAGGGCAGAAATGCCCAAGAAGGGAGACTGCACCATTTATCCACGAGTTCCCATATCGTGCGGCAACAGGCCGCAACCCGTCTGAAACAAGGAATTTCAAGACTCATGTTGTCCTTCTTCATCGCTGCGATGCTTCTCGGATTCGTCTTCAACGCAGCACCCGGCGCGGTGTTCAGCGAAACCCTGCGCCGCGGCCTGCGCGACGGTTACAAGCCCGCGCTGATGGTGCAGATCGGCTCGCTGGTGGGCGATGCCACCTGGGCCGCGCTGGGCCTTACCGGCCTCGCCCTGTTGCTGGACAGCGCCACCGTGCGCTACCCCCTGACCATCGCCAGTGCCCTGTATCTGGGTTGGCTCGGCTTGCAGTCGCTGCGTGACGCCCATCGCCCGCCGCAGCCCTCGACCGAAGAGCAAGGTGCCAGCGGCGGTGCTTTCGCCTCTGGCGCCGCCCTGTCGCTGACCAACCCGCAGAACATCGTCTACTGGGCCGCCATGGGCGGGGCCATGGCGGCAGTGGGCGTGGCCGAACCGACACCGACCCACCTTGCAGTGTTCTTCGGCGGTTTCATGCTGTCTTCGCTGCTCTGGTGCTTTATCTGCGCCGGCCTGGTGGACTGGTTCCGCCGTGCCGCTTCCACCCTCTGGCACCGCCTCACCTATCTCGCCTGTGGCCTTTGCCTGCTGGGCCTGTCGGGGATGACGGCGGCGGAGCTGCTGAAGCTGGCCTGATCTACCGGATTGATCGATGCAATCACAGGGTGGCGCGACCCGGTGCCGCCCTGGCATGGCGCCACTCGTCCAGAAGGAGATGCGCCACGAACTTCCCGCCAAGCCTGCTCGCCGCTTGTGTCGCCGGGGTTTGCGGCGGCTGCGCCGACTGATTCCGGCGCCTACCGTTCGGAAGTTGACCACTCGTACAGCTTGGAGCCCAAGGACTAAATCGGTACTCTTGCGCGCTTTTTTCGCACGAGGAGTCCCCCATGTCCTTGCGTTCCATCTGCGTGTTCTGCGGTGCCAGCCCCGGCGCCAAGCCTATCTACCGTGAAACAGCCGCCCTCCTGGGTCACACCCTGGCCGAGCGGGGCATCACGCTGGTCTACGGCGGCGGCGCTGTCGGCCTGATGGGCACAGTGGCCGATGCTGCCCTGGCTGCCGGTGGGGAAGTCATCGGGGTGATTCCGCAGAGCCTGATGGACGCGGAGATCGGCCACAAGGGCCTGACCCGCCTGGAAGTGGTGGACGGCATGCACGCACGCAAGGCACGCATGGCCGAGCTGTCCGACGCATTCATCGCCCTGCCCGGCGGTCTGGGCACCCTGGAAGAGCTGTTCGAGATCTGGACCTGGGGCCAGCTGGGCTACCACAGCAAGCCATTGGGCCTGCTGGAAGTGAACAGCTTCTACGACAAGCTCACCGACTTCCTCGACCACCTGGTGGAAGAGCGCTTCGTCCGCGATCAGCACCGCGGCATGCTGCAGGTCGGCGGCCACCCGGAGACCCTGCTGGACCGCCTGGAAGCCTGGCGCCCAAGCAGCGCGCCCAAGTGGGTCGACCGCAAGCACCACTGACCCCGCGCCCGTCCTGGCCTTACACTGTCCGGGACGAACCCACGGCCAGGAGCGGCCCATGGAAGGCGAAGAGCGGATCAAGGTCTACTTCAACAGCGCGTGCCCGGTGTGCAAGGCCGGAATCGAAGGCCAGAAAGGCAAGACCACCGCCTGCCAGGTGGAATGGGCCGATGTCCATCAGGACAACAGTTCAGTGGACGAAATCGGCGAAAACCTCGAATACGTCCGCGAGCGCCTGCACCTTGTGGACGAGCAGGGCATCAAGCGCATGGGCGTGGATGCCTTCATCGTGCTCTGGCGCCACTCGCCAGGGGAACGCTGGAAAGCCCGACTGTTCTCCCTGCCGTTGATCCACGGCCTTGCACAGCTCGCCTACAAGATATTCGCCCGCCTGCTCTACAGATGGAACCGGGCCAAACATCACTGGTGACATGGATGGTTATCGCAGTCGAAACCCTGAACACCCTTTCCCCGGCCGACCGCCAGCGACTGGTCGAAATCTGGGAAGACGCTGTGCGCGCCACCCATGACTTTCTCACCGAGGACGACATCCAGTTCTTCAAGCCACTGGTGCGCGACGCCTACCTGGACTCGGTACAGCTGGCCTGTCTGCGCAGTGCCGACGGACAGATCGCCGGCTTCATTGGCAGCGTCGGGGACAGGGTGGAAATGCTCTTCGTCGATCCAGCCCGGCATGGCCGGGGCATTGGCCGCGCACTGATGGAGCGCGCGATGGCGCTGGGCGCACGCAGCGTCGACGTGAACGAACAGAACCCGCAGGCCGTGGGTTTCTATCTGCGCCTGGGTTTCGTGCAGTACGACCGCTCGGAAGTGGATGGTTCGGGTAAGCCGTTCCCGATCCTGCATCTGCGCAAGGACTGATTCCGGCCCATCTGACTAGCCTCACCCCAACCCTCTCCCAAAGGGAGAGGGGGGGCAGTAAGTGGTTATCCCTGCGGCTGCTGGACGATGATGGTCTGCGCCGGCATTGGTGCAGGGAAGTCCGTGCCCAGGGCCTCCTTGATGGTGCGGTTGGTATCGAAATACACCTGCCAGTAGTTGTCGTTGTGGCAATAAGGCCGCACCGCCAGTACCGGCCCCACCAGGTTGAACTCGAGGATTTCCACATCCACCGGAGGCTCGGTGAGCACATTGGGGATGGCAGCGATGCGCGCCTTGAGAACGGCTGCGGCAGCTTGCCAATCGGCAGCACCGGAGAGCTGGGCTTTCAGCTCCACCCGGCGGAACTCGTTGTGGCTGAAGTTCTGGATGTTGTCGCTGAAGATCTTGTTGTTGCCCACCAGGGTCATCACGTTGTCCGGGGTGTTGATCGCGGTTGCGAACAGACCGATCTCCTTCACCGTGCCGGTCACACCGCCTGCGCTGATCATGTCGCCCACCTTGAACGGCCGCAGGACGATGATGAAACCGCCTGCTGCCAGATTGGCCAGCAGCCCCGACCAGGCCATGCCGATGGCCAGGCCGACCGCCGCAATCAATGCCGCGAGGCTGGTGGTCTGTATGCCGAAGAAGCCGAGGATGCCCACAACCAGGAGGACGTTCAGGGTGACGGTGATGAACGAGCCGACGTAGCGCAGCACCGTCGGGTCCACTTTCTGTCGTTCCAGGGAGCGCTGGACCAGGCCAACCGCAAAACCGATGAGCCAGCGACCGACCACCCAGAAGGCGATGGCCGCGAGAATCTTGACGCCGAAGGTAGTGGCGTACTGCATGACCGTGGTCATAAACGCGCTGACCTTCTCGGTCCCCACATTGACGATGGTTGTTTCATCCATGGCAAAGCACCTTGCAGGAGAGAAGTGGCTCCGAAAAAGCTAGCACGGCGCCGGCAAAGTGCTCGCCCGGCACAGTCCCGCAGGTTGGGTCGGGCGGCGTTCCGCAGAGGTAGGAAACCCAACAATGCGCTGCCTGAGATGGAGCACTACGTTGGGCCTCGCGGGGCTCGGACCAACCTAGGCGGGTTTCAGACGGCCATTTCCCAAAGGGGCATGACGGTGACCCGTACTTCGGGGTCGTGGCTGCCACCGCCGAGGATGACACCGCGCAAGGGCGAGACATCGGAGAAGTCGCGGCCCCATGCCAGGGTGATGTGCTCCAGGTTGGGCAGGATGTTGTTGGTGGGGTCGAAGTCCACCCAGCCATTGCGCGGGCAATAGACCGATACCCAGGCGTGCGAGGCGTCTGCGCCGATCAGGCGGGGCTGGCCGGGCGGCGGCTGGGTTAGCAGGTAGCCACTGACGTAGCGCGCCGCCAGCCCACGGGAGCGCAGGCAGGCCAGCATCAGGTGCGCGAAGTCCTGGCAAACCCCGCGACGGCGCTCCAGCACCTCGGTCAGCGGCGTCGCCACCTGGGTCGCTTCGGCATCGAAGGCGAATTCGCTGAAGATCTTCTCCATCAGCGCCGCCGTGCCCTGCAGCAAGGGTCGCCCAGCCGGAAAACAGCCCGCAGCGAACTCGGCGAATTGACGCTTGATGCGCACATAGGGCGACTCGACGCGATAGCGGCAGGCATCCAGCTCGATGGGCGACAGGGCGCGGCCGGTGAAGCTTAGAGCGGCCGGCACATGCTCCCAGGCCGGCGAGGCGGCAAGGTCCAGCGGCGCGTGGGGCAGGACTTCGATCTGCAGGCGGGCATTGACCTGCAGTTCGTCATGGGGCCGCTCGAAGGCCAGGCGCGTCAGCGGGTTGCCGAAAACGTCAGTGAGGTCTTGGCGCAGTGTGGGCTCGGGGGCGATCAGCAGCTGCTGCCCGCCGCACAGCTGCCAGGCGCAATCTCGCGGCCAGAGATGCAGCAGCTGCTGGGACAACGACACCGGCGCCGAATAGCGGTAGTGGGTGTCGTGGAACACCTGGTAGCGGGCGCTCTGCACGGGGGCGATGGATTGGGCTTGTGCGCGCATCAGGTGGATACCGTTTGCTGGCTGACGTCGTCGACGTGGGCAAAATAGCGCAATCCGAGACGATCGGAGACCTGTCCGACGTTCTGTGCGATGTCCCGCAGCAGTCCCGCCAGGCCGGCCAGCACCTCGGCCAGGCTTTCGCTGCCGAACAGAGGGTCTTCGAGGGTGGCCAGGTCGAAAGCCAACAGGCGCCCGATCAACCCGCTCAGCACCAGTTCCTGTGGCGCACCGAACTCCTGGTGCAAGCGCCCGAGGGAACGTTCCAGCGCCTGCAGCTGGAAGCGCAGGGCATGGGGATTCTGGTCATGCAGCAGGAGCAGGTCGAGCACCGGGATCAACTGCGGCGATGCCAGGTAGCGCGAACGGTAGGTGATGGTGCTGTTGCCCAGCTCCAGCAACCACTCCAGGGCGCCCTGGTCCCAGGAAGCGCCTCCTTCGAGGAAGCCGGCAATGGCGTCGGCGTAGAACTGCACCCGCTCGATACGCCTGCCGATCATCAGGAAGCGCCAGCCATCGTCACGGGTCATGTCGTCCAGGGCGAAGCCGGACAGCGCCGCCAGGGACATCAGCAGGCGATTGAGGAACTCCATTGCCTCGCCGAGATCGGTACGTTTCGGGTCCAGGGCCTGTGCCTCGCGGTGCAGCTCCAGCACCGCGTGCCAGTTCTCCCGCGACAACCGGCCACGCACCTGAGCCGCGGCCCAGTGCAGGCGGCGCAGGTTCGCACTGACGCTGCTCGGCCATTCGTCGTCCAGCAGAGCCGCCAGCAGGCGCTGCTCCAGGGGCTCCTTGCCGACAGGCACGAGGCCGATGGCGCCGGCCAGTTGCAGTGCCGAGCGCAATGCCTGCTCGTCGCCGTCGGCGTCCACATAGCGCGACAGCACCACCCGCAACAGCCGCGCGCCATCGTCGCAGCGCTCGCCGTAGCGGCCGAACCAGTAGAGGTTCTCCACCACCCGCGACGGCAGATAGGGGTCCTGACGGATCAGGTCGCGCGCGCCGATGGTGCGTGGCCGCAACGGCTCGCCCACCACTGGCAGGTCGGCCAGCACCCAGGTGTCCTTGCTGGCACCGCCGCGCTGCATGGATACCACTTCGGCATCGGCCTCCGAGGCCACCCGCGTCAACCCTCCAGGCATCACCCAGTAGCTACCGTCTGCGCCTGCCACGGCGAACACGCGCATACCGATGGCCCGCGAGTGCAGCTCGCCACCTTCTTCATCGCCCTGCCAGACCGGAGCCTGGGAAAGCTGCGCCATGCGCTGGGCGACATAGGCGTGGGGATGGGCCTGCAGGCGCTTGCGCAACGCCAGTAGCGCACCGTCTTCTAGCGCGTGGCCGAACAGCGGTTCGAAGCTCTGGCTGGGAAAGGCCGGCTTGATCACCAATCCAGCCAGGCCGTCCGACTTGCTCAGCACCTGCCCCTGGCCGCACCACCAGGTGCCGACGGTTGGCAGCAGCAGCTCCTCGCCGAGCAGGCGCTGGCTGACTTTCGGGAGGAAGCCCAGCAAACCCGGCGACTCCAGCACGCCACTGCCCAGGGCATTGGCCACCAGCACCCGCCCCTGGCGAACCGCATCCAGCAGGCCCGGCACCCCAAGGGCCGAATCAGTGCGCAGTTCCAGCGGATCGCAGTAGTCGTCGTCGAGGCGGCGCAACACGGCGTGAACGCGCTTCAGGCCGCCGAGCGTCTTGAGGTAGAGGGTGGCGTCGCGTACCGTCAGGTCGTGACCCTCCACCAACGGGAAACCAAGCTGGCGGGCCAGGTAGAGGTGTTCGAAATAGGTCTCGTTGAAGCGCCCCGGGGTGAGCAGTACCACGAGCGGCGTCTCCCCATCGCTGGGCGCCTGGCGGATCAAGGTTTCTTGCAGGGTGCGGAAGTAGCCGGCGAGGTATTGCACGCGCAGGTCGCGATAAAGCTCCGGCAGTGCACGGGACACGATTTGCCGGTTTTCCAGCGCGTAGCCGGCACCGGACGGCGCCTGGGTGCGATCGGCCAGCACATGCCAGCGGCCATCGGCATCCCGGGCGAGGTCCACCGCATAGCTGTGCAGGAATATGCCGCCAGGCGGCTGCACACCCTGACAGGGCCAGAGGAAGTTGGGATGGCCATAGACCAGCTCGCTGGGCAACAGCCCTTCGGCCAGCAGGTGCTGCCCGCCGTAGAGGTCAGCGAGCACGGCATTGAGCAAGCGCGCACGCTGGGCCACGCCTGCGGCGATGGGCTGCCATTCCTCGGCCGAGAGCAGGTTGGGCAACAGGTCCAGCTCCCATGGGCGGTCGGTGCCCTTGGGATCGGCGTACACGTTGTAGGTGACGCCGTTCTCCTGGATCTGCCGCGCCAGCAGTTCCTGGCGCTGCTGCATCTGCGCCGGACTGCTGCGCTCGATCTGCTGGAAAAGGCGTTGCCAATGGGGACGCACCTGGCCCTCGGCATCCAGCAGTTCGTGGTAGGCCGTGGCGGTCAGGGGATAGTTGGCTAGCAGCTCGGACATCAAGGGACTCGGCAGATGGGCGGCAGTGAAACTTTAGCGGACAGCGCGACGCCCGGCCGCTGTACCGTCGGCCGGGGCGACGCACATACCGCCTGAAACTAAGGGCGGCGCAAATCCAGGGTCATCGGCAGTTCGTCATCGAGCACAGGTTGGCCGACCTGCAGCTTGCCTGGTGTATGTCCGTGACGGAAGAAGCGCACAAGGCGCCGGCTTTCGGCCTCGTAGGCGTTCACCGGGAAGCTGTCGTAGCTGCGCCCACCCGGATGGGCAACATGGTACTGGCAGCCGCCCAGGGAGCGCTGCATCCAGGTATCCACCAGATCGAACACCAGGGGCACCTGCACACCGATGGTCGGTTGCAGGCAGGCGGCAGGCTGCCACGCGCGGTAGCGCACGCCGGCGACGAACTCACCGCCCCGCCCGGTGGGCCGCAGCGGTACCGGCTCACCATTGCAGGTCAGCACGTAGCGATCCGGCGCCATGCCGCTGACCTTGACCTGCACCCGCTCCAGTGACGAATCCACATAGCGCACGGTGCTGCCGGCGGAGCCCTCCTCGCCCAGTACGTGCCAGGGCTCCAGCGCCTGGCGCAGCTCGAGGTCGATCCCCTTGACCTGGTAGTCGCCGTACTTGGGGAAGCGGAACTCGAAGTGCGGGGCGAACCATTCGCTGCGCAGTGGATAGCCGGCGGCGTTGAACTCGTGGACCACGTCCTCGAAATCCTGCTGGACAAAGTGCGGCAGCAGGAAGCGGTCATGCAGCTCAGTGCCCCAGCGCACCAGCTTCGGTGGCTGATAAGGATCGTTCCAGAAACGCGCCACCATCCCGCGCAACAGCAGCTGCTGAGCCAGGCTCATACGCGCATGGGGCGGCATTTCGAAGGCACGCAGCTCCAGCAGGCCCAAGCGTCCGCTGCTGCTGTCCGGCGAATAGAGCTTGTCGATGCAGAATTCCGCGCGGTGTGTATTGCCGGAGACATCCACCAACAGATTGCGCAGCAGCCGGTCCACCAGCCAGGGCGGGCAGTCGGTTCCGGGCTGGGGCATCTGGGCGAAGGCGATTTCCAGTTCGTAGAGGGCGTCGTTGCGTGCCTCGTCCACTCGCGGCGCCTGCGAGGTCGGGCCGATGAACAGGCCGGAGAACAGGTAGGACAGCGAAGGGTGGTTGTGCCAGTAGCTGATCAGGCTGCGCAGCAGGTCCGGACGGCGCAGGAAGGGAGAATCCGCTGGCGTGGCGCCACCGAGGACGAAGTGGTTGCCACCGCCGGTGCCGACGTGGCGTCCATCGACCATGAACTTCTCGCTGGACAACCGGCTCTGGCGGGCCGCCTCGTAGAGGAATTCGGTGCGTTCCACCAGCTCGTCCCAGTTGGCCGAGGGGTGGATATTCACTTCGATCACGCCCGGATCGGGGGTGACGCGGAAGTTGGTCAGGCGTGGGTCGCCGGGTGGCTCGTAGCCTTCCAGCAGCACCGGGCAATTCAGCTCACCGGCCGTGGCTTCGATGGCGGCCACCAGCTCCAGGTAGGACTCCAGCTCGGAAAGCGGCGGCATGAACAGGTAGAGACGACCTTCGCGGGGTTCGGCGCAAAGGGCGGTGCGAGTGATGCCAGCGGCGGACTGATGCAGGTGCGGTTCGCGAGCGTCGCCATGGGCAGCCGACACGTCGTCACGCAATTGCTGGCGGATCAGCGCGGCGCGGCGCAGCGGCGGGAACTGCTGGCCGGGATCGGCCGGATTCACGTAGGGATAGTCCGCCTCGCTGACCCAGGGCTGGGAATCCAGCGGCAGGCGATAGCCCATGGCGGAATCGCCGGGAATCAGGCGGCAGTGCTCGTCGCGCAGGAACCAGTGGCCACTTTCCCAGGCATCTCCGGCGGCGCTCCGCGCCAGCGGCAGCACTTGCCCGACGACTTCACCCAGGCCGCGTTCGAACACCCGGCGCAGACGCTCGCGCTCCAGCGGGTCGGCCAAGCGGGAATCTTCCGGGGTGACGTTGCCGGGCAGCTTACGCTCGCGCCAGAGGTAGTAGAACCAGTCCTCGAAGGCCGGGAACTGGTTGTCTCCCGACACGCCCAACCGATTGGCTACCCGACGGAGGAATCGAGCCGCGATATGGGCATCTGCGCCATAGTCGCGGCTTTCATCGGCGTAGAGCGTCGGGTTCTGCCAGATGGGCTCGCCGTCCTTGCGCCAGAAGCAGTTCAGCGACCAGCGCGGTAGTTGCTCGCCGGGGTACCACTTCCCCTGGCCGAAGTGCACCAGGCCGCTCGGCGCATAGTGCCTGCGCAGGCGGTGGAACAGTTCGGCGGCCAGGCGGCGCTTGTTGGCCCCCAGTGCAGCCGTGTTCCACTCCGGATCGTCGGGGTAGTCGATGGCGATGAAGGTGGGCTCGCCGCCCATGGTCAGGCGCACGTCGCCCGCGGCGAGGTCGGCGTCGATGCGCGCGCCAAGCTCACGGATGGACTGCCACTGTTCATCGCTGTAGGGCTTGGTCACCCGAGGCGCTTCCCAGACCCGTTCGATGCGCATGTCGTGGGAAAACTCGCACTCGCACTCATCCACGCCACCGCTGATTGGCGCTGCGGAGGTCGGCTCCGGGCTGCAGGCCAGCGGTATATGGCCTTCACCGGCGAACAAGCCAGAGGTGGGGTCCAGGCCGACCCAGCCGGCACCCGGTAGGTAAACCTCGCACCAGGCGTGCAGGTCGGTGAAGTCGACCTCCGTACCGCTTGGGCCGTCGAGGGACTTCTGGTCGGCGGTGAGCTGGATCAGGTAGCCGGAGACGAAGCGTGCGGCCAGGCCCAGGTGGCGCAGCAGCTGCACCAGCAGCCAGGCGGAATCGCGACAGGAGCCGGAAGCCTTCGCCAGGCTTTCCTCCGGCGCCTGCACCCCCGGCTCCATGCGGATCAGGTAGCGGATGTCCCTGGAAAGCTGCTGGTTGATCGCCACCAGGAAGTCGACACTGCCCTTCGGGGTGAGATCGATGCGTGCCAGGTAGTCAGCGAATAGCGGGGTGGCGGGCAGGCAACTGAGGTAGGGCGCCAGCTCACGCCGGTCATCGGCCGTGTAGCTGAAGGGAATCTGCTCGGCGTAGGGCTCAAGGAAGAAGTCGAAGGGATTGAACACCGCCATTTCGGCGACCAGGTCCACTTCCACTTTCAGTTCGCGGGTCTTTTCCGGGAACACCAGGCGCGCCAGGTAGTTGCCCTGGGGGTCTTGCTGCCAGTTGATGAAATGCTTGCCCGGCGCCACTTTCAACGAATAGCCGAGGATGCGCGAGCGGCTGTGGGGCGCCGGCCGCAAGCGGATGATCTGCGGGCCGAGATTGACCGCACGATCGTAGCGATAGTGGGTGACGTGATGCAGTGCGACATGAATCGACACGGCGTGCCTCCTGCGAGCCTGGGCGATAGCGGGAGTCGCGCAAGACTTGTGCCAGCCCCCGAACCAACGGTTTTCGGCCCTTCCGAGCACCGGAAAAGGGCCACCTTCGCACCTGGATGACCCGGCCGCACAAAAATGGTTCGCGGCGGGCCAACAGGTGAGATTCAAGCCTAGCGGCCGAAGATGAAGGAGAAGGGAATTCGCATCAGGCTGCTTAGGCCGATTGGGTATAAGCGACTACATCCAGGTGAACGCGGCTACATGCTCTTTGTAGGGGCGAATTCATTCGCCAAGGGCGGCGCAGCTGCCTCCAATCGGCACCCACGGGCAGCCCTTCGGACTGCTTGGCGAATGAGCTCCCCCCTACAGGGGAAAACGCCCCCGCTCAGCACCCTCCCGGTAAACCGGCTATCCAGCGTCTCAGCAGCTCCACCCCTTCCCCATGGGCAGTGGAACGTCCCAGCTCCGGCATCATCACGCTGGGGTCGGTGCTCTCGACACGGTAGATCAGCACCGAGGCGTCCGGCTGGCCAGGGTGGATATCCACCAGTCGGTCGCCAGAACCTTTGCCGGCCGCGACAGGCTGCTTGCAGAGCCCATAGGGAATGCCGAGCGGTGTGGCGGGATCAAGGTAGAGGCCAGAAGTGCGCGCCGGCCCCTTGGGGTTATGGCAGTGGGCGCAATTGATATCGAGGTAGCTGCGCGCCTGCCTCTCCAGGTCCTCCCCTTCACGGGGAGCGCTGGCCAGGGCATTGCGCGGAATGCTCTCCGACGCTGGAAGCCCCTGGAGCAAGCCCTTGCGCTGCCAGTGTTGCAGCTGGTTTTCCACAGCCTCCGGATAGGCCAGGTCGCGATTCAGATGGCGCGCTTTCGGTCCCAGGGGCCGCAGGCCTTCACCGTGGTTTTCCTCATGACAGCCGGCGCACTGGTTGGCGTCGGGAACCTGGTAGTCCACCTGCAGTGAACCGCCCTGCTCATCGCGCAGTTCAAGCGCAGTGCTGGCACCGGCCCACTCCAGGTTCGCCTCCCTCTGCGCCTCATCCCAGACATAGGGGAGCGCTACCCAACCCTGCTGCTGGCGCAGCAAAACACGGGTTTCCACCAGCCACACCTTGGCCAGGTCCAGCCCCTTGAACGGATCGCGATCATCGCGGGTGTTCTTCAGCAGGCGGCCCTGCTCATCCTTCGGGTAGTAGAACGTCTTGGTCAGCACCGTGCCGACGGGGAATTCGAGATGCTGCTCGCCATAGCGGGCGGCCTGGCCCGGCGGCAACCATAAGGTGCGCAACTTGTGGGCGTAGTCGCTGAACAGCGGCGTATTCAGGTCGTAGGCCAGCGCCTCTGCTGCGGGCTGCAGCTGGCCATCGGCGCGTTGCAGCATGCCCCAGCCACTGAGCTTTTCCGGGTAGCTCTCGCCGTCGGGCAGGTAAAGCGGCTCCTGCTGCTGGCCACAGCCGGACAGCAGCAGGAACGCCAGACACAGCGCTGCCCTCATGCCCCCTGCCCCGCCGCGGCGAGGATCACTTCCGGCAGCGGTGGCAGCGTGCAGCGGTGGTTGGCCATGTCGGTGCTGATGTTTTTGAAGTTGTTGGGCCCGTCGACGTTGACCAGGGTTGCTGCGCCGTTGTCGACGCAGATGCCCAACTCCACCGGCAACTTGCCATCCACCAGCCGCGCCGGGTTCACGTAACCGTCCCAGAGGATGTCTGGCAGGCGGCCATTGAGACCGAACTTGGCGACCTTGAGGGCTTTCAGTTCGAGGTGGTCGGGGCTGTCGCCGCCGGGCCCGAAGCGATTGCCGTGGATAGCGATGCGCTCCGGGTAGGGGTCGAAGTCGCTGGTGGTAGAGAGGTCGCTGTAGCCGGTGCTGAAGTAGCTGCTGACGATGACGTTGGCGGTGCGATGGTTGCCGATGTCGTTGTCGAAGATTTCCACATCGTCGTTGGAGTTGATTACCACGCCGGAGCCAGCGGGCACGCTGGCCACCGGTGTGCCCTTGTGGCCGAAGTTGTCGTGGTTGTTGCCCTCGACCCGGTTGCGATAGATGCGCGTGCCATGCCCAGGCTGCTGAAGGTTGGGCATGTTGAACACCAGGATGCCGCCGGTATTGCCCGTGGCGACGTTGTCATAGACGTCGGCACCAATGGTGTTCTCGATCTCGATGCCGGCGACATTACGTTCGGCGCGGCTATTGCGTACCACCACGTTGCGCGATTGACCGACGTAGATGCCGGCATCCGATGCGCCGATGGCAACCACGCCTTCGATCAGGGTGTTTTCGGTCTGCACCGGGTAGATGCCGTAGGCGCCATTCTCGGTGGCCGGGCCGTTGGTCCACTCGGTGCGAACATTGCGAATGACGATATTCCTGCCACCGACCACCTTGAGGGCGTCACCCTTGCTGTCCTCCAGTGCGAGGTCTTCGATGGTGAAGTCCGAGGCGTCCACCAGCAGCCCTTCGGCACCAGCCTTCTGGCCCTTGAAGCTGAGAATGGTCTTGTCCATTCCGGCCCCCTTGAGCGTCACGCCACTGACCTTGAGGCTCAGGCCACGATCCAGTTGCCATTTGCCGGCGGGAATTTCGATGACGGAGCCGGGTTTGGCCTTGATCAGGCGGGCCTGCAGGTCCCTCTGGAAGTCAGCGTGAGTAACGGGGGAGTCGGCCTGGTCGCCACAGCCGGCGAGCAGGATGGCAAGGGCCAGGAGGGAGAATGGGCGCATGGGCAGTACCGGGTTCTTCTTATGATTTTGGCACTATAGTGCCAAACAATATCTTGTAGGAAGAACCCGACAGACGACGTAGGAGCAAGCTCGCGAACTTCGCGGTAAGGGTCCTCGCGAGCAGAGCTCGCTCCTACAAGGAGCGCAGAGACGAAAACGCCAGCGCGAAGGCTGGCGTTTTCATCAGCGCGGCGCGACTGGCCGCTTGGCGGGCTTCTTCTTGCCACCCTTTTCGGACGCCGCGGCCTTGTTCTCGGCCTGCTTGCGAGCGAAAGCGGCTGCCTTGGCCTGTTCGCGTTTGTCCCAGGGCTTGCTGCCATCGCTGGCGCGGGGCGGCAGGCCGGTGTGCTGGGTGAGCACCTTGCCGACCTTGTTGCTGCCGGCCGGCGTGGAGTTCTTGCGGCGGGCGCTGTGGTACTCGTCCGTGGCCGGTTGGTAGGTCGGGATCAGTTGGTGCTTGCCATTGCCTATCAGGTCGCCACGGCCCATGCGCTCCAGTGCCTCGCGCAGCATCGGCCAGTTCTTCGGATCGTGGTAGCGCAGGAAGGCCTTGTGCAAACGGCGCTGTTCCTCGCTCTTGACGATTTTCACGCCTTCGCTCTTGTACGTGACCTTGCGCAGTGGGTTTTTGCCCGAGTGGTACATGGCGGTAGCACTGGCCATGGGCGACGGGTAGAAGGCCTGCACCTGGTCGGCGCGGAAGCCGTTGCGCTTGAGCCAGAGGGCGAGGTTCATCATGTCCTCGTCCGTGGTGCCGGGGTGGGCGGCAATGAAGTACGGGATGAGGTACTGCTCCTTGCCCGCTTCCTTCGAGTACTTCTCGAACATCTGCTTGAAGCGGTCATAGGAACCGATGCCGGGCTTCATCATCTTGCCCAGCGGCCCTTCCTCAGTGTGTTCCGGGGCGATCTTCAGGTAGCCGCCAACGTGGTGGGTCACCAGTTCCTTGACGTACTCGGGCGACTCCACGGCCAGGTCGTAGCGCAGGCCGGAAGCGATGAGGATCTTCTTCACGCCAGGCAGCGCACGCGCGGATCGATAAAGCTGGATCAGCGCCGAGTGGTCGGTATTGAGGTTTTCGCAGATGCCCGGCCACACGCACGAAGGTTTGCGGCAGTGCTTTTCGATCTCCGGGCTCTTGCAGGCAATCCGGTACATGTTGGCGGTCGGGCCACCCAGGTCGGAGATGACGCCGGTGAAGCCGGGCACCTTGTCACGGATTTCCTCGATCTCGCGGATGATCGACTCTTCCGAGCGGTTCTGGATGATGCGGCCTTCGTGCTCGGTGATGGAGCAGAACGTACAGCCACCGAAGCAGCCGCGCATGATGTTCACCGAGAAGCGGATCATGTCGTAGGCCGGGATCTTCTCCTGGCCGTACGCGGGGTGCGGAACGCGGGCGTAAGGCATGCCGAAGACGTAGTCCATTTCCTCGGTCGTCATCGGGATGGGCGGAGCGTTGAACCACACATCCACGTCGCCATGGCGCTGAACCAGCGCGCGGGCGTTGCCGGGGTTGGTCTCCAGGTGCAGCACGCGGTTGGCGTGGGCATAAAGCACCGGGTCGTTGCGTACCTTCTCGAAGGACGGCAGGCGGATCACAGTCTTGTCGCGGGTCAGGCGCGGGTTGGGCAGCAACTGCACCACCTTGGCCTCATTGGGGTCCTCGACCGGGCCCTTCTCCTGCTCAATCGCGCAGGCCTGCAGATCCTGAGTGTTGACGTAGGGGTTGATGATCTTGTCGATCTGGCCGGGGCGGTCGATGCGAGTGGAGTCGATCTCGAACCAGTCCGTCGGCGTGTCACGACGGATGAAGGCGGTGCCGCGCACATCGGTGATGCTGTCGATGCTTTCGCCCCAGGACAGGCGCTGGGCGATTTCCACCACGGCCCGTTCGGCGTTGCCGTAGAGCAGGATATCGGCGGTGGCATCCATGAGGATGGAGCGGCGCACCTTGTCTTGCCAGTAGTCGTAGTGGGCGATGCGGCGCAGGGACGCCTCGATGCCGCCCAGCACAACCGGCACGTGGGTATAGGCTTCCTTGCAACGCTGGCTGTACACCAGGCTTGCACGGTCCGGGCGCTTACCGGCAACGCCACCGGGGGTATAGGCATCGTCGGAGCGGATCTTCCGGTCCGCGGTGTAGCGGTTGATCATGGAGTCCATGTTGCCCGCCGCCACGCCGAAGAACAGGTTCGGCTCACCGAGCTTCATGAAGTCGTCCTTCGAGCGCCAGTCCGGCTGGGCAATAATGCCCACGCGGAAGCCCTGGGCCTCCAGCAGGCGGCCGATGATGGCCATGCCGAAGGACGGGTGGTCGACGTAGGCGTCGCCGGTCACGATGATGATGTCGCAGGAGTCCCAGCCGAGCTGATCCATCTCTTCCCGGCTCATAGGCAGGAAGGGTGCAGGACCGAAACACTCGGCCCAGTACTTCGGATAGTCGAACAGCGGCTTCGCAGCTTGCATATTTTTTGACCAGCGGGCTTTTTTACGGGGCGCGGAATATAGCACAAATTTTGAGCAAATCCGACGCTGACGCTAGGTTTCCTCAAAGCCTGAATGCAAGGCTGTAGGAAATCGCGTACAAAGTGATCACAGATTCTCCGGGTCGCTATACTTCGGCCGACCTACAAACCGCCAGGCCGCAGTAGTAAATAACTTACAAGGAGCGTGTGCGGTGCGACGTCCGATCCTGTCCCTCTTCCTGCTCCTTTGTTGGCTGGGCCTTGGCTTGCCAGCCCAGGCAGCTTTTGAACTGACACCCCAAAGCAGCGGCGCGACGCTCAATGAGGCCATCGACCTGCTGGAAGACCCCGATGGCACGCTGGATATCCGGGATATGGCCAAGCCGGAGGTGCAGCAGCGCTTCGTTCCGGCCGATGGCCGCGCCACCGTAGGCCAGAGCCGCAGCACGTGGTGGGTGCGGGTGCAACTCAGCCGCAGCGGCGATGCCCCTGCGCAATGGTGGCTGGAGAACGCCGGCATCACGGTCTATCGGGTCAGCCTGTTCCTGCCGGACGGCAACGGTGGCTGGAGCAAACGGGAGAGCAGCGAGGGCCTGCCATTCGCCGAGACCCGCGACTATTCCTACCGCCGCATGCTGTTCAAGCTGCCGGAAATTGGTGCCCAGCCCCTGACCCTGTACTTCCGCAGCTACGATCCGGCCGGCAACTCCTTTCCCCTCAAGATCTGGCAGGCGGATGACCTGAAAGAGCTGAAGTCCACCGAAAACCTCGGTTTCGGACTGGTCTACGGGGTCATCCTGGCGCTTTTCCTCTACAACCTGTTCATCCTCGCAGCACTGCGCGACAAGGCCTATCTCTGGTACGTGCTGGCCACCGCCTCGGCGTTGGTGTTCATCCTCAGCATGACCGGCCACGGTTTCCAGTACTTCTGGCCGGACCGCCCGGTGCCGATCTGGCTGGACCGCATTACCCTGCCCTCGCTCTGGGGCATCTTCGTGATGCGGTTCACCCAGGAGCTGCTCTATACCCGCCGCGGCCTGCGGTGGGCCGATCGCCTGTTCAACGTGGCCTGCGTGCTCTACGCGCTCGCCATCCTGATCAATGTCTTCGGCTACCGCGCCGAGGGCGCCCTGCTGATCGCCATCACGCCCATCGTGACCGTGCCCACTGCGCTGATCAGCGCAGTGGTCCGCTGGCGCCAGGGCTTCATTCCAGCGCGCTTCTACCTGGTCGGCTATGGCACCGTGCTGATCAGCACCGCCGTGCTAGTCATGCGCGCCGCCGGCCTGATCCAGCCGATCAACTTCACCGCCTACATGTTCCCGGTTGCCGTTGCGGCCGAGTCGATCCTGTTCTCCTTCGCCCTGGCCTACCGCATCCAGATGCTCAAGCAAGAGCGCGCCGCAGCCCTCGAACAGGCCGATCGCGAGAAAGCCGCACGCCTCGCGCAAATGCAGGCCAGCGCCGATGAACTGCAGGCAGCGGTCACTACGCGCACCGCAGAGCTGGCGGCCGCCAACCAGCGCCTCAGCGAGCGTGAACGCGCCCTTGAACATGCCGCCTTCCACGATGCCCTGACCGACCTGCCAAACCGCCGCTACCTGATCGAGCGCACCGAGTCGGCGCTGGCCAACGCCAAGCGCCATGATGAGCAACTCGCTCTGATGCTGATCGACCTGGACCACTTCAAACCCATCAATGACCGATTCGGTCATGACGCCGGCGACGAGATGCTACGCACCATCGGTCGGCGCCTGCGCGAGCACGTCCGCGGCGGAGATGCGGTAGCGCGCCTGGGCGGTGACGAGTTCGCCGTGCTGATCGGCGGGCCGGATGCCGAGGCCGAGGCCTGCAAACTGGCCCAGCGCCTGCTGGAGGAGCTCGCAGCGCCGATGTGCTACGGCGCCGAAAAGCTTTCGGTGAGCATCAGTATCGGCATCGCGCTCTACCCGCAGCATGCGAGGAATTTCGCTGGGCTCTACCAGACGGCTGACCAGGCGCTGTACAAGGTCAAGGCACGTGGCCGCTCAGGCATGGTGCTGTTCGGCGAAGATGGCGAGTTGTCCCGTGAGACGAGCCTGCAACTGGATGTACTGAAGACGCCCAGCGGATTGCTGTAGCGGAACCGCCTCGCGGCTGCTTCGCGAGCAAGGCACCAACCAGGGCGGCACGCCGCCCTTCACGAATGGATTCGCTCCTGCAAAATTGCGGGATCAGGCCAGGTAACGACGCGGCACGCGCGCGGTGACCTTGGTCAGCAGCTCGTAACCGATGGTGCCGCAGGCCTGGGCTAGCTCATCCACCGAGAGTTGCGCGCCCCAGAGTTCCACCGAGTCACCGACACGTGCATCCGGCAACTCGCTGAGATCCACCGCCAGCATGTCCATGGACACCCGCCCTACCAGAGGCACGCGACAGCCATTGACCACCACCGGCGTGCCGCTAGGCGCGTGACGCGGATAACCGTCGGCATAGCCGCAGCTGACGGTGCCAATGCGCGACGGTCGGGTAGCTTCCCAGGTCGCGCCATAGCCCACGGTTTCCCCGACAGCTATCTCACGGACGGCAATCAGCTGGGCGCTAAGGCTCATGGCAGGTTTCAAGCCCAGTTCGGTGGCGCTGAGGTCCGACAGCGGCGTGGCGCCGTAGAGCATGATGCCGGGACGCAGCCAGTCCATATGGGAGGCGGGCATGGTCAGAATCGCAGCAGAGTTGGCCAGGCTGCGCTGGTCGAAGTCGAGCTCCAACAGGTCGTGGAAGGCTTCCAGCTGAACCTCGTTGAGCGAATGGCCACGCAGGTCGGCGCAGGCGAAATGGCTGATCAGGTTGAGCTCCGCCACTTGGGCGGCAGCACGCAGGCGAGCGTGCCAGTGACGCAGCGCGTCCGGGGTGAACCCCAGGCGGTGCATGCCGGAGTCCAGCTTCAGCCAGACATTCAGCGGCCGCCCGATTGCGGCGGCGAGCAATGCCTCGGCCTGCTCGGGACCTTGCACAACTATGTCCAGCCCGAGCTGGGCGGCGAGGTGATACTCGGCCGGCTCGAAGCAGCCCTCCAGCAACAGCACCCGCGCTTCGTCGTCGAGGGCGCGCACTTCGGCGGCTTCTTCCAGGCAGGCAACAGCAAAGCCATCGGCTTCACCGCGCAGGCTCGCGACCACTTCACGCACGCCATGGCCGTAGGCATTCGCCTTGACCACCGCAAAGGCCTGCCGCCCTGGGGCACAGCGCTTGGCAATGGAGTAGTTGTGGCGAATGGCGGAAAGGTCGATGGCAGCGATCAGCGGGCGCATTGAGACGGGCTCATGAACGAAAACGGGCGCCCATCATACCGCCTGGGCGCCCGCATTCATTGACCTGCAGCTTATTCGTCTTCGAACTGATAGGCCCCCGGCGCGAGGTTCTCGAAGCGAGAATACTTGCCGAGGAAAGCCAGTCGCGCGGTACCCAGCGGGCCGTTACGCTGTTTGCCGATGATGATTTCGGCCACCCCCTTGAACTCGGTCTCGGGGTGGTACACCTCATCCCGGTACACGAACAGGATGATGTCGGCGTCCTGCTCGATCGCACCGGATTCGCGAAGGTCGGAGTTGATCGGGCGTTTGTTCGGACGCTGTTCAAGACCCCGGTTCAGCTGGGACAAGGCGATCACCGGACAGTTGAACTCCTTGGCCAGAGCCTTGAGCGAGCGCGATATCTCGGAGATCTCGTTCACCCGGCTGTCGCCACTGGAACCGGGAATCTGCATCAGCTGCAAGTAGTCGACCATGATCAGGCCAATCTCGCCGTGCTCGCGTGCCAGACGGCGGGTACGGGCGCGCATCTCGGAGGGCGAGATGCCGGCGGTGTCATCAATGAACAGCTTGCGATCATTGAGCAGGTTGACTGCGGAAGTCAGGCGCGGCCAATCGTCATCGTCCAGGCGGCCGGCACGGACTTTGGTCTGGTCGATGCGCCCGAGCGACGCGAGCATACGAATCACGATGGATTCGGAGGGCATCTCCAGCGAATACACCAGGATCGCCTTGTCACTGCGCATCAGGGCGTTTTCCACCAGGTTCATCGCGAAGGTCGTCTTACCCATGGATGGACGGCCGGCGACGATGATCATGTCGGCCGGTTGCAGGCCGCTGGTCAGATTGTCCAGGTCATTGAAACCGGTGGACAGGCCGGTGATGGCATCGCCGTTGTTGAACAGCTCGTCGATGCGGTCGATGGCCTTGACCAGGATGTCATTGATGCCCACCGGGCCGCCGGTCTTGGGCCGCGCTTCGGCGATCTGGAAGATCAGCCGCTCGGCTTCGTCGAGGATCTCTTCGCCGGTCCGCCCCTGAGGCGAATAGGCGCTATCGGCGATGTCCGTGCTGATGCCGATCAGCTGGCGCAGGGTGGCGCGCTCGCGAATGATCTGGGCATAGGCCTTGATGTTGGCCACGGACGGGGTGTTCTTCGCCAGTTCGCCGAGGTAGGCCAGGCCGCCGACCTGTGACAGTTGGCCTTCCTTGTCCAGCTGTTCGGACAGGGTGACCACGTCGAACGGCATGTTGCGTTCGGCCAGCTTGAAGATGGCGCGGAAGATCAGCCGATGATCATGGCGATAGAAGTCGCCGTCGGACACCTGGTCGAGCACACGCTCCCAGGCATTGTTGTCCAGCATCAGGCCCCCGAGGACGGCCTGCTCGGCCTCGATGGAGTGCGGCGGCACCTTGAGAGCAGCGGTTTGCAGGTCGAACTGTTCCGGGACAGTGATTTCGTTCATGGGCTCGGAAAATTCTCGGGCTGGAAAGACATCGGGCACGTCACCGCTTTCGCAATGACGTGCCCGATGTTAGCGAGCTCGCACCTGAGTGCAAGCTCACTTCGACGGCTTGCTTAGCCGGCAACCACGATCAGCTTGACCGCAGCTTCAACGTCGGTGTGCAGGTGCAGAGCAACGTCGTACTCGCCAACTTGGCGAATGGTGCCGTTCGGCAGGCGGACTTCGGCCTTGGCAACCGGAACGCCAGCGGCGGTCAGGGCGTCAGCGATGTCGTGAGTGCCGATGGAACCGAACAGCTTGCCTTCGTCGCCGGCGCTGGCAGTGATGGTCACTTCCAGTTCGGACAGCTGGGCAGCGCGGGCTTCGGCAGCAGCCTTCTTGTCGGCAGCCTGCTTTTCCAGCTCAGCGCGGCGAGCTTCGAACGCAGCAACGTTCGCAGCGGTAGCAGCGGTGGCCTTGCCTTTCGGCAGCAGGAAGTTACGGCCGTAACCGGCCTTTACGTTCACCTTGTCGCCCAGGTTGCCCAGGTTGGCGATTTTTTCCAGCAGGATGACTTCCATTTGGGTCTTACCTCTTAACTTTTAACCTTCACCGTTCGCGGGACCGGCGCCATTCTTGCGCGCCTTGCGACCGCGAAAATCAATCAGACTGTCGACGATGGCCAAAACCACCAGCAACGGATAGACCAACTGCATGAACAGCAACAGCGACACGTACAGACCTACCAGCCAGAAACCGGCCAGCCCACCCTGCTTCGCCAGACCATGCACCAGGGCAAGGCCGGCAAAAGCCAGCGGCACGCTGCAGATCGGTGTCAGCATCGCCAGCTCCAGGCCCAGGTTCGGACCCAGCAGCATGGCGGCCAGCAGGCCGAATGCCAGTGCCGGCGGCAGTTTCAGTGCGCGAAACTCGCTGCCGAAACCACCGGGGTTGTACAAGGCTGCCTGCCAGTAGCGGCCGAGCGTCAGGCTCAGCACGCTGACCAGCTGCAGCAGCGCAGCGATCAGGCCGGTCAGGACCGGCGCGACCATGGCTCCGAGACGCGCTCGCTCGTCATCCGCCAATTGCGAATAGACGCCACCCATCACCTGCGGCATGAGCTTCTGCAGCTCACCCGCCATGGCGGCAATGGGTTCGCGGAACACCGCGCCCAGCACCAGGCCGTACAACAGACCAAGCGCCACGCTGATCATCAGCACCCGCGTCCAGGACACGCTGGAACGCAGTACCAAGGCCAACCCCAACGCACCGACCAGCACCATCAAGGTGCGCGGTTCGCCGAAGTACCACCAGCCAAGAGCTGGCAGCAAGGCCCAGGCAATGATGCCGAGAGCATCGTTCACACCACGCCGCAGCAGCACCAGGCAACCTGCGGCTGCGCTCAGCCAGAACATCAGGGGCAGTGCCGCTGCACCCGCCACCACGAGGGTGGCCTGCACACGGCCGCGCATGATGAATTCCGCCAGAGCGCGCATTGCGATCTATCCCTTACCTAGGTCGACCGACCGAGATCAACGGCCGTGGCTGTCGGTGTAGGGCAGCAGGGCCAGGTAGCGGGCGCGCTTGATAGCGGTAGCCAGCTGACGCTGATACTTGGCTTTGGTGCCGGTGATACGGCTCGGAACGATCTTGCCGGTTTCGGAGACGTATGCCTTCAGGGTGTTGAGATCCTTGAAGTCGATCTCTTTCACGCCTTCAGCGGTGAAACGGCAGAACTTACGACGACGGAAGAAACGTGCCATGAACTTGGCTCCTCAATAGATCCGTGGATTACTCGTCAGCGTTGTCGCTGTCTTCGCCTTCGGCGACAGCGTCAGTCTCAACGCGCTCACGGCGCTCACGGCGCTCGTTGCGGTTTTCCTCGGCCTTGAGCATCTCGGACTGGCCAGTGATGGCTTCGTCGCGACGGATGACCAGGTTACGGATGACGGCGTCGTTGTAGCGGAAGTTGTCTTCCAGCTCGGCGAGGGCTTTGCCGCTGCACTCAACGTTCAGCATCACGTAGTGAGCCTTGTGAACGTTGTTGATGGCGTAGGCCAGCTGACGACGGCCCCAGTCTTCCAGGCGGTGAACCTTGCCACCGTCTTCTTCGATGAGCTTGGTGTAGCGCTCAACCATGCCGCCAACCTGCTCGCTCTGGTCCGGGTGAACCAGGAAGATGATTTCGTAATGACGCATAAATGCTCCTTACGGGTTGTAGCCTGCCAACATCGTGGTCAGGCAAGGAGTGAATATCTCGTTTGGGCTTGCCGGGCCGGGGACGTGCGCAAGCCTGCCCCCACGGCAAGGGGCGACATTCTAGAGAAGGGCTGCATGCCGCGCAAGGTAAATTGGCGAAACTTTGAACAGCCCCGGACAGCGGCGACGCTGCCCGGGGCAAGCCTGCATCAGGCGCGGGTGCGGCGCTGACGTACTGCCTCGAACAGGCAAACGCCGGTGGCGACAGAGACGTTGAGGCTGCTCACGCTGCCGGCCATGGGCAGCTTGACCAGGTAATCGCAATGCTCGCGGGTCAGGCGGCGCATGCCCTTGCCTTCCGCGCCCATGACCAGCACCGTCGGCCCGGTCATGTCCTGCTCATAGACTTCCTGCTCCGCTTCACCGGCAGTGCCAACCACCCACAACCCCTTCTTCTGCAGCTTCTCGAGGGTACGTGACAGGTTGGTCACCGCCACCAGCGGCATGACTTCCGCCGCGCCGCAGGCGACCTTGCGCACCGTAGCGTTGAGGGTGGCGGACTTGTCTTTCGGCACGATCACCGCCAGCACGCCGGCTGCATCGGCGGTGCGCAGACAGGCACCGAGGTTGTGCGGATCGGTGACACCATCCAGGGCCAGCAGCAAGGGCGCGCCCGGGGTGCGCTCAAGCAGTTCGTCGAGCATGTTCTCGCCCCAGACCTGGCTGGGGCTGACTTCGGCCACCACGCCCTGATGGACGCCTTCGGCCCACTCGTCCAGTTCGTGCCGATCCTTGTGGCCAACCGCGATGCGATGCTGCCCTGCCAGGTCGAGAAGAACCTGGACCCGCGGATCATGCCGGCTTTCCGCGAGCCAAAGCTGCTTGACGCGTTTGGGGTGATGGCGCAGCAGCGCCTCCACGGCATGTACTCCGTAGACCTTTTCCAACTGACTCATTTCTTGACCTTGCTACCAGGCGCCTTGGGTTTTGGCGGACCTTTGCGGTGTTTCGTGGGTTTGCTGGCGGCCTTGGCCTTCGCCGCCTTGGCTTTCTTCTTCGGCGGCCTGGGTTCAGCCTTGGCTGCGCCATTGCCTGGTTTTTCCAGGGCCTTCTGCGCGGGGCGCGTACCTTTACTGGCCTTGGCACCCTGACGGGCCTCGCTGAGCAGCGCCTGTTTCATGGCCCTGCTCTTGTCCACATCGGTATTGCCAAGCATTTCCTCAGCCTGGGCGAGCATTTCCGGCGGAACCGCCGGCAGCGCCTGCACCTTGCCGGTTCGCTGGCGACGCGACGCCACGGCCGCCCTCGGTTCCTGCTGGGGAGTGTCCCGCTGGGCGTGGCGAGCAGCACCCTTAGCACCTCGACTGCGACCCTTGCCGACCTTGGGCTCTGCAGCCTTGGCCTTGCCTTTGACCGGGGCGGATTTGTCGGTGCCACGATTCTTGCGGCCGACCGGTACGGTGAGGACGTTGTCGGAGAGTTCGAAATCGATCTTGCGCTCATCCAGGTCGACCCGCGCGACCACCACTTCCACCTCGTCACCCAGACGGAAGCTACGGCCAGAACGCTCGCCGGACAGGCGATGATGGATGGGATCGAAGTGGTAGTAGTCCCCCGGCAGGGCGGTCACGTGCACCAGGCCCTCGACATAGATGTCGATCAGCTCGACGAAGATGCCGAAGCCAGTCACCGCCGATATCACGCCGGGGAACGTCTCGCCCACGCGATCACGCATGTACTCGCACTTGAGCCAGTTGGTGACATCGCGCGTCGCCTCGTCGGCACGCCGCTCGGTCATCGAGCATTGCTCGCCGAGCTGGACCAGGCGCACTTCGTCGTAGGGGTAGATACGCGCCTTGGGCATGCTCGGCGCACCGGCCCGCTGCACATGCACGCTCTCGCGCTTGGAGCGGATCAGGCTGCGAATGGCGCGATGCACCAGCAGGTCCGGGTAGCGCCGGATGGGCGACGTGAAGTGGGTGTAGGCGTCGTAGTTGAGGCCGAAGTGCCCCTCGTTGTCCGGGCTATACACGGCCTGACTGAGTGAGCGCAACATCACCGTCTGGATCAGGTGATAGTCGGGACGCTCGCGAATCTTCTCGAGCAGCGCCTGGTAGTCGCTCGGCGTCGGCTCGTCCTTGCCGCGGTTGAGGGACAGCCCCAGTTCGGCGAGGAATTGCCGCAACTTGTCCAGGCGCTCGCTCGGCGGACCGTCATGGACGCGATAGAGCGCCGGAATCTCGTGCTGCATGAGAAAGCGCGCCGTGGCCACGTTGGCGCACAACATGCACTCCTCGATCAGCTTGTGCGCGTCATTGCGCTGGGTCGGCAGGATCTCGGAGATCTTGCGGTCGGCGCTGAAGACAATGCGGGTTTCCTGGGTTTCGAAGTCGATGGCCCCACGCACCTGACGTTGCGCCAACAGTACCTTGTAGAGCTTGTAGAGCTGCTGAAGCGGCTTGACGAGATGCGGCAACTGCTCGGCGAACTGCTCAGCCTCGGCGGATTCCGGGGTCTCCAGGAACTGGCTGACCTTCGTATAGGTGAGCCGTGCATGGGAGTGGATGACCGCCTCGTAGAACTCGTACCCGGTCAGCTTGCCAGCGCGGGAAATGGTCATGTCGCAGACCATCGCCAGGCGATCCACCAGCGGATTCAGGGAGCAGAGGCCATTGGAAAGCACCTCGGGCAACATTGGGATGACCTTCTCCGGGAAGTACACCGAGTTGCCACGATTGGTCGCTTCTTCATCCAGCGCCGAGCCCACCTTTACATAGTGAGAAACGTCGGCAATGGCGACAACCAGGCGCCAGCCGCCGCCCTTGCGGGCCTCGGCATAAACGGCATCATCGAAGTCACGGGCGTCTTCGCCGTCGATGGTGACGAGAGGCAGGTCGCGCAGATCGATACGCTTTTCCTTGTCCTTCTCGGCCACTTCGGGCTTTAGCTTGGCCGCTTCCTTGACCACGGCGGCCGGCCATTCGTGCGGGATGTCATAGCTGCGCAGGGCGACTTCGATCTCCATGCCCGGCGCCATATATTCGCCCAGCACCTCGACCACTTCGCCCTGGGCCAGGCGGAAGCTGCTCGGCCACTGATCGATCTTCACCTGGACGAACTGGCCGTGCTTGGCCGCGCCCTGCTTGCCTTGGGGCACCAGGACTTCCTGCTGGATCTTCGGATTGTCGGCCACCACCCGGGCAATGCCACTTTCTTCATAGAAGCGGCCGACCAGGGTTTCGTGAGCGCGCGCGATCACTTCCACCAGGGCACCTTCGCGGCGACCACGGCGGTCAACACCGGAAACCCGCGCCAGGGCACGGTCGCCATCGAACACCAGGCGCATCTGCGCGGGGCTGAGGAAGAGGTCTTCGGAAGCGTCGTCAGGAATGAGGAAGCCAAAACCATCGCGGTGACCACTGATGCGACCACAGATCAGGTCGAGCTTGTCCACCGGTGCATAGGTCCCGCGGCGGGTATAGATAAGCTGTCCATCGCGCTCCATGGCGCGAAGTCGACGACGCAGCGCTTCGAGCTGCTCATCGGTGGTCAGGCCGAACTCCTCCACCAGTTGCTCCCGACTGGCCGGGGCGCCGCGATCGTCGAGGCGCTGCAGGATCAATTCGCGGCTGGGGATGGGATTCTCGTATTTTTCCGCCTCACGAGCGGCCTCGGGGTCGAGGTTCTGCCAATCGGCCATCAGGGGGTGATCACCTTTTTATCCATAGATGTATTTGCCATGTGTCTTATTGAAGCGCGAATTCCGATTGTCGGTCAGCTTAGTCCGAAGAATAATTTTTTTCGCGCTCAGGGGTTTACAACACAAAAGTCGGCTCGTATAGTTCGCGCCCACAGCGTCGCTGAGACGTTGTGAAGGAAGCAGATGAGCGATCATCGCATCCTGAAGTGCCCAGGTGGCGGAATTGGTAGACGCACTAGGTTCAGGTCCTAGCGGTGGCAACACCGTGGAAGTTCGAGTCTTCTCCTGGGCACCATTTTCAAAAACCGAGCCGCAATGCTCGGTTTCGCATTTAACGGACTGTACGGTTCCGTGTCGTTCAACGATGAACACCGTATAAGTCGATGAGCAATCATCGCAATGTGCCCAGGTGGCGGAATTGGTAGACGCACTAGGTTCAGGTCCTAGCGGTGGCAACACCGTGGAAGTTCGAGTCTTCTCCTGGGCACCACTCTTCAACAAAGCCGAGCTATGCTCGGCTTTGTGCTTTCTGGCTTCCAGGAATTCCGCAACTACCGCCAGATTCGGGGCCAAGCCTGCGCCTCGCCCCCTCCGACCACCCCTATTACGCCTTGAACTGACCCAGGCTGGCCTTCAGCTGATCAGCCAAACCAGCGAGCACACGCCCGCTGCTGGCAGTCGCCGCCACCGCTTCGGCGGCCCGGCTCGCCTCGATATGGATGACATCGACCCGCCCACGCACGCCATCGGCCCCCGTCGCTTGGTGCTCCGCCGCACGAGCGGCCGCCTGCACTGCACCATGCACCTGCTCCACGGCCTGCTGCACGCTCTGCTGCAGGCGCTCGCTGTCACGTAACGCCTCCAACCCCTCTACCGCACGCTCACGCGCCTGGGAAATCGCCGACACCGCCTCACGCGCCCCCGTCTGCAGAGCCACGATGTGCTCCTGGATATCGCCCGTGGACTGCTGAGTTTTGCTGGCCAGCGCCCTCACCTCATCGGCGACGACGGCAAAACCACGCCCACTTTCTCCCGCCCTCGCCGCCTCGATCGCCGCGTTCAGCGCTAGCAGGTTGGTCTGTTCGGCAATGCCATGAATCACCGACAGCACCATTTCTATCTGCTGACTCTGCCGCGCCAGTCGCTCGATTACTTCGGAACCGTTCTGCACGCGCGCCTCCAGGTTCTCGATCAAGCCTCCAACCTTGCGCGCGATGGCTGCGTTGTCCTGGGCCGCCTGACGGATCTCGCCCACCTGGCGCAAGGCATCCTGCATCGCCTGGCTCTCGGCCTGGGCTTCCGCCGCCATCCCGGCCAGCGCACTCAGGCTGCCCTCCACCTCGCTGCGCTGACGGTGTGCAGCGGCCTCGGCCGACTGGCTGCGCTCGGACAGCGCCCGGATCTCCACCCCAGTGCGCTGCGCCACATCACCCGCCTCACGAACTATGGGCTGCAACTTGTCGACAAAACGGTTTACCGCAGTGGCCATCTCACCCACCTCATCGCGACTGTCGAGCTTGACGCGACGCGTCAGGTCGCCCTCGCCCGCAGCCAGATCGTTCAAGGCATTGATCAGCAAACGAAGTCGCACTACCACACGGCGCCCCAGCACCACGGCCAGCACCAGCAGGACGCCGAGGCCGACCAACGCCAGGCCCAGGCCGATACGCCAACGCAACTCAGCCGCCGCTGACTCCACCGCCTGGCGTGTGCCCACACTCATGCTGCCGGCGGCTTCGCGAGCCGACTGCAGGCGAGCAGTCAGGACCGCACTGCTCTCGCTGGCAGCACCAGAGAGACTCTCACTCACCAGTTCACCGCCGCTTGCGATCAGAGCGGCGAATCGCTGGTCCAGCGCCTTCAACTGCTCTTCCACCGCCGCGGTCGAGACGCCCATGCGGACTTTGCCGATCTCGACACCATTGGGACTGATGGGCGCCTCCACCAGGTAGACGGAAGAATCGCTCGCCGCCGCACTCAACACCTTGTCCAACGCACGATCGCCCTGCCCCTTGGCCAGCAGCGCCTTGATCTGCGGGTTCTCGCGATTGAGGTAACGCGTCAGGTGCTGACCATTGGCATCATCGTAGACAACGAAGAGCACATTGGGATTGCGCTGAGCTCTACGGGCGAACTCGGAGAGGGTGGGCACATCGTTGTCCCACATGGCCCGAGGAGCCACAGCCGCAAGCAATTGGGCGAGGTCGTTGGCCGACTCCTTAAGGCTCTGCTCCAGAGTCTGGCGCAACTGCCCCTGCTCCTGCTGGAGTCGCCCACTCAAGGCAGCCCCCAGGCGCTCACGGGTCTTGGCGGAGAGAGCGCTCAGGCTACCGGAAACTTCTTGTCCGGCCTGTTCGAGATCCCCCGTCAGGCGCTGGGTGTCCCCACCCAGGCGCGCGCCCAGTTCATCCACCAGAGAGTTCACGGTGCCCCGCGTAAGGGCAACGGCCACCAGCACCTGCACCAGCAGGGCAATGCCCAGAGCAATGAAGACCGGACGAAGCAATCGGCTTTGCAACAACGACAGGATGGCTGACACGACTTGTGACTCCTTTACGACCGTTACCGCTATAACGGCGACAACCTGGATTTATAAAGTGCCAGCAAGGTACGTGCCGACCGGTAGCGCGACATTCGCGGTCACCGAAACGACGAAGGGCCGCACATGGCGGCCCTTCGGGGGAGTCAGGAGACTCAGGCGTAGGGGTGGCGCAGGACAATAGTCTCGTTACGGTCGGGACCGGTGGAGATGATGTCGATGGGCGCCCCCACCAGCTCTTCCACACGCTTGATGTAGGCGCGGGCATTGGCTGGCAGTTCTTCCAGGCTCTTGGCGCCGACGGTGGATTCGCTCCAACCCGGCAGCTCTTCGTAGACCGGCTGCAGGCCGATGTAGCTGTCGGCATCGGTCGGCGCGTCCACCAGAACCTCACCGTTCAGGTCCTTGTAGCCCGTGCAGATACGGATGGTTTCCAGGCCGTCCAGCACGTCCAGCTTGGTCAGGCACAGACCCGAGATGCTGTTGATTTCGATAGCGCGACGCAGGATCACTGCATCGAACCAGCCGCAGCGGCGGGCACGACCAGTAGTGGAGCCGAACTCGTGACCACGTTTGGCCAGGAATGCGCCGGTCTCGTCGAACAGCTCGGTCGGGAACGGGCCAGAACCCACACGAGTGGTGTAGGCCTTGGTGATACCGAGGATGTAGTCGAGGTACAGCGGACCAAAGCCGGAACCGGTGGCGGTGCCGCCAGCAGTGGTGTTGGAGCTGGTGACGTACGGATAGGTGCCGTGGTCGATGTCCAGCAGCGAGCCCTGAGCGCCTTCGAACATGATGTAGGCACCTTGCTTGCGCAGCTGGTGCAGGCGTGCAGCGACGTCGATCATCATCGGCTTGAGCAGCTCAGCGTAGGCCAGGGCCTCGTCCAGGGTCTTCTGGAAGTCGACCGCCGGCTCCTTGTAATAGTGCTGCAGGACGAAGTTGTGGTAGTCCAGCAGCTCGCCCAGCTTGGCCGCAAAGCGCTCACGGTGGAACAGGTCGCCAATGCGCAGGCCGCGACGAGCGACCTTGTCTTCGTACGCCGGGCCGATACCGCGACCGGTGGTGCCGATCTTGGCGTCGCCGCGAGCCTTCTCGCGAGCCTGGTCCAAGGCCACGTGGTACGGCAGGATCAGGGTGCAAGCCGGACTGATGCGCAGGCGCTCACGCACCGGCACACCTTTCTCTTCCAGCTTGGTGATTTCACGCATCAAAGCATCGGGCGCAACGACTACGCCGTTGCCGATCAGGCACTCGACATTCTCGCGCAGGATGCCGGACGGGATCAGGTGCAGCACGGTCTTCTCGCCGTCGATCACCAAGGTGTGGCCAGCGTTGTGGCCGCCCTGGTAACGCACTACGGCGGCAGCCTGGTCGGTCAGCAGATCGACGATCTTGCCCTTACCCTCATCACCCCACTGGGTGCCCAGGACTACGACATTCTTACCCATAACACTTGTCCTCTTCGCAGAAGCTCGATGCCGGCAGCTGCCGGCGGAAAACACGGAAACTCGTTAATGGCCGGCAGTTCTGCACCGACCCTGAAACCACTTCCTAGGAAAGCGACTCCACCTGCCAGCGCCCAGCACTCAAAACGAGCTGGCGGTCGCAGCCGGCTTCCTGCGCGCTCGCCGCTTCCTGGCCCGGCAACGCCTGCACCACACGCTGACCATCAGCGCGGAGGCGCTTGACCTCGTACCACAGGTACGGGTCATGGCTGTCTGGCGCCCAGATACCGGAAATTTCTTGCTCCAACGACATGCTGCCCAAGGTCACAAGGGTCTTCAGGTCGGTGGAGAAACCGGTGGCGGGACGGGCACGACCGAAGTCGGCGCCGATGTCGTCATAGCGCCCGCCTTGAGCAATGGACTGCCCAACGCCCGGCACGAAGGCGGCGAAGACCACCCCGGTGTGATAGTGGTAACCGCGCAGCTCACCCAGGTCGAAGTACAGCGGCAACTCCGGATAACGCAGTTCCAGCGCGTCAGCGATGGCAATCAGCTCATCCAGCGCGCGGTGGACGTCTTCCGGGGCATCCATCAGCACCCCCTGAGCCAAGTCCAGAACCTCACGACCGCCGCAGAGTTCGGCCAGCGAGCGGAGCATGGAGGCCAGTTCGCGGGGCAGGTCTTCGGTGAGCTCGGCCACCTCGTCCACTGCCTTGCGCTGTAGGGCGTCGAACAGGCTGCGCTCGACTTCACCAGACAGGCCCGCGGCCTTGGCCAGCCCGCGATAGATGCCGACATGGCCGAGATCCATATGCACGTCCGGCACGGCGGCCAGCTCGAGCATCTCCAGCATCAGGCTGATGACTTCCACGTCGCTCGCCGGGCTGGCGTCGCCGTAAAGTTCAGCGCCCAGCTGTATCGGACTGCGCGAAGTGGATAGTGCCCGCGGCTTGGCGTGCAGCACGCTGCCGGCATAGCACAGGCGGTTCGGACCTTCGCGACGCAGGGTATGAGCATCGATGCGCGCAACCTGCGGCGTGATGTCTGCACGAAATCCCATCAAGTGACCCGACTGCGGATCGGTCACTTTGAATGTGCGCAGGTCGAGATCCTGGCCGGCACCGGTCAGCAGGGACTCGAGATATTCGATGTGCGGAGTGACCACGAAGTCGTAGCCCCAACGCTGGAACAGGTCCAGCACCTGGCGGCGGGCTGCCTCGATGCGTGCCGCCTCGGGCGGCAGTACTTCTTCGATACCGTCTGGCAGCAGCCAGCGATCTACCGTTGCCATTTCGCCAATCCCCTCTCAGCCGGGCGGCAAGCCATCAGTGAAGCAGATAAAGGAGGCCAGTCCCCAGCAACATGCTGGACAGGCCCATCAGGCGGAGATGGCGGTCCTTGAACTCTGCCACCCCAAGTACCGCGGCGCGCCAACGGCGCGGATAGAGGAAGGGCAGGATGCCTTCCAGCACCAGCATCAGACAAAACGCAATGCCGAGTTCCTGCCACATGATTCCCGCGGACGCAAAAAAGCCGGGATTTCCCGGCTGACCCATGATAACACGTTTTCCCTGGCGGTCACCCCGGCGGACGATGAGCGTCCGCCGGGAGACTTGTGTCAGCGCGTGGCCTTGTCCAGATAGCGGAAGAAATCGCTATTGGGATCGAGCACCATCACGTCGGTCTTGTTAGCAAAGCTTTCACGGTAAGCCTGGAGGCTGCGGTGGAAAGCGTAGAACTCCTGGTCCTGCCCATATGCCTTGGCATAGATGGCAGCCGCCTTGGCATCGCCATCACCACGAGTTTCCTCTGCCTCACGATAGGCCTCGGCCAGCAGGACACGGCGCTGACGGTCGGCGTCTGCACGAATACCCTCCGCCAACTCGGAGCCCTTGGCGCGATGCTCACGAGCCTCACGCTCCCGCTCGGTACTCATTCGCTCGAATACGCTGCGGTTGACTTCCTTGGGCAGGTCGATGGCCTTCACCCGCACGTCCACGACCTCGATGCCCAACTCCTTGTTGGCCATGCGATTGAGGGCGGACGTGATATCTGCCATCAGCGCATCACGCTCACCGGACACCACTTCATGCAGGGTACGCTTACCGAACTGGTCGCGCAGACCTGCTTCCAGACGGCGAGACAAACGCTCGTCGGCAATCTGCTTCATGCCGGAAGTTGCAGTGTAGAAACGCTCGGCATCAGCCACTCGCCATTTGGCGTAGGCATCCACCATCACCGCCTTCTTCTCGAGCGTGAGGAAGCGCTGTGTCGGCGAGTCCAGGGTCAGCAGACGGGCATCGAACTTGCGCACCTGGTTGACGTACGGAATCTTTAAGTGAAGGCCGGGCTGAACATCAGCCTCGACGATGCGGCCGAACTGCAGGAGCACGGCCTTTTCGGTCTGCGACACGATGTACAGGCTGCTCCACAGAAGCAGAGCCACAACCACGCCGCCGATCAGGGCAAACAGCGATTTATTGCTCATCAGCGACTCTCCCTGGAACGCGAATTGCGCTGCTGTAAGTCAGTGGCGACACGCGAACCGAGATCGCCGCCGCTACCAGCGGCCGAGGCTGCCGGAGCAACCGGAGCCTGACCGGCGCCGCGGCTGTCGATCATTTTATCTAGCGGCAGGTAGAGCAAGTTGCTCTGCCCGTCCTTACCGGAAACCAGCACTTTGCTGGTATTGGCCAACACGTCCTGCATGGTTTCGAGGTACAGACGCTGGCGCGTGACTTCCGGCGCTTTGTGGTACTCGGTTAGCAGCTTGGTGAAGCGGTCAGCCTCACCTTCGGCGCGGGCAACAACTTCATCGCGGTAGCCGTTGGCATCCTCGATGATACGCTGAGCCTGGCCACGAGCCTCGGGGACCACTGCATTGGCATAGGCCTCTGCCTGGTTCTTGGCACGCTGTTCATCCTCACGAGCACGGATCACGTCATCGAAGGCTTCCTGAACTTCACGAGGGGCAGCCGCGCTCTGTACGTTGACCTGGGTGACGGTGATACCGGTGCGATAAGTGTCGAGGAAACGCTGCAGGCGCTCCTTGATCTCGCTGGCCATCAGCTCACGACCCTCAGTCAGCACCTGGTCCATCTCGGTGGAACCCACTACGTGGCGCAGGGCGCTTTCGGTGGCGTGCTGCAGACTGACTTCAGGCTGATCTACGTTCAGCACGAAGTCCTGGAGGTTGCTGATCTTGTACTGGACGGTGAGCGGTACTTCGACGATGTTCTCGTCCTCGGTGAGCATCTGCCCCTGCTTGCTGTAAGCACGCTCGCGGGTGACATTCTCCTGGAACTTGCGGTCGAACGGCGGGAAATAGATGTTCAGGCCAGGACCAACAGTCTCGTAATACTTGCCGAAGCGCAGCACCACGGCCTGCTCCTGCTCGTCTACCACATAAACCGCGCTGTACAGCCAGACCACGGCAAGCAAGGCCAGGCCGATGCCGAGCAGACCGAAACCGCCCGACCTGCCGCCACCTTCGTCGCCGCCGCCACGTTTCTTGCCGCTGCCAAACAATCCGTTCAGGCTGTCTTGCAGCTTGCGGAAGGCCTCGTCCAGATCCGGTGGCCCTTTGCGGTCGCCACCGCGGCGCCCACCCCAGGGATCCTGGTTATTCGAGTTGCCACCCGGCTCATTCCAAGCCATAGCGCTCTCCATACTGATAAAGCAAAGACGCGCCCACGGCGCGCCCGCCCATGCTACCCAAGCCCGAGGCCCGCCGCAAAACCACCTCAGCGGGCTTTATTGCAAAGTGTGTTGCTCAAGAAACTCGTTCGGCTGCCAGCCTTCCCGACTGACCAGTCGATTCAGTTCAACGCGCGGAAGACGCACTGCGAGAAGAGCGTCCCCAGCCTCATTGTGCTCCTCGGTCTGCACCGCACCCAAGGCGAAGAACTGCGCCCGCAACCGACCAAAACGCTGTGGCAGACGCAGGGTACCGACGAAGAGGTCGTCGCCCAGCAACTCTGCCACCGCCTGTTCCAGCAACTCGAGGCCACTACCATCGCGCGCCGACAGCCAAACCCGCTCGGGCTTGCCGTCCTCGTCGCGCTGGATATGCGGCTCGACGTTCACCAGCAGGTCGACCTTGTTGTAGACCTCCAACATAGGCAGGCCTTCGGCACCGATTTCACCCAGCACTGCCAACACCTGCTCGATCTGCGACATGCGCTCCGGCTCGTGAGCATCGATAACATGCAGCAGGAGATCGGAGTTGGACGATTCTTCTAGGGTAGCCCGGAAGGCTTCCACCAGCTTGTGCGGCAGGTGACGGATGAATCCGACCGTGTCGGCCAGAACGATCGGCCCTAGGTCATCCAGCTCAAGCCGACGCAGGGTCGGGTCGAGGGTCGCGAACAACTGGTCGGCCGCGTAGACCTCGGAAGCGGTCAGCGAATTGAATAACGTGGACTTGCCGGCGTTCGTGTAGCCAACCAGGGACACCGATGGAATATCCGCGCGCCTGCGCCCCCGCCGGGCCTGTTCGCGCTGGCTGCGTACCTTTTCAAGGCGCTGCTTGATCTGGCGAATGCGCACACGCAGCAGACGACGGTCGGTTTCCAGCTGGGTTTCACCCGGACCACGCAGACCGATACCGCCTTTCTGGCGTTCAAGGTGAGTCCAGCCGCGCACCAGGCGGGTACTCATGTGCTCAAGCTGGGCCAGTTCGACTTGCAGCTTGCCTTCATGGGTACGGGCACGTTGGGCGAAGATATCGAGAATCAGACCGGTACGGTCGAGGACCCGACATTCAAAAGCGCGCTCAAGATTGCGCTCCTGACTGGGCGTAAGGGTGTGATTGAAAATGACCAGTTCAGCTTTCTCGGCCTTGACCAGGTCATGCAACTCATCGACCTTGCCGCTGCCGATCAGATACTTGGCCGTTGGCTGGTGACGGGAAACAGAGACGAAAGCCACTGTATCCGCACCGGCCGAACGAGCAAGTTCCAGGAATTCCTGCGGGTCTTCGCGCGCCTCGGGATCTTGGCCTTCCAGATGAACCAGGATGGCTCGCTCACCACCACCAGGGCGTTCGAAAAACAAAGCAGTCTCCTATCAGGCGTTACCCGGCTCAGGCTGCTCTTGCTCGGAAGCGCTGGGCAGACGTACTGGGCGGCTCGGTACCACAGTGGAAATGGCGTGCTTGTAGACCATTTGGCTGACAGTGTTCTTCAGCAGAATCACGAACTGGTCGAAGGATTCGATCTGGCCCTGCAGCTTGATGCCATTCACCAGATAGATGGAAACCGGTACGCGCTCCTTACGCAGGGTATTGAGGTAAGGGTCTTGTAGCGAATGCCCTTTTGACATGTGCCGCACTCCTTTAGGGAAAAATTTTTAGTTTTCAAATGACAAGAAAAATGACTGGTCCCGCCCTACCCCCAAGGATAGACGGTAACCGGCGAGGTCTCAGTTCAATATGGAGACCGACTTCAGGTATTTCAAGGTGCGCGGCAGATTGTCGCAAGCCAGACTGTCCAACCAGAACAGATCGGACCAACTACGCAACCAGGTGAACTGTCGTTTGGCGAGTTGGCGGGTAGCAATGATGCCGCGCTCTTCCATCTCGCTCCAGGTCAGCGCGCCATCCAGATAATCCCAGGCCTGGCGATAACCAACCGCTCTTATAGACGGTAGCCCTGCATGCAAGTCACTTCTGCAGCGCAGCGCTTCGACCTCTTCGATGAACCCCTGTTCCAGCATCAGGCGAAATCGTTGCGCAATTCTTTCGTGCAACACCTGACGCTGTGCCGGCGCAATAGCCAAGTGCGCGACAGTATACGGCAAATGTGCCGTTCCTGGCGCGTTCCCGGCCGTATTTTGCGCAGCCTGCTGCTGTCGGTGGGCGGTCATGGTGAGCCCGCTGACCTTGTAGACTTCAAGCGCCCTGGTCAATCGCTGGGGATCGTTGGGATGGATACGAGCTGCGGACTCCGGGTCGACCTCCGCCAGTTCCCGATGCAGCGCATCCCAACCATCGCGGGCGGCACGAGCCTCCAGCTCGGCGCGCACATCTGGATCGGCGCTGGGCATGTCCGCCAAACCCTCCAGCAACGCCTTGTAATACAGCATGGTCCCACCCACCAGCAGTGGAATCCGTCCCCTGGCCGTAATTTCTGCCATTGCAGAGAGGGCATCGCTGCAGAACTCCGCAGCCGAGTAACTCTCGACTGGGTCGCGGATATCGATGAGGCGATGGGGAAACTCGGCCAGGGTCGCCTTGTCCGGCTTGGCGGTACCGATATCCATGCCGCGATAGATCAATGCCGAATCGACGCTGATCAGCTCGCAAGGCAGGGTTCGCGCCAGCTCAAGGGCGAGGTCGGTCTTGCCAGCGGCCGTGGGGCCCATGAGGAAAATTGCCGGCGGCAGTCTTTCAGCCATGCTCAACGACCACGAAGGAACAGCTTGTCCAGATCATCCATACCCAATTGCGTCCAGGTCGGACGCCCATGGTTGCACTGGCCGCTGCGCTCCGTGTGCTCCATATCGCGCAGCAAGGCATTCATTTCCGGCTGAGTCAGGCGACGATTCGCGCGTACAGCTCCGTGGCACGCCATGGTGCCCAGCAGCTCGTTAAGGTGCGCCTGAATGCGGTCGCTCGTACCGTACTCGAGCAGATCGGAGAGCACATCTCGCACCAGTTGGGAGGCTTCTGCCTGCTTCAGCAGGGCCGGTATTTGGCGGATGGCCAAGGTTTCCGGACCAAGACGCTGCAGCTCGAAGCCAAGACGACGGAACCACTCGCCATGCTCTTCGGCGCAGTCCGCCTCACGTTGGCTGACCGCAATGGATTCCGGCACCAATAGCGGCTGCCCCTTGAGCCCTTCACTGGCCATGGCCACCTTCAGGCGCTCATAGGTAATGCGCTCATGGGCCGCATGCATATCCACCAGGACCAACCCCTGGGCGTTCTCCGCAAGGATGTATATACCCTTGAGCTGCGCCAGGGCATAGCCCAGAGGCGGAACATCACCTTGGGTTTCGGGCAGCGCAGCTGGTGTGGAAACCGTCGACAGAGGTGCGAAGAACTCACGGTAGGCACCCTGGGCCTCTGCAATCGGCATGGATGGCTGAGGACGCGGTGCCTGGTAGCCACCGGAGGGCGGGCTCCAGACCTGTTCGGCTGACGGCCGCTCCAGCACGTTGGCCGCCAGGCTCATCTCGCCCTGCGGACCGAACTCGCCCGCTGCAAGACCACTCGGACGCACTACTGCGTCGGTGGCGGCTGGTGCCGCAAGCTGGTCTTCCGGACGCACTTCGCCCAGAGCACGGTGCAAGGTGCCGTAGAGGAAGTCATGGACCATTCGGCCGTCACGGAAGCGCACTTCGTGCTTGGTCGGGTGCACATTGACATCGACCACGGCCGGATCGACTTCGAAGAACAGCACGAAGGTCGGATGCCGGCCGTTGTAGAGGACGTCCCGGTACGCCTGGCGTACCGCGTGGGCCACCAGCTTGTCGCGCACCATACGGCCATTCACATAGAAGTACTGCAGATCGGCCTGACTGCGGGAGAAGGTGGGCAGGCCTACCCAACCCCAGAGATGCAGGCCGTTGCGCTCGATCTCGATGGGCAGCGCCTGCTCCAGAAAGGCAGGACCGCAGACCGTTGCGACCCGGCGGGCGCGAGCGACGGCGTCGCGCGCCTCGTGGAGAGCGAAGATGGTCTTGCCGTTGTGCCGCAAATGGAAAGCCACATCGAAGCGAGCCAGAGCCAGGCGCTTGATGACTTCCTGCAGGTGGTCGAACTCTGTTTTCTCGGCACGCAGGAACTTGCGCCGCGCCGGGGTATTGAAGAACAGGTCGCGAACTTCCACCGAGGTACCCACCGGATGCGCAGCAGGCTGGACCCGGGCCTCCATGTCGCGCCCCTCGGCTTCTACCTGCCAGGCCTGGTCGGCATCGGCGGTACGAGATGTCATGGTCAGCCGTGCAACGGAACTGATCGAAGCCAGTGCTTCGCCACGGAACCCCAGGCTCATCACCCGCTCCAGGTCCTCCAGGTCGCGAATCTTGCTGGTGGCGTGGCGCGCCAACGCCAGGGGCAGGTCGTCCGCTGGAATGCCACCACCATCATCACGCACCCGCAGCAGCTTGATCCCGCCCTGTTCCACCTCGACATCGATACGCCGGGCGCCAGCATCCAGGCTGTTCTCCAGAAGTTCCTTGATGACGGAAGCGGGACGCTCGACTACCTCGCCGGCGGCGATCTGGTTCGCCAGCCGCGGGCTCAGCAGCTGGATGCGCGGCAGATCACTCATGGCTGTGCCGCCAGAGTCGCGGCAGGGATGTTCAGGGTCTGACCGACCTTGATGTTGTCGCTGGACAGCGAGTTGGCCTTGCGCAGGGCGGCCATGCTCACCTCGTAACGTTGCGCAATCAGCGCCAGGCTCTCGCCGGAGGTGACGACATGCTCGCGCGGGCCGATGGCGATCTTGCCCTGATCACGCAGCCAGGCGATGTAGGTACCGGGCGGCGGATTCTGCTGGAAGAACTGCTTCACGCCGGTCTTTATCGAGCGAGCAAGCGCCTGCTGGTGGCTCGGCGATGCCAGCTTCTGGGATTCGTTGTGATTGGAGATGAAACCAGTTTCCACGAGGATCGATGGAATGTCTGGCGATTTCAGCACCATGAACCCCGCCTGTTCCACCCGACGCTTGTGCAGCGAAGTGACCTGGCCGACGTTGGACAGCACCTTCTGCCCGACATTGAGGCTGGAAGACATGGTTGCCGTCATCGACAGGTCCAGCAGAACGCCGGCAAGCATGCGGTCCTTGTCGTCGAGGCTGACACTGCCCACGCCTCCGATCAGGTCGGAGCGGTTTTCGTTATCGGCCAGCCAGCGCGCGGTTTCCGAGGTGGCGCCACGGTCCGACAGGGCAAATACCGAGGCGCCAAAGGCACTGCGACTGGGGGCGGCGTCGGCATGGATGGAGACGAACAGGTCAGCGCCTTTCTTGCGGGCGATCTCCGTACGTTTACGCAGCGGGATGAAGTAGTCGCCGGTGCGCACCAGTTCGGCACGGAAGCCTTTCTCCTGGCTGATCTGGCGCTGCAGCTCCTTGGCGATCGCCAGAGTCACGTTCTTCTCGTGCTGGCCCTTGGGTCCGAGGGCACCCGGGTCTTCCCCGCCGTGGCCGGCGTCGATCGCGACCACGATGTCGCGCTTGCCACCGGGCACCGGCGGCAATTTGCTGGGTGCCGGCTGGGTAGGCGTCACTGGCGGTTGCGGCGTGCTCGGCGCGGTGGCCACTTCAGGTGAAACGGCCTCGTTGGCGGCGGCTTCCGGATCGAACAGGTCCACCACCAGGCGGTTGCCGTACTGCTGGTTGGGTGCCAGGGAGAAGCTTTTCGGCGTAACAGCGGCCGATACGTCGATCACCACCCGCAGATCGGTCGGGGTGCGCTGGGCAGAGCGAACGCTGGTAATCGGCGTATTGCTAAGGGACAACTGCTCCAGTTTGGTAGCCAGCTGAGCCCCATTGATATCAATGACGATGCGGTTGGGGGCCGTCAGGGTGAATACGGAATGCTGCACCGGTCCGGACAGATCGAAGACCAGGCGGGTATTGTCAGGCGCGCGCCAAAGCCGCACCCCGCGGACCTCCGCGGCAGCCAGGACATCAGCGGCGAACGCCGCAAGCAGAACCCCAATCCCGGCAAACAGTGCGCGCGAGCGCATACCCCACCCCATCTTTGTTTTCATGCTCCCAAGGCCAGGGCGGCACACCATGCTTCGCCACGCTCGGTATGTGGCGAAAAACGCAGCGAACGGCCGCCCGCTTGCGGCGTAATGTTAATGTCCAGGTCGGCCTTTGGCAAAATGCCGGCGCCCCGCTGGGGCCACTCGATCAGGCACAAGGCGTCGCCTTCGAAGTAGTCGCGGATACCCAGAAACTCCAGTTCTTCAGGGTCCGCCAGGCGATATAGATCGAAATGGAAGGCCCGCTTTTCGCCTATTTCATATGGTTCGACCAGGGTGAAAGTGGGACTTTTCACCGCACCGGCATGGCCCAACCCCCGCAGGAGCCCGCGAGATAGTGTGGTCTTGCCCGCTCCCAGATCCCCATGCAGGTAAAGAATGCCGTGCCCTTCGGTCAGGTTCGCCAGACGGGCACCGAGGGCCAGCATGGCTTCCTCGCCCTCGGCATAAAGGATCACTTCAGGCACGGTGCAAACTCCTCGAGCAACTGACGAATGGTTGGAATCAGATCACTAGCAGCGAGCCCCCGGCCTGCCCGGGCCAGATTCTCGCCCGCATTGGCATGCAGCCAGACAGCAAGACAAGTGGCGGCATAGCCGTCCATACCTTGGGCCAACAGGGCGCCGGTCAGCCCAGCGAGCACATCGCCAAGCCCCGCCCCAGCCATCACCGGATGGCCGCGATCACAGAGTGCGAGGCGACCATCAGGGGTCGCCACAAGACTGCCAGCGCCCTTGAGCAGGACGACGGCCTTGTACTTTTGCGCCAGCGCCAGGGCCGCGCGCGGTCGATCAGCCTGCACCTCGCCGGTCGTAATACCCAGCAGGCGTGCGGCCTCGCCCGGATGCGGCGTGATCACCCCATCTGCAGGCAATTGCGTTTGATTACTGGCTAGCAGGTTGAGCGCATCGGCGTCCCAGACCTGAGGAACATTCAGACCAGCCACGGCGCTGATCAGGCTGCGCCCCCAGGCGCCCTGCCCCAGCCCGGGCCCCACTACCAGTACATCGGCCTTTTCTGCCAGGGCCAGCAACTGATTGGCCGAGCTAACCCCGGCACACATCACTTCCGGACGCCGCGCCAACGCCGCGGCAACATGCTCAGGACGGGTTGCCAGCGACACCAGCCCGGCCCCACTGCGCAGCGCACTCTCCGCCGAGAGCAATGCTGCGCCACCGAGGCCACGATCACCCCCCACCACCAACAAATGTCCAAGCTGCCCCTTGTGTGCAGTGCGCGACCTTGGAGCCAGGCGCTGGAGACTGCCTGCCGCCATGCGCTCGGCGACTCGAGGTGTTGCAGCGACCAGAGCAGGTTCGGCCTGCAAGTCATCGAACACCAACTCCCCCACTTGATTCGGCGCATCGGCGGTGAAAAGGCCGAGCTTGAGCCCGATAAAGGTCACGGTCAGGTCCGCGCGTACCGCGACGCCCAGCACACGACCAGTATCAGCACAGAGGCCGGATGGAATATCCACAGCCAGCACCGGGAGGCCACTGGCGTTGAGCAGGCGGATGGCCTGCGCGTAGGGCTCGCGCACAGTGCCGGCAAGGCCAGTACCCAATAGTGCGTCGACTACGACGCCTTCAAGCGCTGCGCATTCGCTCCAAGGCTGGACGACTACACCGGCGGCAATGGCTTCATCCCGCGCCAATGCGGCATCACCAGCCAACGCATCGGCAGCACCTACAGCCAGCACCTTCACCCGCCAGCCGGCGCGCAGAGCCAAGGCAGCTACCAGGTATCCATCGCCAGCGTTATTGCCGCGCCCGGCCAGCACGCTGAGGCCGCCCGCCCCCGGCCAGCGCCGGCGCAGGGCGCGCCAAGTTGCATGGGCGGCACGCTGCATCAGCTCGAAACCCGGGGTGCCAGCCTCGATCAGGCGAGCGTCGAGATCGCGCACCTGGGCGGCGCAATGGAGTGAAAGTGGCAGGTCGTCGCGAGAAGAGAGCATCGGATTCGGTTACGGCTGCGAGGTCTGGCAGAATTATATCCACCTCTACACCGGTTTCCCGCCCCAGCATGACCCTTTCCACGCAAGATCTCGCCTCTCTCGCTCAATCCATCAAGGAATGGGGCCGAGAACTGGGCTTCCAGCAGGTGGGCATCACTGGCGTGGAACTCGGCGAACATGAAAACCATCTGCGACGGTGGCTGGACGCTGGCTACCACGGCGAGATGGACTATATGGCCGCCCACGGCAGTAAGCGTTCGCATCCTGACGAACTGGTGCCAGGTACCTTGCGCGTGATTTCCCTGCGCATGGATTACCTGCCCGGCGACACGCGCATGGCCAAGGTGCTGGGTCAGCCGGAAAAGGCTTATGTGTCGCGCTATGCCCTGGGGCGTGATTACCACAAACTGATCCGCAAGCGCCTTCAGCACTTGGCCGAGCGCATCGAGACGACCATAGGCCCGCTCAGTTACCGCGCCTTCGTCGATAGCGCACCGGTGCTTGAAAAGGCCATTGCCGAGCAGGCCGGCCTGGGCTGGATCGGTAAGAACACCTTGGTGCTCAACCGCAAGGCCGGCAGCTATTTCTTCCTCGGCGAACTGTTCATCGACGCGCCCCTTCCGGTGGACGAACCGCACGGCAGCGAGCATTGCGGCCGCTGTTCAGCCTGCCTGGATATCTGCCCTACCGCCGCGTTCGCAGGCCCATACCAGCTGGATGCGCGGCGCTGCATCTCTTACCTGACCATCGAATACAAAGGCAGCATTCCTGAAGACTTGCGTCCGCTGATCGGCAATCGGGTGTTCGGCTGCGACGATTGCCAGATGGTCTGCCCCTGGAACCGCTTCGCCCGCCCGTCCGACGAAGGCGATTTCCAACCGCGCCATGGCCTGGACAACGCCGAACTGGCAGAGCTGTTCCGCTGGAGCGAGGAAGAATTCCTGAGTCGCACCGAAGGTTCGCCACTGCGCCGCGCCGGCTATGAGCGCTGGCTACGCAACCTGGCGGTGGGATTGGGCAATGCCCCTTCGAGCATTCCGGTGCTGGAGGCGCTGAACCTGCGCCGCGAGTATCCGTCGGCACTGGTTCGAGAGCATGTGGAGTGGGCGCTTGCCCGACATAAGGCAAGCGCGGCCTGAATCAGATCTTGAAGAAATGCTCGCGGTAGTGCTGAAGCTCCGCGATCGAGTCGCGGATATCATCCAGCGCCAGGTGACTGCTGCTCTTCTTCACCCCGTCACGCACCTTTGGCGACCAGCGCGCGGCCAGTTCCTTGACGGTGGAAACATCCAGGTTGCGGTAGTGGAAGTAGGCTTCCAGCTGCGGCATGTGACGATAGAGGAAGCGGCGATCCTGGCAGATGCTGTTGCCGCAGATCGGCGATTTACCCTTGGGCACCCACTGATCGAGGAAGGCCAGGGTCTGCGCCTCGGCTTCCGCCATGCTGATACGGCTCTCGCGCACGCGCTGGGTCAGGCCGCTCTGGCCATGCTGGCGGGTATTCCACTCATCCATGCCGGCAAGGATCTCATCGCTCTGATGGATCGCGATGGTCGGGCCCTCGGCCAGCACGTTCAGCTCGCTATCAGTCACGATGGTGGCCATCTCGATAATGACGTCCGTATCAGGGTTCAGGCCGGTCATTTCCAGATCGATCCAGATCAGGTTCAGGGCATTCTGCATATTCGGTCTCCAAGGCGAAGCGCGCATTCTAGCTTAGAGCCTGCGGATACGGGCCGCGTGCTAAACTCGCGCGGTTTTTTCCAAGCGGAACCACCATGGCCAAACGCCAACTTACCCGCCGGCAGAGCTGGCGCATCGAGAAAGTTCAAGAGGAACGCGCTGCTCGCGCAGCCAAGCGGGAGACGCGCGCGCTCGAAGAACTCGAGGGTGGCGACCTTGGCCCCGAGCAGACAGGCCTGGTGATCGCCCACTTCGGCGTCCAGGTGGAGGTCGAAGCACTGGAAGGCGAGCAGGCCGGCGAAGTGGTGCGCTGCCACCTGCGCGCCAACCTGCCGACGCTGGTCACCGGCGACCGAGTCGTCTGGCGCCACGGCAACCAGGGCAGCGGCGTGATCGTCGCCCAGCTGCCGCGCCGCTCGGAACTTTGCCGGCCGGACATGCGTGGTGTACTGAAGCCGGTGGCGGCCAACGTCGACCAGATCGTCATCGTCTTCGCCCCGCTCCCGCATCCGCACGCCAACCTGATCGACCGCTACCTGATCGCCGCCGAGCACGCGGGCATCCATCCACTGCTGCTGCTGAACAAGGCCGACCTGGTGGACGATGAAAACAGCGCCATGCTGGACGACCTGCTCGGGGTCTATCGCCAACTGGGTTACCCGCTACTGGAGGTGTCGGCTCGCGAAGGCGGCGGCATGGAAGACTTGATGACCCGCCTCGATGGGCACATCAGCGTGTTCGTCGGCCAGTCCGGCGTAGGCAAGTCGTCACTGGTCAACAGCCTGCTGCCGGGCGTGGATACCCGCGTCGGCGCGCTCTCCGAACTCACAGGCAAGGGTACTCACACCACCACCACCGCGCGCCTGTTCCACTTCCCGGGCGGAGGCGAGCTGATCGACTCCCCCGGCATCCGCGAGTTTGGCCTGGGACATGTCAGCCGTGGCGACGTCGAGGCTGGTTTCATCGAGTTCAACGAGCTGCTTGGTACCTGCCGCTTCCGCGACTGCAAGCACGACCGGGAACCCGGCTGTGCCTTGCTGAAGGCCCTGGAAGATGGCCGCGTGCATCCGCAGCGAATGGCCAGTTACCGGCACATCCTCTCCGGCCTGCCCAGGGACGAGTACTGAGTCGGCAGACATCCGCCCCCAAAAAAGGCCACGCATTGCGTGGCCTTTTTACTTCATGGATGGGTCACTGCCCCTTGGGCTCGTCCATCTTCAACACGCCATTTTCGAAGATGTTCAGCTTTTCCCGTAGCTCACGCGGTTGGGCGGGCACTGCCGGATCATTCACCGGTGCCTCCGGCGCGACGCTTCCGCTGGCTGGCGGCTGGGGCTGCGACTGCGGTTCTTCAGGCTTGGCAGCATCACCCTGCTCACCCTCGATGGCGCGCTGGGCCTTCTTGGTCAGGACGATGATGTCGATGCGGCGGTTGACCGGGTTGAACGGGTCCTTGCGGTCGAACAGCGCCGACGAGGCATAGCCCACCACCCGCGCAACCTGCTCTTCCGGATAGCCGCCAGCGATCAGGGTCCGTCGCGCGGCGTTGGCGCGACCGGCGGAAAGCTCCCAGTTGCCGAACTCGCCATCCCCCGCATAGGGCTTGGCGTCGGTATGGCCGCTGATGCTGATCTTGTTCGGTACCGCCTTGATGGTCTCGGCGAGGATCAGCAGGATGTCTTCGAAATAAGGCTGCAGGCGCGCGCTGCCGAGGTCGAACATGGGCCGGTTGGCGGCGTCCATGATCTGGATACGCAGACCATCCTGGGTGATCTCGAAGAGGATCTGGTCCTTGAACTTGCGTAGCTCGGGGTTCTCTTCGACCTTGTTCTGCAGCTCCTGCAGCAGCAACTCCAGGCGCTCCCGCTCGATCTGATCGGCAAGGGTCTCCACTTTGCTGGCATCCACGGGCGCCTTGTCGGAGGAGTCGACCGCCGACTCCTGAGAGTCCGGAGCGTCCTTCAGTTCAGGATTGAGCGTGCGATCAGGTGCAGGCGTCGGCGTCCCGCCCAGGTCGATGACATAGGGGCTGGCGCTCTCTGAGAAGCCGATAGGGTCCTTGAAGTAGCCGGAAATGGCTTTCTTCTGTTCCGGAGTCGCCGAAGACATCAGCCATAGCACCAGGAAGAAGGCCATCATCGCGGTGGCGAAGTCGGCGAAGGCGATCTTCCATGCGCCGCCGTGGTGCCCGGCAGCGTAGCGCTTGACGCGCTTGACGATGATCGGCTGATTGTTCTCCATGACTCAGCCTTCAGCTGCCACGTACGGCCTGCTCCAGCTCGCTGAAGCTCGGGCGGTGAGCCGGGAACAAGGTCTTGCGGCCGAATTCCACCGCCAGGGACGGCGGCATGCCGGAGGCCGAGGCGACCAGGCAGGCCTTGATGGACTCGAACACGTTCAATTCCTCGCGAGCGTCATGCTCCAGGGACACCGCCAGCGGTCCGAAGAAGCCGTAAGCCGCGAGAATACCAAGGAAGGTACCTACCAGCGCCGCGCCCACGTGCTGGCCAAGGGCTGCCTGCTCGGCCTCGCCCAGCATGGCCATGGTCACCACGATGCCGAGTACCGCCGCTACGATACCGAAGCCCGGCAGGCCATCGGCAATGCGGTTGACCGCGTGAGCCGGGTGTTCCAGCTCTTCCTTCAAACTGGCCAGCTCCATGTCGAACAGGCCTTCCAGCTCATGAGGCGCCATGTTGCCGGAGGACATGATGCGCAGGTAGTCGCAGATGTAGGCAGTCATCCGCTCATCCTTGAGGATACCGGGATACTTGCTGAAGATCGGACTGGCGGCCGCGTCTTCGATATCGGCCTCGATGGCCATCATCCCCTCGCGACGGCTCTTGTTGAGGATTTCGTAGAGCAGGCGCAGCACCTCGAGGTAGAAACCGTGAGTGAAGCGCGTGCCGAACATCTTCAGCGACTTCTTGAACACGATCATTGTCGTGCTGCCAGGGTTGGCCTGCAGGAAGGCGCCCAACGCAGCACCGCCGATGATCATTACCTCGAAAGGCTGGATCAGTGCGGCGAGTTTGCCGTGTGACAGGAGGTATCCACCGAGCACACTGGCGAATACGACGATGATGCCGATGATTTTTGCCATAGGAAGGAAGCTTGAAGAGTCAGTAGAAAGGGTTATGAAAAGAGACCCTTCTAATTATCGGAAAATATGCGCCAGACTATAGCCTGTTCAGGCGAAAAGCCAGATTGGCGGCCCCCTATGTCAACCGCAAAGCCCATGCCACGCAGCCTCGAAGGCTGGATCAAGCACCTCGACGGGGTGCGCCTGCCCGTTCCCGCTGCCGCCCATGAGAAAGTTCGCCGGGCCCTGGGGGACAACCGCCGCTCCCTGCGCGACATCTCCGACCTCACCCAGGACAGCCCCGCCCTGGCCCTCAGCCTGCTGCGCGAGGCCAACGCCAGCGGCAGTATGCTGAGCAGCCCTGCGGAAAGCCTGGAAGTGGCCCTGAGCCGCCTCGGCCTGAAGCGTGCGGAAGTGCTGCTCAATCGCTTGCCAGCTGTACCTGAGGATGAAATTCCCCACGGTCTGCGTCAGCTGCAACTGATCAGCCAGCATGCCGCCCAGCAGGCGAACGGCCTGTTCGCCGCCCGCCTGGCCCGTCTCTGGCAGGAAATCCACTGGTGCAGCCTGCTGTTCCTTTCTCCCCTGTGGCCGTTGCTGGCCAGCCACCCTGAGCTCTTCGACATCTGGGAAAGACGCGTGCTGGGCGAAGGCGAGCCGGCCATCAAAGTCGAGCGCGAACTGCTCGGCGTGCCACTGCTCCGCCTCTGCCATGGCCTGGCCACGCACTGGAGACTGCCCGACTGGATCGTCCAGGGCTATCGCCTGCTGAGCGACGATCGCCGCTTGCTGGTTCAGGCCTTGCACATCGCCCGCGACAACGAGCACCCACTGCACCAGCAGCAACAGCTGGACAGCAATCCCGCCCTGGCTCGTTGGCTGACCCAGCCGGGCAACTCCGTGCTGCTGGCCAACGGCCTGGCGATTTCCGCCCATGCTGGCTGGGGCGACGGGCACAGCCTGCGCTGGCAGCGTCTCACCGGCCTATTCATGAAGATGCCCCTCGACGAACTGCAACAGCAGGTCCACCAACACGCAGCGCAGAGCGGACGCCTGCATGCACGCACCGATCTCTGGCACCCCGCCGAAGCGCTGCTCTGGCCCTGGAACGAGCATCGACTGAGACGCGAACCCGCCGCCGTACCAACCCCCACCAGCGCGGCCCTGAAAGACTGGCGCCGGTACTGCGGTGAACTGCTTCGCGAGCCCAGCCCCTTCACCAATGTCGTGCAACTCTCCGCATGCGCCCGGGACGCCTTGGAAAGCAGCGGCATGCGCCGTGTCTTGCTGCTGTTGGCTGACCGTAACCACAGCCGTCTACTTGCCCAGCAGCAAGCGGGACTGCCAAAAGAGGCCAACGGCTTACAGCTGGACCCCGGCCAGAGCCAGTTGCTGCGGCGCTTGCTCGCGCAACCCGGTCAGCTGCGCCTGGGGCCTGACAACATGGCGCAATTCTCCGCACTTCTGCCCGGCCAGCTGAAAAGCCTGTTTCCGGGGCACCATCTGCTGTTGCGCTCCATCGCGGTGAACGGCCGGGTGGCCATGCTGGTGGTGGCTGACCAGAACGGAGCCCCCTTCGCCGAGCTCAGCCTGCGCGCCTTCGCCAAGACCGCCCAGTGCATCGAGCGCGCCCTCGCCAGCTTCGCCAGCCGCGGCCGCTAGGCTTTCCTATACAATCTGCCACTTTGTCCATTCATGGAGGCTTACATGTCCGCCTTCTCCAACCTGCCGCTGGTGATCGAGCCCGCCGAACTGGCTCCCCTGCTGAATGCTGGCGAGTTGATCCTGGTCGACCTCACCAGCGCAGCCCGTTATGCCGCAGGCCATATCCCGGGCGCCCGTTTCGTTGACCCGAAACGCACCCAGCTGGGCCAACCACCCGCGCCTGGCCTGCTGCCGGCCAAGGCTGACCTCGAAGCACTGTTCGGCGAACTGGGCCACCGCGCCGATGCCACCTACGTGGTCTACGACGACGAGGGCGGCGGCTGGGCCGGCCGCTTCATCTGGCTGCTGGATGTCATCGGCCACCACCGCTACCACTACCTGGATGGCGGCCTGCATGCCTGGCTGGCCGAGAGCCGTGAAACATCGGACACCGTTCCTGCAGCAGCTGGCGGCCCGATCGCCCTGACCCTGCATGACGCGCCCACCGCCACCCGGGAATACCTGCAAGGCCGACTTGGCGCCGCCGACCTGGCAATCTGGGACGCTCGTGGTCCTAGCGAGTACAACGGCACCAAGGTGCTCGCCGCCAAGGGCGGGCATATCCCCGGCGCGGTCAACTTCGAGTGGACCGCCGGCATGGACCCTGCTCGCGCCATGCGCATTCGCACCGACATGGCCGAGATCCTCCAGTCCCTGGGCATCACCCCGGACAAGGAAATCATCACTCACTGCCAGACGCACCACCGCTCGGGCTTCACCTATCTGGTCGCCAAGGCCCTGGGCTACCCGCGCGTGAAAGGCTATGCCGGCTCGTGGTCCGAATGGGGCAACCATCCGGACACCCCGGTCGAGCTCTAAAGCTCCCCATCAAGGAAAACCAATGAAAGAACGCCTCTTCATCATCAGTCAGTACCTGCTGCCGCATCACCTGATTTCGCGCCTGGCAGGCTGCATCGCCGAGTGCCGCGCGCCCTGGTTCAAGAACGCCTTCACTGCCTGGTTCGCCAAGCGCTACCAGGTGAACATGGGCGAAGCGCTGGTCGAGGACCTCACCGCCTACCAGCACTTCAACGACTTCTTTACCCGCGCGCTGAAGCCTGGCGCCCGGCCGCTGGACGAGAGCCCCGGCGCCATCCTCTGCCCGGCCGACGGCGCCATCAGCCAGATCGGCCCGATCGAGCACGGCCGCTGCTTCCAGGCAAAAGGCCACAGTTTCAGCGTGCTCGAACTGCTGGGCGGCGACGCTGATCGCGCAGCACCCTTCATGGGAGGCGAATTCGCCACCGTGTACCTGTCGCCCAAGGACTACCACCGTGTGCATGCGCCGCTGGGCGGAACCCTGCGAGAAATGGTCTATGTGCCTGGCCGCCTGTTCTCGGTGAACCAGAGCACCGCCGAAAACGTGCCCGAACTGTTCGCCCGCAACGAGCGTGTCGTGTGCATCTTCGACACTGAGCGCGGCCCCATGGCCGTGGTGCTGGTGGGAGCGATGATCGTCGCCTCGATCGAGACCACCTGGGCCGGTCTGGTCACGCCGCCCAAGCGCGAACTGAAAACTTTCAGCTACGACGAAGCCACACGCGCACCCATCACGCTGGAGAAGGGTGACGAAGTCGGTCGCTTCAAGCTGGGCTCCACCGCCATCGTCCTGTTCGGTCCGGACCAGGTGCGCTGGGCCGAGAGCGCCTGGCCCGGCAGCCAGGTACGCATGGGTCAGTTGCTGGCAACGCCGAAGAGCGCCTGACCTGGTACTCATCCCGGCCGAACCGCTGTGTTCGGTCGGGGTCGGATCAAGAAAGCGGCACACTTCCGCAGGAATCTGCCAACGCCTCTACACCCCTGCCATAGATAGGCTGCGACCGGGTAAAGATGCTGATAGAGTGCTGAGATTCAACCTCATCCCCAGTACGAGAATTCGGAGAAACCGATCCGGATGGAGCACCAGAGCCCTCACCTGCTGTTGCGCGTACCAGCGCCTAGCAAACAGAGCCTGTCCTTCTGCGATGCCACCCCTCGTGAGCTGAAACGCTGGATCTCCCACCTACCCAAGGCCAACCTCGGCGAAACCGCTCGCCAGCTTTACCAGGCCCTGGTGGAACTCAACCAACTGGTCACTCCGACTGAGAACCGCCTGCAACTGCTGGAACTGATGCGCCCTGAGGTGCATTTCGTCTGCCAGCACCTGGAACGGCACTTCCTTGGCCAATCCATCGTTCTGGATGAACGTCCGCGCAAGGTTGCCAACCTCTGCCAGGCCCTGCAGAACCATTTGGCGATCGGTTACAAACTGATCATCGTGCAGGAGTCGCCACGCCCGACCCGCGACCGCGACCGCGCCCAGCTCCTTGCCATCGCCCTGCAACGCGCAGCGCACAGCCTCAACGGGCCCCTGATCCGCTCCAGCCAACTCTATTGCCCGGTCCCCGAAGGCCTCTGGCTGGAACTGCACCAGCTCTACCAGCTGGCTCAAAGCCGTCAGCTCCATCGCGTGACCGTGCGCGACCCGCTCGCCCGCCACACTGAGGGCCTGAGCGTCGAGCAGACCTACCTGGTGGCGCTGCTTCTGGGCTGCGCCCGCTGTAACCAGATGCGCCAGAACGGTATTGCACGCTTGGCGGAAATCCTCGAACCCTGGAGTTCCCTGGTACGACTGCAGTCGGCAGAACTGCCCTCCAGCCTCTTCGCGGTGGCGCCACAGCTCGACGGCCCACCTCGTTACAAGTCGCTTTTCCAGGAAGTCGAGCCGCGTATCCTGCTGGGCCTCGACCCACTACCGCTGGTGGACGCCATCAAGGAATACCTGCAGTTGCCGATCGAGCAGCGCGGCCAGTCGCGCCTGCCGATGGCCGAAGGCTTGACCCTCGACCTCCTGCAGCATGTGAGTTCGGCCTGGGGCGACATTTCCGAAAGAACCTTCCAGCGCAATCCCGGCCAGGGCAGCCTGACCCTGTGCATCGGCATGAGCGCCCTGCACTTCTTCCTCGCGGGTAGCCGCCCCTTCAACGAAGTGCTCAAGCTCACCCAGGAAATCAGCCAACCGGTGTTCGGCGATGCCGGCAACGCCATCGCGAAAGATGTCTGGGCCAACGCCTTCGATGCGCAGCCTACCCAGGGCTGGCAGCCGGGCATGTCACTGGAAGAAATCGAGTACACCAAGCCTGCTACCGAGAGCGGCGCCCCAGCGCCCCAGGCCAGTGCCGCGCCGGAAAGCTATCCAACATTCAATGTCGCCGTGGTCAACCACAGCCCGGGCGGCTACTGCCTGAGCTGGCCAAAGGAAGTACCCAGCCAGCTGCAGGCCGGCGAGCTGCTTGGCGTTCAGGACGCGCCTGGCCAGGGCTGGAGCATTGCCGTCGTGCGCTGGATTCGCCAGGTACGCGGTGGCGGTACGCAGATGGGCATCGAACTGGCGGCACCTCAGGCGCAATCCTGTGGCGTACTGCTGCTGCGTAAGGGCGAGCAGAACAGCCACTACCTGCGAGCCTTGCTGCTCCCAGCCATCGGTGCCATTTCCCGTCCCGCCACACTGATCACCCCGCGGCTACCCTTCCAGGAAGGCAACAAGGTGCAAATCAATCTGCATGGCAATGAGCACCGTGCCATCCTGACTCGGCGCCTCACCAGCACGGGCAGTTTCAACCAATTCGAGTACCGGACTTTCGAGCAGCCAACACCTCCACAAGGGAAACCGGCCGCAGGTTCGGGAAGCCAGCCACAGGGTGGCGAGGAAGATTTTGACTCACTATGGAAGTCACTGTAGATTCCCGGCTCACCACCATTCGTCGCCTATTCGCGCTCGTTCGGCGCTAAGCACAGGCCATGGCCATCGAAAAGAAAACGATCCGTCTGCTGATCCTGGAAGACTCGCAGAACGAAGCCGAGCGCCTGGTCAGCCTGTTCCGCAACTCCGGTCGCGCGACTCGCGTCCATCGCGTCCTTTCCGCCGACGATCTCAATGAGGTCCTGCAGCAGAGTTGGGACCTCCTGATAGCCGCGCCAAGTAGCGAACACCTGAGCCCCGGCGAAGCCCTCGGCAGCATTCGACGCCAGTCCAAGGACATCCCCTTCATCCAGCTGGTGCAGGACAACGACTCCGACCTCATAACCGAAGCACTGGCCCTGGGCGCCCAGGATGCCCTGCCCCAGGGCGAGGATGAGCGGCTGGTGCTGGTGGCCAACCGCGAGCTGGCTAACCTCGAACAACGCCGCGCTCGTCGAGCCGCCGAAGTCAGCCTGCGCGAAGCGGAGAAACGCTGCCAGTTGCTGCTGGACAGTTCGGTCGACGCCATTGCCTACGTGCACGACGGCATGCACATCTATGCCAACCGCGCCTACGTGGAGATGTTCGGCTACGACGATGGTGACGAACTCGAAGGCATGCCGATGATCGATCTGATCGCCGGCGCTGACCAGGCAGGATTCAAGGACTTCCTGAAGAACTACCGCGAAGGCGAAGGCAGCGGAGAGCTCACCTGCAACGGCTGCAAGGTCGATGGGCAGAGCTTCCAGGCACGCATGAACTTCTCTCCCGCCACCTACGATGGCGAGCCCTGTATCCAGGTGGTGATCCGCGCTGAAACCGACAGCAGCGAACTGGAAGAGAAGCTTCGTGAGATCAGTAGCCAGGACCTGGTCACCGGTCTGTTCAACCGCTCGCACTTCAATGAGATGCTCGATATCGCCGCCGAGCGGGCCGTCAAGACCAGTCAGCCATCGAGTCTCGCGTACATCCGAGTTGCTCGTTATTCCAGCCTGCTGGCTGAAATCGGCATCGCCGGAGTCGACCTGCTGCTCACTGACCTCGCCAACCTGCTACGTGCCCACTTCGCCGGCGATGCACAGCTCGCCCGCTACGGCGACGACGTTTTCAGTGTCCTGCAACACGGGATCACGCCCGAACAGGCCGTCGAAGGGCTGCAGGGCTTGCTGAAGAAGATCGACATCCACCTGTTCGACGTCAGCAGCCGAACCGTGCAGCTCAGCCTGTGCATTGGCGTTGCCGGTCTAAGCGAAACCACGCCCAGAGCCCAGGACGTGGTGGATCGCGCCCATCGCTGCGCCGACGAGATGGGCGACGAGAACGGCCTCAAGCTCTACAACCCGGCCGATGAACTCGCTGCGGCGGCCAACCGGGGCAGCCTGGTGGCAATGGTCCAGCAGGCTCTGGAGAACAACAGCTTCCGTCTACTGTTCCAGCCGATCATCAGCCTGCGCGGCGACAGCTTCGAACACTACGAAGTGCTGCTGCGCCTGCTCAGCCCGCAAGGTGAGGAAGTACCGCCGGCCGACTTCCTCGACGCTGCCAAGGACGCTGGTCTCGCCGAGAAGATCGACCGCTGGGTGATCCTCAACTCCATCAAGCTGCTTGCCGAACACCGCACCAAGGGCCACAACACTCGGCTCTTCGTCCACCTGTCAGGCGCCAGCCTGCAGGACCAGACCCTTCTGCCGTGGCTCAGCGTGGCGCTGAAGGCCGCGCGGCTGCCGTCCGACGCCCTGATTTTCCAGTTCAGCGAACCGGACGCCATTGCCTACCTCAAACAAGCCAAGGCGCTGACGCAGGGACTCGCCGAACTGCACTGCCAGGTAGCACTCAGTCAGTTCGGCTGCGCCCTCAACCCGTTCAATACTCTCAAGCACCTCGCCATCGACTTCGTGAAGGTGGACGGTTCCTTTACCCAGGACCTCAGCCGCGCGGAGAACCAGGAAGTCCTCAAGACCCTGCTGGCCAGCCTGCACGCCCAGGCCAAGCTGACCATCGTGCCCTTCGTCGAAACCGCCAGTGTGCTGGCGACCCTCTGGCAGGCCGGCGTCAACTACATCCAGGGCTATTACTTGCAGGGCCCCAGCCAGGCGATGGACTACGACTTCTCATCCGGCGACGAGTAAGCGCCAGTCACGAAGAAGCCGCCCGAAGGCGGCTTTTTCATTTCCAGCTCGACTGTCAGTCCTTGCCGTCGCGGTCGCGGAAGCCGAGCAGATAAAGGATGCCATCGAGGCCAAGGGTGGAGATGGCCTGCTTGGCCGACTGCTTGACCAGTGGTTTGGCACGGAAGGCCACGCCCAGCCCCGCCAGCCCCAGCATCGGCAGGTCGTTGGCACCATCGCCGACGGCAATGGTCTGTTCCAGCCGCAGGCCCTCTTTCTGCGCCAGCTCACGCAGCAGGTCGGCCTTGCGCTGCGCGTCGACGATTGGCTCGATGGCCACGCCGGTCAGCTTGCCATCGACGATCTGAAGTTCGTTGGCGAATACGTAGTCGATGCCCAGCTTTGCTTGCAATTGCTTGGCGAAGTAGCTGAAGCCGCCGGAGAGGATCGCAGTCTTGTAGCCCAGGCGCTTGAGCTCGGCGAAGAGGGTTTCCGCCCCTTCGGTCAACCGCAGGGAAGCGCCGATTTCTTCCAGTACATCCTCGGACAGCCCCTTGAGCAGCCCCAGGCGCTCCTTGAAGCTGGCGCGGAAGTCCAGTTCGCCACGCATCGCACGCTCGGTGATCTCGGCCACTTGATCACCCACACCGGCAGCCTTGGCCAGTTCGTCGATCACCTCGGCTTCGATCAGGGTCGAATCCATGTCGAACACTGCCAGGCGGCGGTTGCGACGGAACAACGAATCGCGCTGGAAAGCGATGTCGACATTCAGCTCCTGGGCCACGCTGAGGAACTCGGCGCGCAGGGCCACCGGGTCCGCCGGTTCACCGCGTACGGAGAACTCGATGCAGCCCTTGCCCTTATCGGCCGGTGTATCCAGCGGCATACGACCCGACAGACGGTCGATATGGTCGATGTTGAGCCCGTACTTGGCAGTTATCGAGCTCACCCGCTGCAGCTGCTCGGCGGTTACCTTGCGGGTCAACAAGGTGACGATGTAGCGGCTCTTGCCCTGGCCATCGACCCACTGCTGGTAATCCGCCTCGGGCACCGGAGTGAAACGCACCTGCTGGTCCAGCTTGTAGGCGGTGAACAGTACATCCTTGAGCACGGCGGAGGCTCCGGCATTGTCCGGAATCTCCACCAGGATTCCGAACGACAGGGTGTCGTGGATCACCGCCTGGCCGATATCCAGGATATTCACGCCGCCCTGGGCCAGAGCACCGGTAATGGCCGCGGTCAGGCCGGGGCGGTCCTCGCCAGTGATGTTGATCAGGACTATTTCGCGCAAGGCGCACCTCACTCAGCGCATGAAAAGGCGCACATTCTACCCACTTTCGCAGCACTCGCAGCATGCCCGGCGCTTTGCCCTGCAAGGGTCGCTCGCTATACTGCGCCACAATTTCGTCCGAGAAGAGCCGCGCTCTGTGAACCGGCCCACGCCTGTCAAACCCGACAACTTCTTCCTGCTGATCTTCCACGCCCTGCGCCAGCGCCGCGTGCCGATCGCCTTGCGCATCGCCAGCCATAGCCTGCTCCTGGTAGCGCTGGCGCTGGTGATCTACGCCTGGGTCATGGGCATGCAGTTCAAGCAGGCCATGCAGCAGCAGGCCGACGCACTGGGCCAGAGCCTGACGGCGCAAACCGCCGCATCTGCCACAGAGCTGTTGGTGTCCAACGACATCCTCAGCCTCAACGTGCTGCTCAGTAACCTGGTGAAGAATCCACTGGTTGCCCACGCGGCCATCTACAGCGTGGATAACCGCATCCTCGCCGAGGCCGGCTCGCGCCCCAAACAGGGCCTGCTGGGAGAAACCGAGGGCCTGTACTCCACGCCCATCACCTTCCAGGAAGTGATCGCCGGCCACCTGCGTCTGAGCCTGGACATGGAGCAGTTCCAGCAGCCCATGACCATCAGCCTGCAGAGCATGGGGCTGCTCAGCCTGATCCTGCTGGCGTTGACCCTGTCCCTGAGCCTGCGCCTCGGCCGCCATATCTCCACGCCGCTGCTGCAACTGCGCGTGTGGCTGCGCGACCCCGACGACCCTGCCCCAGGTGCCGGTCGCCAGGACGAGATCGGTGATCTCGCCCGCCAGTTGCAAGCCCGCCTAGTACCGGAGAAACCGGAGCCCGAGCCGGAGCTGGATCCAATCCCTGAAGAGGACTTCGCCGAAGCAGACGAAGACTATCCGGACGAAGAACAGAACGACGAGGATCAGTTCGAAGTCCGCGACCTACGTGATGACAGCTTCGATGGCGAGGACGAAACGCCGAGCAAGCTGTTCACCCCGGACGACGAGGATCCCTTCGCCGACCTGCGTGAGGAGTTGGCCGAACCGGCCCCGACTCCCGCCCCGGTCATCCAGCAGGAGCCTCAGCACAGTGCAGTCCTGGCCATCCAGCTGGGTGCCCAGGACCAACTGCGCCGCCTGCCGCGCTCGCGATTGATGGACCTGCTACAGCGCTATCGTGACTGCCTCGACCATGCGGCCCGCCTTTATCACGGTCAGTTGCTGACCCTGAACGATGGCAGCAGCCTGATGCTTTTCCACAGCCAGGACGGCGGCGAGGATTACCTCACCCATGCCCTCTGCTGCGGCGAGCTCATGCGTGCCCTGGGTCACGCCCTGCAAATCGAAGTCGCCGACAGCGGCATCACCCTGCAACTGCAACTCGGTCTAACCCTGGGTGATGACCTTTCCGGCCTCGGCCAAGGCGACCTTCTGCTCAACGACACTACCCAAAACGCCCTGGCGCTGAGCCAGCACAGCCGCAACCTGCTGCTGGTGGAGCGCGCCATCGCCGACGACGAACTGGTCCGTCAGCGTGCGCGCATCCGCTCCATCACCAGCCCGGAAGGCGCCTGCTGCGTCGAACGCCTGCTGGAACCCTATCCGTCGCTGCTGGAGCGCCAGTTGGCGCGCATGCACGAAACAGCACGGCACTGACGATCCGGCCAAGGACAGGCCATGACCACGCTGATTACTCATCCCCTGCCCGTGCTGGCCGTTGGCCTTGCCTTGGGCAGACGGATCATTCCGCCCCGGCTACTGATAGCCGGGCTGATCTTCGCCTGCGTCCCGGATGCTGACGTGCTGGCCTTCAAGTTGGGCATCGCCTACGCAGACGCCTTCGGACATCGCGGTTTCAGTCATTCCTTGCTGTTCGCTTCTCTTTGCGGGCTATTCGCCGCAGTCATTTTCCGTGGACTGCAATGCGGGCCAGCCAAGGCAGCACTGTTCATCTTCTTCGCCACCTTCAGCCACAGCCTGCTGGATGCATTGACCGATGGCGGGCTGGGCGTCGCCTGGCTCTGGCCGTGGGACCTGGAGCGTTACTTCCTGCCGTGGCGCCCCATCGAGGTTTCTCCCTTTATCGCTGGCTTCGTTTCCCGGCGAGGGCTCGATGTACTGCAATCCGAGGCTCTTTGGGTGTGGTTACCCTGCGGCGCTCTGGCTATCAGTGGTTTAGCGGTGCGCGGCCTGGTCACGAAATACGGCAAAAAAACTGGCGAACGCCCATGAAAAAGCCCGCATCAACGGGCTTTTTCATAATCCTGAAATCAGAAGCGGAAGACTTCCACGTCCGTGCGCACTGGCGCCGCCATGGGAATCTTCGGCGGCTGCGGTTCCTTGGCCTTGGCCGGGGCCGCTGGGGCTGCGGGCTTGCGCGGCGCCTCGACGACAACCGGCTGGCCTTCAAGGGGTTTCACCGCGGCAGCAAGCTGCTCTGCAAGTTGCTGCAGCAACTTGCTCTGCGCGCGCACCTGATCGGCAGCGGTACCGGCATGGGCCTCTTCGAGGCGCACCAGGCGGCTATCACGCAGTTGACCTGCACGATCCAGCAGGCGCCATTGGGCCTCCAGCACAGCCGGGCGTTGCGGGCCCGAGTCCAGGCGGCTGATGGTCAGCAGAACCTGCACTTCAGGCGTAAAGCCAGGATTGCCGGGCGCCAGCACCAGGCGCTGGCTATCCAGACGCCAGGACAGCTGACGTAGCAGCACCTGATCGATATCCGCTGCCAGGCTGCCGGCCCAGCGGCCATCCGGCGCCGCGGTCAGGCTGCCATCGGGCTGGCGCTGCAGAAGCGTTTCGCGCTGAAGGTAATCGGCCACGGTTACCGGGCCGAGCAGTACTTGCATCCCAGCCTTCTTTGAGGGCACCTCCGGGGTGCCCGCGTCCAGCTGAAACATCGGAATGGAGGGGCTATGCACACAACCAGCAAGGCCAAGGAGGCTCACCAGCATCAAAGCCAGGGGAAAACGCACGGTCATCAATCTCACCCACGGCCGCCTTGTGGGCAGCCTGCAGTCGAATTCATTCGTCCTCGCCACCACCACTGAATGGCGAGGGGACATATCATCCGTCAATGTGACGCAGGACTCCATAGCAACACGTCAATTCGCCGCCGTCAGCGTCAGGCCAGCGGTTCCACCTGCAGCGCATCGACTCGCTGGAAACCACGCGGCAGCTTGTTGCCACGACGTCCGCGCTCACCCTTGTAGTGCTCAAGGTCGTCAGCTTTGAGCGAAAGGGTGCGTTTGCCGGCCTGCAGGACCAGGGTCGCACCAGACGGCAGGACTGCCAGGTCGGTCAGGTACTCCTCGCGGCTGGCGACACGATCTCCCGGGATACCAATGATCTTGTTGCCCTTACCCTTGGCCAGTTGCGGCAGGTCGGCCACCTTGAACAGCAGCAGCCGACCTTCGGTAGTCACCGCTGCCAGCCAGTCATCCTCGACACTCTGTACTGGCCGCGGAGCCACCACCTTGGCGCCATTGGGCAGACTCAGAAGGGCCTTGCCGGCCTTGTTCTTGGCCTGCAGGTCCGCCCCTTTGACCACGAATCCGTAGCCGGCATCCGAGGCGATGACATAGGTGGCGTCGTCCTCTGGGAGCAACACGCAGTCGAAGCTGGCGCCCGGAGGCGGCGTCAGACGACCGGTGAGCGGCTCGCCCTGACCTCGGGCCGAAGGCAGTGAATGGGCCGCCAGCGAGTAGCTGCGCCCGGTGGAGTCGATAAACACCGCGTACTGGTTCGAGCGACCGGGCGCTGCCGCCTTGAAGCCATCACCCGCCTTGTAGGACAGGCCAGTTGCATCGATATCGTGGCCTTTGGCGCAGCGCACCCAGCCCTTTTCGGACAACACGACGGTTACCGGCTCGGTGGGCATCAGCTCGGTTTCAGACAAAGCACGGGCTTCGGCACGGGCGACTATCGGCGAACGACGGTCGTCGCCATAGGTTTCGGCATCCTTGATCAGCTCGTCACGCACCAGTTTCTTCAGCTTGGTATCACTGCCCAGCAGTGCCAGCAGCTTCTTCTGTTCCTTAAGCAGCTCGTCCTGCTCGCCACGGATCTTCATCTCCTCGAGGCGCGCTAGCTGACGCAGACGAGTGTCGAGGATGTAGTCCGCCTGGATTTCGCTGAGTTCGAAACGCGCCATCAGGACCGGCTTGGGCTGGTCCTCGGTACGGATGATGTGAATCACTTCGTCCAGGTTGAGGAAAGCGACCAGCAAGCCGTCCAACAGGTGCAGGCGCTTCTCTACCTTGTCCAGGCGGAACTGCAGGCGGCGACGAACGGTACCGATTCGGTAAGTCAGCCATTCGCTGAGCAGGGTGCGCAGGTCCTTGACCTGGGGCTTGCCGTCCAGACCGATGACGTTGGTGTTGACCCGGTAGCTGGACTCCAGGTCGGTGGTGGCAAACAGATGCTGCATCAGCTCGTCGGCATCCACGCGATTGGAGCGCGGGATGATGACGATGCGGGTGGGGTTCTCGTGATCCGATTCGTCACGCAGGTCGGCCACCATCGGCAGCTTCTTGGCCTGCATCTGGCCGGCGATCTGCTCCAGCACCTTGGAACCGGAGACCTGGTGCGGCAGAGCGGTGACGACGATGTCGCCGTCCTCAACACGGTATACGGCACGCATGCGCACCGAGCCGCGACCTGACTCGTAGATCTTCAGCAGTTCGGCGCGCGGGGTGATGACTTCGGCTTCGGTGGGGAAGTCCGGACCGAGGATGTGTTCGCAGAGCTGCTCCACGGTGGCGTTCGGCTCATCCAGCAGGCGCACGCAGGCAGCGGCCACTTCCCGCAGGTTGTGCGGCGGTACGTCGGTAGCCATGCCCACGGCGATGCCGGTGGTGCCGTTCAGCAGCAAGTTGGGCAGGCGCGCCGGCAGGGTCGCCGGCTCGTTCAGGGTACCGTCGAAGTTCGGTACCCAGTCCACAGTGCCCTGGCCCAGCTCGGTCAACAACACTTCCGAGTAGCGCGACAGGCGCGCCTCGGTGTAACGCATGGCAGCGAATGACTTGGGATCGTCCGGCGCACCCCAGTTGCCCTGGCCGTCGACCAGGGTGTAGCGGTAGCTGAAAGGCTGGGCCATCAGCACCATGGCCTCGTAGCAGGCGGAGTCGCCATGGGGGTGGAACTTGCCGAGCACGTCGCCGACGGTACGCGCCGACTTCTTGTGCTTGGAGTCGGCGTCCAGGCCCAACTCGCTCATGGCGTAGATGATGCGACGCTGTACGGGCTTCAGACCGTCGCCAATATGCGGCAGGGCGCGGTCCATGATCACGTACATGGAGTAGTTGAGGTAGGCCTGTTCGGTGAAGTCGGCCAAGGAGCGGCGCTCAACGCCTTCCAGGCTCAGATCGAGGGATTCGCTCATGCGTGCCTCACGGAGAAGTGACTTGGCGCAGCACCAGGGTGCCGTCGCGCTGGGTGAATTCGAGTTGTTTGAGGGCGCTCATACCAAGCAGCACCTCTTCGCCGTCCATGCCCGGAACTATGATCGCGGGCACCTGGGTCAGGCGGATGTCACCCAGGCGCAGGTCCTGCAGCTGGGTGCGGTGGCCGGTGACTCGGCCGTTGGCGGTGCTCAGGGTTACCGCCGCGCCAGGCTTCAGGCCAAGGCGCTCGGCCAGCCGGGCGGGTATTGCCACCTGGGTGGCGCCAGTATCGAGCAGGAAGGTCACGCCCTGGCCGTCGATACGGCCGTCGAGCAGATAGTGCCCCTGGCGGCTGCTGGCCAGGCGCACTTCCACGTAGCAGTCGCCATGCACCGATTCGGGCGCGCGATTGGGATTGTGCTGGCGGTCCTCCCAGACACCGAAATAACGCGTAGCCAGGATCAGGCCGATGCCCCAGGCGAGCACCAGCATTACCCTTCCTGCTCGTTTGCCCGGCGTCTGTGTGGTCATTTCGCGCTCCAGCCGCCCTTGGGCGCGGTGAAGCGCCAGACAATGGGGCGACGCTCGCCGTCGGCGCGGGCCTTGCCACCGTTGTCGAGGCCGACCCAGGCTCCTTCGGCATCTATCCACAGCCCCTCGGCCACTCCGAAAGGCACACCGTATCGACGGGTATCGGCCAGTGCTTCCTCGGCAAAGGACCAGCAACGCTCGACTTCGCCATTGTTCGGCTTGCGCCGGCAGATCTGATGCGCCAGGCGCTCCAGGGTGAAGAGTTTCTCTTCATGGAAGGCAACGTCGGAGAAATCCCGTGGCATCTGCTGCTCGCTGCCGATGGGCGCTGGCGGACGCTCAGTACCCGCCTCGCTGAAGATCACGCAACCGCCGGTGCAACGCCAGGTGGACTGCTGCTTGTGAACCACCATCAGCCCCCGCCGCTCGCGCTCGGCGGCAAGCCAGAGGCGCTCGCCCTTGGGATCGACGGCAATGCCTTCAAGCAGGGCATTGAAGTGCAGCAGCATGCCACTGGCGCGGGCCTGGCGGACCAGGTTGTCCGGCAACAGCAACCAATTGGGCTCACCAGCCACCGGCAGCTGCAGCACCGCCGCATTGGCCTCGCTCACCAGGTAGCGATTGCCGACGGCATCGCAGCTGATGCCTTCAAAATCCAGGTCGTTGCCCCGCAGCATGCTGATGGCCCAGGAACGCGCACGCACGCCCCAGGGCAGGCTGCTCGGCGGTGGCGGCGGCGCATGGAAGGTCTCGGCCTCGGCCTGGAGTACGCCACCTATGGGTTTGAGCCGGTACAGCTGGCTATCTACCCGGTCGGAAACCGCCACCAGGTCGTCACCGCAGCGGGCCAGCCCGGAGAGGTTGCCCTGGGGCATGCCTTCCACCGGGTACTCGAAGGCCAGCCTCAGTTGTTCCGGATCGCCGGCGGCCCAGAGCGGTGCACAGGACAACAGACCGAGGAGGAAAAGGACTCCCCTCACACCATGACCTCGGCCAGGTTACCCTTGGACTCGAGCCAGGACTTGCGATCACCAGCGCGTTTCTTCGCAAGCAGCATGTCCATGACCTCCACCGTGCCTTCCGCGTCTTCGAGGGTCAGCTGGACGAGGCGACGAGTGTTCGGGTCCATGGTGGTTTCGCGCAGCTGCGGCGGGTTCATCTCGCCCAGGCCCTTGAATCGGGTGACCTGCGGCTTGCCACGTTTCTTTTCGGCCACCAGGCGATCGAGAATGCCGTCGCGCTCGGCCTCGTCCAGGGCGTAATAGATTTCCTTGCCCAGGTCTATACGGAACAGCGGCGGCATCGCCACATAGACGTGTCCGGCTTCTACCAACTGGCGGAAGTGGCGCACGAACAGCGCGCACAGCAGCGTGGCGATGTGCAGGCCGTCGGAGTCGGCGTCGGCAAGGATGCAGACCTTGCCATAGCGCAGCTGGCTGAGGTCGGACGCGCCAGGATCGACGCCAATGGCGACTGCGATGTCATGCACTTCCTGGGAGGCCAGCACTTCGCCGCCGTCCACTTCCCAGGTATTCAGGATCTTCCCGCGCAACGGCATGATCGCCTGGAATTCCTTGTCCCGTGCCTGCTTCGCCGAACCGCCGGCTGAGTCACCTTCCACCAGGAAGAGCTCGGATCGCATCGGGTCCTGGCCAGCACAATCCGCCAGCTTGCCGGGTAGCGCCGGCCCCTGGGTGATTTTCTTGCGCTCGACTTTCTTGCCCGCCTTGAGTCGGCGGCCGGCATTGCTGATCGCCAGTTCCGCCAGCTGCATACCCAGATCCGGGTGCTCGTTGAGCCACAGGCTGAAGGCATCCTTGACCACGCCCGAGACGAAGGCTGCCGCCTCGCGGGAGGACAGGCGCTCCTTGGTCTGGCCGGAGAACTGCGGCTCCTGCATTTTCATCGAGAGGACGAAAGCGATGCGCTCCCAGACGTCCTCGGGTGCCAGCTTGACCCCGCGCGGCAGCAGATTGCGGAACTCGCAGAACTCGCGCATGGCGTCCAGCAGGCCCTGGCGCAGGCCGTTGACATGGGTACCGCCCTGGGCGGTCGGGATCAGGTTGACGTAGCTTTCCTGAACGCTGTCGCCACCCTCGGGCAGCCAGAGCAGCGCCCAATCCACGGCTTCCTTGTTACCGGCCAGGCTGCCGCAGAAAGGTTCGTTCGGCAGTCGCTCGAATTCGCTGACGGCATCCACCAGGTAAGAACGCAGGCCATCTTCGAAATGCCATTCCACGCGCTCGCCGCTGGCCTTGTCCTCGAAGGTGACAGACAGCCCCGGGCAAAGCACGGCCTTGGCCTTGAGCACATGCTTGAGGCGGCTGACGGAGAACTTGTGGGAGTCGAAATACTTGGCATCCGGCCAGAAATGGACGCTGGTGCCAGTATTGCGCTTGCCGACGCTGCCGATGACTTCCAACTCGCTGGCCTTGAAGCCATCGGCGAAGGTCATCATGTATTCGCTGCCCTCGCGCTTGACGCGCACTTCGACGCGCGTGGACAGGGCGTTCACCACCGAGATGCCCACGCCATGGAGGCCACCGGAGAACTGGTAGTTCTTGTTCGAGAACTTGCCGCCGGCGTGCAGCTTGGTGAGGATCAGTTCGACACCGGGCACCCCTTCTTCGGGGTGGATGTCCACCGGCATGCCGCGGCCGTCGTCGATGACCTGCAGCGAGTTGTCCTCATGGAGGATCACCTGCACGCTACGGGCGTGGCCTGCCAGGGCCTCGTCCACGCTGTTGTCGATGACTTCCTGGGCCAGGTGATTGGGTCGGGAGGTGTCGGTGTACATCCCTGGACGCTTGCGCACCGGATCGAGGCCGGAGAGGACTTCGATGGCATCCGCGTTGTAAGTAGCCATGGATTCCCTTTCAGTCAGAGGTCGGAAAAGTCGATGTCACGCCACAGCTGCGCGGGAAAGCCGGCAAAAGCCAGCAAGGCGGGCAGATGGGCAGGGAAGTTCTGGAAACCGTGGTCGCCGCCCGCTTCGATACGCAAGGCACAGGCGCGGTAGTAGCGCTCCGCCTGACGGTAGTCGAGGGTTTCGTCGGCCGTCTGCAACCACACCTGGTAACGAACCGGGTCCTGTGGTGGTGGCACTTCCAGTTCGGCCAGCGCCATCACATGCTCCAGCGTCAGCTCCCAGGTTTCGTCGCTGTAGTAGTTCTTCTGTGGGCCAAGCTGGCCGTCGAACAACCGGTGCGGGGCGACCGCGGGGTTGATCAGCACGGCCTTCAGGCCGTGGCGCTCGGCCAAGTGGGTCGCATAGTAGCCGCCCAGTGAGCTGCCGACCAGCACCGGGCGCCCCAGTTCGGCGATAGCGGCCTCAAGCTGGCCGAGGGCCAGTCGGGGATGATGATGCAGGGCCGGAACCCGCAGACGCTCGATCAGGCCGAGGCCCTGCATGAGCGAGCTGAGCTGGCGCGCCTTGAGTGACGACGGCGAGCTGTTGAAGCCGTGGATATAGAGAAGGCTGGGTTGCGAACTGGCCACACGGTTTCCTGGCGATCTAGGGAAAGTTGTACTTCTTGCCGTGCCACGGCGCGAAGGTCAATAACCCTTGATGCTGTAATCCACTTCGAACGTGATCCCGATGACCCGCGAAACGCCGGTTTCGATGCTGCCATCACGGATCAGGCGCAACCAGCGGTATCCCGGCGCCTCGCTGCCCACGCAGAAGTCCTCGCTGCCTGGCGCGAACTGCACACAAGTGGATGGCGACGCCAGCAAGCGCACACCATTGCGGATCTGGTCGAACTCCTGGTGGACATGGCCCCAGAGCAGCGCCCGCACCTGTGGATAACGATCCAGGACGGCGAACAGGCTGTCGGCGTTGCGCACACCGATCGGGTCCATCCAGGTGCAACCGATGGGTACCGGATGATGATGGAAGCTGACCAGGACATGGCGCTCGCCGGCACCTTCCAGGGCGCTTTCCAGGAACGCCAGTTGCTCGTCGGGGAAATGTCCGGGGACGGCACCGGCGATGGTGGAGTCCAGCAATACCAGGCGCCAGTGGGGGAAGTCGACGATGGGTTCCAGCTCGGCAGTACCGGCGCACACATCGCGCATAACCGGGACTTCATCGTGGTTGCCGGGGAACCAGCGGGCAGCCGCGGGAATACTTGCAGTCAGATCCCGAAATGCCTCGTAGGACTCGACCGAGCCGTCCTGGGAGAGGTCGCCCGTGGCCAGTACCAGGTCGATGCGTGGCTGCTCCTGCAGTACCTGGTCGATCACCCGCCGCAAGCTGTCACGGGTCTCCATGCCCAGCAGCTTGCCGTCCGCCTCGGCGAACAGGTGGCTGTCGGAGAGCTGCACCAGCAGCACCGACTCGTCAGCGGCAGGGGGGAATGGATTGGGCAAGGCCTTCTCCTCGGGCAAGGTGTTCCGATTATGGTTGTTGCGCGCGCAATGGGTAAACCCGCGAAGCGGGAATGGTTCACAGTTAGCGGCTGCGGATCAACCTGGCCGACCAGTCGCAGGCCTTCCGGACAAAAGCGGGACCTTGCAGGAAAGACTGTCGATCACAGGTGAGTCTCGTCCAGAGACTAGAGGACGACCGGTTCCAGTTCGTGACCACAGGCCAGGCAATGGCTCAACCACTCGCCGAGGAAGAGATTGAGCTGGCTCTTCTCGTCGGGCTGGTGCATGTCAGCGTTTGGATAGGAATACACGCTGCGGAATCGCCGTGCATTCTCGGCACCGACCACTTCCGCCATTCGCGCGTCATGGTAGACGCGCACTTCCAGTTGCGGCGACGGCAGCCAGGGTAGGCTGTGCTCCTGGCGCACCTGCAGCGTGGTGGTATAGGGACAGGCTTCGACCACTTCCAGAGCCAATACACCAAGCAGGCGCTCGCCCTGGCTCAGCGCGACGCGTCGGGAACCACGAACCTCGCGCATCTGCGGGAGCAGACGCATCAGGCGCGCGTAGTTCGCCTCGCAGGCTGCTTGCAGCCCAACGAGGTCGACCCGGTAGCGATCGCGCAACAGATTCACGTCCACAACCCCCTGACTTCGGTACGGTTCAGCGCCAGCCACTGCAGGGCCAGCATACTTGCGGCATTGTCCAGCCGCCCTTCACGCATCAGGGCCAGGGCGTCTTCCAGCGACAGTACATGCACGCGGATATCTTCGCCCTCCTCCGCCAGCCCGTGTACGCCTCCCGCGCCGCTGCTGTCGCAACGTCCGAGGTACAGATGCACGCGCTCGTTGGAGCCCCCTGGTGAAGGATAGTAGGTGGTGATCGGCCACAACGAAGTCAACTGCAGATCGGCTTCTTCGACGGCTTCCCGACGGGCGACCTCTTCCGGCTCCTCGTCCTTGTCGATCAGCCCCGCCACCAATTCCAGCAGCCAGGGGCTTTCGCTCTTGCCGAAGGCGCCGACGCGGAATTGCTCGATCAGCACCACGGCATCCCGTTGCGGATCATAGGGCAGTACACAGACAGCATCATGACGGACGAAGAGTTCCCGATGGATGACCGGCCCCATGTCGCCGGAGAACAGTCGGTGGCGCAGACTCAGGCGGTCCAGGCGGTAGAAACCCTGGAAACAGGTTTCTCGTTCGACCATCTCGACAGCGTCGGGGCCCGGTTTGAAGGTTTCGGTCATGGGACGGTCTCACTGCTTCGGAAGGCTTTGATTCGCGCATCCTACGCCTTGGTCGTACAGGCTGCAGCCTCTTTGCAGACGAGGCACAGACTGGGAAGATGCGCGGCGAAAGGCTGCCCGGGGATACGCGAACTCATGGCCCCAGCGGCAGTCGAAGCCTGCACTTTTCCGGAATTGCCCCTGAAGATGAAGCCGATGCCCCTCGCCAGACTCCTCGCCGCCGCCAGCCTCGGCGCCCTCCTCAGTGCCTGCCAGATGCTACCCGGTGGCAGCGACAAACTGGAACCGCAGCGCCACGCCTGGGAACACCTGAAACCCGGCTGCCAGGGCGAGACCTGCCCGCTGGTGAACATCGACACCATCAGTTTCGCCGATGAGCCGCAGCTCAATTCGCTGATCAACCAGCGCCTGCTGCAGATGACCCAGAACAGCCCCGGCGAGCCGCTTCCGGCTTCGCTCGAATCCTACGAGAAGGACTTCCTCGCCAGCGCCGAACCGGGCTGGAGCAGCTACCTGCAAGCCAAGGTACTGGAACAGCACGACAAACTCGTGTTGGTGGAACTGTCCAGCTACCTGTTCACCGGCGGCGCCCATGGCATGCCTGGCCGCGGTTTCATCAACTACGACCGCAAACTGGAGAAGCCGCTGAGCCTCGGCGACATGCTGCTTCCAGGCCAGGAAGACGCCTTTTGGAAGGTCGCCGAAGAGGCCCACCTCCGCTGGTTGGCGGCCAACAAGTTCGACCAGGATCCAGACTTCATCAAGACCTGGCCGTTCGAGCGCACCGCCAACGTCGGCCTCGGCTACGGCGCCATGCTGCTCAAGTACGACGTGTACAGCATCGCGCCTTACTCCAGCGGGCACCCGGAGATTCGCATCCCCTACCCGCAGCTCAACGGAATACTGAAGCCCCAGTATTTCCCCGGACGCGGCTGAAGCGTCCCAGCAGCATTTGCAACCCGCCAGCGGCCAACAGCGCCGGCAGGGTTGCACCCAGCTCCGGCCAACGATTGGCCAACAGGTGATAGATCACTACGCCGCAACCCCAGGCCAGCAGCGTGTCCCAGCGCAATGCAACGCGCGGCGCCAGCTCGGCGCGGCGGCGGCTCAGAATGAAGTGATCAACCAGCACCACACCGAACAGCGGCGCAAACACCGAGCCGATCAGCAGCAGGAAGTTCTGATACTCGGCCAGCGGCGCGAACCAGGCGATCAGCGTGCAGAGCAAGCCGATGGCAAGCGCCAGCTGCTCTACCTTAAGCGGCAGCAGGATGCCGCTGGACACCGCCGCCGAGTGGATATCGGCAAAGGCCTTTTCCGACTCATCCAGCAGAATCAGCAACAGCGGGATTCCCATGCCCGCGCCGGCCAGGGTCAGCAGCAGTGCATTGGCATCGCCACCCTCGGCGAACGCCAGGGTGTAGGCCACCCCCAGCCCCATCAGCCACAGGCAACCGATGAAGAAGCCCAGTGCCGAACCGACGAATACACCGCCACCACGACGGCCGAAGCGCGAGTAGTCGGCAATCAGTGGCAACCAGGACAGCGGCATGGCGATGGCGATATCGAAGCCCAGTGCGAAAGACATGGAGCCATCGCCGGCCCGCGCCATCAGGGCCGCGAAATCAGCACGCTTGATAAGGTCCCAGGTCAGCCAGATGCAGGCTCCCAGCAGCAACCAGATGCCCCAACGGCGCAGGATGCGACGTACGAAGGCGAGCGGGCCGGCTACCGCGAGCAGAGTGACCAAGGCGCCGAACACCAGGGTCCAGAGGGTCGGTGAAGCCCACAGGCTGTCCTCGCCCAGGCCCCGCATGATCAGCAGACTGGCCGCATCGCGCATCACGATGATCTCGAAGGCGCCCCAGCCCACGAGTTGCAGCAGGTTGAGGAAGGCCGGCAAGGTCGCGCCAGCCGAGCCGAGGCTGAGCTTCATCGACGCCATGGAGGCAAGGCCGGTGTCGCTGCCAATCATCGCTGCCGCCCCGAGCAGCAGTACGCCGACTCCAGTGCCGAGGAAAATGGCTAGCAACGCGTCGCTGGTACCGAGGCCGGGCGCCAGCAGGGCGCCGGTCTGCAGCACCATCAGGCCGAGGCCGAGGGAGAACCAGAGGGAAAACAGGTCGCGCGTGCCGAGAACGCGCTGGTCGAAGGCGACCGGGATGGACGGCGAGTAGCTGGTCGGGGTGTTCACGTTGGCAGTTGCCCTGATGGACTGTAGTTATGAATTGGCCACAAACCGGAAAGCCGGGCCCGAAGCCCGGCTTTCGCCGTGGGGATGACAGATCAATACCTGTTCATCGTTCCGGAGCTGACGCTCACACTTGCTTGTAGATCACCGAGCCTTCGTCCTTGAAACGCCCGGACTGCTCGGCGAAGCCGGCCTCGATGGCCTTCTGTTCGTCGGTCAGGCCGTTTTCCTTGGCGTAGTCGCGCACTTCCTGGGTGATCTTCATCGAGCAGAACTTCGGCCCGCACATGGAGCAGAAGTGCGCAACCTTGGCCGAATCCTTCGGCAGGGTCTCGTCGTGGAAGGCACGCGCGGTGTCCGGGTCCAGACCGAGGTTGAACTGGTCCTCCCAGCGGAACTCGAAGCGCGCCTTGGAGAGGGCGTTGTCGCGGATCTGCGCGCCGGGGTGGCCCTTGGCAAGGTCGGCCGCATGGGCCGCGATCTTGTAGGTGATGATGCCGGTCTTCACGTCATCCTTGTTCGGCAGGCCCAGGTGCTCCTTCGGAGTCACGTAGCAGAGCATGGCGCAGCCGAACCAGCCGATCATCGCGGCGCCGATGCCGGAGGTGATGTGGTCGTAGCCAGGGGCGATGTCGGTGGTCAGCGGGCCGAGGGTGTAGAACGGGGCCTCGTCGCAGCATTCCAGCTGCTTGTCCATGTTCTCCTTGATCAGGTGCATCGGCACGTGGCCAGGGCCCTCGATCATGGTCTGCACATCGTGCTTCCAGGCGATCTTGGTCAGCTCGCCGAGGGTTTCCAGCTCACCGAACTGCGCGGCGTCGTTGGCATCGGCGATGGAGCCCGGACGCAGGCCGTCGCCCAGCGAGAAGCTGACGTCGTAGGCCTTCATGATTTCGCAGATTTCCTCGAAGTGGGTGTAGAGGAAATTCTCCTTGTGGTGAGCCAGGCACCACTTGGCCATGATCGAACCGCCGCGCGAGACAATGCCGGTCACGCGCTTGGCGGTCAGCGGCACGTAGCGCAGGAGTACGCCGGCATGGATGGTGAAATAGTCCACGCCCTGTTCGGCCTGCTCGATCAGGGTGTCGCGGAACAGCTCCCAGTTCAGGTCTTCGGCGATGCCACCGACCTTCTCCAGGGCCTGGTAGACCGGTACGGTGCCGATGGGTACCGGCGAGTTGCGGATGATCCACTCGCGGGTTTCATGAATGTGCTTGCCGGTGGACAGGTCCATCACGGTGTCCGAACCCCAGCGGATACCCCAGGTCAGCTTGGCCACTTCTTCCTCGATGGAGGAACCCAGGGCCGAGTTGCCGATATTGCCGTTGATCTTCACCAGGAAGTTGCGGCCGATGATCATCGGCTCCAGCTCCACATGGTTGATGTTGGCCGGGATGATGGCGCGGCCGCGGGCGATTTCCTCGCGGACGAACTCCGGGGTGATTTCCTTCGGAATGCTAGCACCGAAGCTCTGGCCCGGATGCTGCTCCTTCAGCAGACCGGCGGCGCGCGCCTCGGCCAGTTTCATGTTCTCGCGGATGGCGACGTATTCCATCTCAGGCGTGATGATGCCCTGCTTCGCGTAGTGCATCTGCGTGACGTTGCGACCAGCCTTGGCACGGCGCGGGTTGCGCACATGGGCAAAGCGCATGGCCGACAGTTCGGCATCGGCCAGGCGACGCTGGCCGAACTCGGAGGTCAGGCCCGGCAGGCGCTCGGTGTCGTTGCGGTCTTCGATCCAGGGGGAACGCACGTCGGCCAGCCCCTTGCGCACATCGATGCTGACGCTTGGGTCGGTGTAGGGGCCGGACGTGTCATAGACAGTGACCGGGACATTGATCTCGCCGCCGAAAGCGGTGGGAGTCACATCCAGGCTGATTTCGCGCATGGGCACGCGGATGTCCGGGCGGGAGCCCTGCACATAGACTTTCTGCGAACGGGGGAAAGGCTGGATGGATTGCTGGTCGACCTGGGCGCTCTCGCTCAGGTTCTTTTGTTGTTTTGCGGTCATCGGCTGGCTCCTGGGGTGATGTCGGAGCGAACCTGAAAGAGAGTGCACCGGGACTGGTGCCGAGAGGGGCCTTCCGGAGTTCGGACTGGGAAGGCACATCTTGTTCCCTACGCAGGCTTTAACCTGATCAGGTTCAACGGGATCCGGAACTCTCCGATCTCAGCCTCCGATTCGAGGCACCCCGACAAGAACCCGCGCAGTCTAAACAAGCTTCCCCAAGAAAACCAACCCAGCGGTCAGAATAACGTGACCAGCGCGTCGAGAAATGACGCAAGTAACTCAACAGAAAGGGATTGTTGCAGGCAGGCAACATAGCTTGTCGCAAACTACACTGAGGCCGCCGCTGGGGCGTCTTGACCCGCTCCCAGCGGCCCCGTAGCCTTGCCCGACACCTCAGAATCCAGGATTGATCATGCTGCGCAGACTCTCGCTGGCCATCGCCGTGGCTTCCGCCTTTGCCGGAACTGCCTGGGCCGTAGATGCCCCCCTGTCAGCCAAGACGGACCTCGTGACCGTCTACAAGGACGCCGTCGACAACAACGCCGATCTCGCCGCCTCCCGCGCCAACTACGAGGCGCAGCGCGAGGCCGTACCCCAGGCTCGCTCCGGCCTGCTGCCGCAGATTAACGGCGGCGCCACGGCCAACGACACCCGGACCAAACTGGACGAACCATCCAGCACCTTTTCGCGCAGCGGCATCGCCTACCAGGCGACCTTGAGCCAACCGATTTTCCGTGCCGACCGCTGGTTCCAGCTGAAGGCAGCGGAGTCCACCACCGAGCAGGCCGCCCTGGACTTCTCCGCGACCCAGCAGAACCTGATCCTGCAGACTGCGGAAACCTACTTCGCCGTACTGCGTGCCCAGGACAACCTGGCTTCGACCAAGGCCGAGGAAGCGGCGTTCAAGCGCCAGCTCGACCAGGCCAACGAGCGCTTCGATGTGGGTCTGTCGGACAAGACCGATGTGCTGGAAGCCCAGGCCGGTTATGACACCTCCCGCGCCAACCGGCTCATCGCCGAGCGAAACGTCGACGACGCTTTCCAGGCCCTGGTGACCCTGACCAACCGCGAGTACCCCTCCATCGAGGGCATTCGTCATACCCTTCCGGTCGTGGTGCCCGCACCCAACGACGCAAAGGCGTGGGTCGACACCGCCGCGCAGCAGAACCTCAACCTGCAGGCCGCCAACTACGCCGTCGACGCTGCTGAAGAAACCCTGCGCCAGCGCAAGGCCGGCCACGCACCGACCCTGGACGCTGTAGCCAGCTACCAGAAGGGCGACAACGACAGCCTCGGTTTCAGCAACACCACCGGCAACACCCAGACCTTCGGCAGCGATGTGGAGCAACGCAGCATTGGCCTGCAGCTGAACATCCCGATCTACAGCGGTGGCCTGACCAGCTCGCAAGTACGCGAGTCCTACCAGCGTCTGAACCAGACCGAGCAGCAGCGTGAAAGTCTGCGCCGTAACGTGGTGCAGAACACCCGCAACTTCCACCGCGCGGTGAACACCGACGTGGAGCAGGTGAAGGCACGCAAGCAGTCGATCATCTCCAACCAGAGCGCCCTGGAAGCCACCGAGATCGGCTACCAGGTGGGTACTCGCAACATCGTCGACGTGCTCGACGCCCAGCGCCAGCTGTACAGCTCGGTGCGCGACTACAACAACGCGCGCTATGACTACATCCTCGACAACCTCCGCCTGAAACAAGCCGCCGGCACCCTGAGCCCGGGCGACCTGGAAGCCCTGGCCGCATTCCTCAAGCCCGACTACGATCCGGACAAGGACTTCCTCCCGCCGGATCTGGCCAAGGCAGCAGAAGCCAGCCTGAAAGGCGACCCGGAATACTGAGTTCCGCTGCAGACGCAAAAAGCCCGGCATTCATGCCGGGCTTTTTCGTTGGTTTGTGAAAAGGTTTGTGAGAGCGATTCAATTCGCGATGCCCTGATCCAAACAGGCCGTCGGCCTGCTTGGCGAATGAACTCGCTCCTACTTTGCCGCCCAAGCATTGAAGCGCTGCTCAAGATCCTCGCCGTGGTCAGTCCAGAACTCCACATTCATGGGCAGGGCCTGCGCCATGTTCTGTGGCGCACTGGGTAGCCAGCCGGTCAGTGCCGGATCCAGGCGATCGAAGGTCTGCTGGTTGACCGGGCCGTAGGGAATCCGTTTGACATAGTCGGCCTGGTTGTCGGCCTTGTTGATGAAGGCGATCAGCTGGTGGGCGCGCTCGACGTGTTTCGAGCCCTTGATGATCGCCCAGTAATCCATGCCATAGAGGCTATCCGGCCACACCACCGCGAAATTGTTGCCGTCCTGGTGTGCCGCGGCGATACGCCCGCTGTAGACCGAGGTCATGGTCACGTCGCCGGCAGCCAGCCATTGCACGGGCTGCGCGCCCGCTTCCCACCACTGGATGTAAGGTTTGAGCTGGTCCAGCTTGGCAAATGCCCTTTCCACGCCTGCCGGTGTTCCCAGCACCTTGTAGACATCCTCGCGCTTGACGCCATCGGCCAGCAGCGCGAACTCCAGGTTGTACACGGCACGCTTGCGCAGCCCGCGCTTGCCCGGGAAGCGTTGCACATCCCAGAAATCCGCCCAGGACTTCGGCGCTTCGGCCAGTTTGCCGGCGTCATAGGCGAGCGCCACGCTCCAGACCATAGTGGCCGAACCGCATTCCTGGGCCGCATCGGCGATCAACTGGTCGGCGCCACCTATGCGCTGCCAGTCCAGGCGCTCGAACATGCCTTCCTCGCATCCACGCACCAGATCAGGCGCCTCGATCTCCACCAGGTCCCAATCGGCACTGCCGGTATCGGCCATGACCTTGATGCGGGCCATCTCGCCGTTGTACTCGCTCTCCGTCAGCGGCGCTCCGCTGGCCTTGGCGAACGGTTTGAAGAAAGCGTCGCTCAGGGCCTTCTGCCCTGCTCCGCCGTAGCCCACCACCACCATGCTGTCATCCGCCTGGGCGTTCCCCAGGCTGCAAGCGAGCGCCAATCCGGCCAGCAGGCGGGCCGCATGACTGGAACCAGGAACGGAACAGGGGTGCGATTCGTTGCCCAGGTGAGGGACGAAAGACTGCCACATGGTGCTTCTCCTCTTGTTGTTGTCGTGAAGCCTGCCCGGCTCGGGCCGATTCGAAGCTAAGTCAGAGCAAAGTAAAAAAACAAGTTGATTTTTTACTTAAGGTAAATTTTCATGACTCCACAAGAACAAGCAGGGCCGCCAGGCCTCAGGAGCCTCCATGTCCAGCGCCACCTTCCCGCACCTGTTCGAGCCCCTGGAAATCCGCGGCAAACGCCTGAAGAACCGGATCATGTCCAGTGGGCACGACACCTCGATGCCCGCCGACAACCTGGTCAACGACCAGCTTTTCGCCTACCACCGCGCTCGCGCCAAGGGCGGGGTCGGTCTGATCGTCCTGCAGGTGGCCGGAGTACATGACAGCGCGCGCTACACCTCCCATGTGCTTATGGCCACCGACGACGCCTGCATCGCAGGCTATCGGCGCCTGGCCGACGCCTGCCATGCGGAAGGCACGGTGGTGCTCTCCCAAATCTTCCATCCGGGCCGGGAAATCATGGAGTCCAGCGATGGCCTGCTGACAGTGGCTTGGTCCGCCTCGGCCTCGCCCAACGAGCGTTTCCGAGTGATGCCACGAGCCCTGGGCCAGTCGATGATCGATGAAATAGTCGCCGGCTACGGCGCCGCCGCCCGTCGACTGTGTGCAGCCGGCCTGGACGGCGTAGAGATTGTCGCCAGTCACGGCTACCTGCCCGCACAGTTTCTCAATCCACGAGTGAACCGCCGGGAGGACGGTTACAACGGCGATCTGGACGCCCGCCTGCGCTTCGTCCGCGAAGTGATACAAGCCGTGCGCGCCAACTGCCCGGACGACTTCATCGTCGGGATGCGCATCTCCGCCGACGAACGCGACCCGGAAGGCCTGACCGAAGACGAATCCCTTTCCGCCGCGCTCGCCCTGCAAGGACAACTCGACTACCTGCACCTGGTGGCGGGCACGTCCGCCTCCATCGGCGGCGCCATCCATATCGTGCCACCCATGGCCATCGAAGCTGCGTACCTGGCCTCCACCGCCTGGACCTTCAAGACACGCCTGGACATCCCGCTCTTCGTCACCGGGCGGATCAACCAGCCCCAGGAAGCCGAAACCATCCTCGCCCGCGGCCAGGCCGATGTCTGTGGCATGACCCGCGCACTGATCTGCGATCCGCAGATGCCGAACAAGGCGGCCAACGGCCGCAGTGACGATGTGCGTGCCTGCATTGCCTGCAACCAGGCCTGCATCGGCCACTTCCACCGTGGCTATCCCATCTCCTGCATCCAGCACCCGGAAACCGGTCGTGAACTGACCTACGGAACACCGAGCCCTGCCACTGTGCGCAAGCGCGTGATGGTCGTGGGCGGTGGGCCGGCAGGCATGAAGGCCGCCGCCGTGGCTGCCCAGCGTGGCCATGAGGTGGCCCTCTTCGAGGCTGGCAACCAACTCGGCGGACAGGTGCTGCTGGCTCAGTTGCTGCCTCGACGCGCGGAATTCGGTGGTGCGGCCACCAACCTGCAACGGGAGATGGAACTGGCCGGCGTGCAGGTGCAACGCAACGTCCGCGTCGACCGTGCCCTGGTGGAACGCGAGCGTCCTGACCTGGTGGTGCTCGCCACCGGGGCAAAGCCCTACTGGCCTCCCTTCGAGCGAGGCGGCGAGTTGCAGGTGGTAGATGCCTGGCAGGTGCTGCGCGAAGAGGTACAACTTGGCCGTTCAGTGCTGGTCACCGATTGGCGCGGCGACTGGGTCGCACCCGGCATCGCCGAACGCCTGGCACGCAATGGCCATCAGGTGCGCCTGGCGGTGAGCGGCACCCACTGCGGCGAGAGTCTGCCCCTTTACGTGCGCGATCAGATGGCCGGAGAGCTTCACAAGATGGGCATTCCAATCACCCCCTATGCGCGCCTCTACGGCTGCGACGACAACACCGTGTACATGACGCATTCCGCCTGTGGCGAGCCAATGCTGTTCGAGGATGTCGACACCCTCGTGCTCTGCCAGGGCCACCAGCCGGTGGACGACCTGGGCAATGAGCTGGAAGGACTGGTGGAGTTTCACCGAATCGGCGACTGCCTGGCGCCACGCACGGCGGAAGAGGCTATTTACGAGGGGCTGAAGTTGGCTTGGAGCATCTGAGTGTCGCCGGTGATCGCGGCTGCAATACAATGCCGCGATTCTGTCCCATGGAGGGAACCATGAGCCCCAGCCTGCCATCGCCGAACGCCAACGCCGAGAGCCAGTTCCTCGGCACGCGCATCCGCGCGCTGCGCAAACGTCGGGGCCTGACCCTCAGTGAGCTGGCCGAACAGAGCAAGCTCACGGCCGGCTACATCAGCCAGTTGGAACGCAACCTGGCCTATCCCTCGATTCCAGCGCTGTTCAATATCGCTCGCAGCCTGGGCGTCACGATCCAATGGTTCTTCGCCAGCGAAGCGCCCACCTCAGAAGCCGATCGCGGGTACGTCGTGCGGCGCAACGCCCGAACCAGCCTTCACTACGAAGACGGCATCACCGACGAGCTGCTCAGCCCGCAGCCCCTGCGCCAATTGGAAATGCTCCATTCGCGCTTCCCGCCCGGCTCCTACAGCGAAGAGAGTTACAGCCACGAGGGTGAAGAAGCCGGCTATGTGCTCAGCGGCGAATTCGAGCTTTGGGTCGGCGAGCGGCACTTCCGTCTGCAGGAAGGCGACAGCTTCAGCTTCTCCAGCCAGGAACCGCACCGCTATGGCAATCCCGGCGAGAAGGATGCGCTGATCCTTTGGGTCATCACCCCGCCGACATTCTGAATAGCACCGCCAGTCAGGGGCTTTTCCTGTAGGGGCGAATTCATTCGCCAAGCAGGCCGAAGGTCTGCCCTTCAAGCCCTACGGGATCACAGCAGCCGCGCAATCCCACCCAACAGCCGCTCCAGCGCGCCCTGGTTGGCCTTGAGCACACCCAGTCCCGCTTCGCGCATGGCCCCGGCACGACTGGAATCGGCCCAGAGCCCCTCCACCTGCGCCGCCAACTGTTCGGCGTCAGCCACTTCGGCCAGTGCCCCGGCATCACGCAACTGCGCGGCGATTTCGAGGAAGTTGAACAGATGCGGGCCGCTGAGCACCGGCTTGCCTAAGGCTGCCGGCTCCAGCAGGTTGTGACCGCCATTGGGCACGAGGCTGCCACCAACGAAGGCGATATCGGCCAACGCATAAAGGAACAGCAACTCGCCCATGGTGTCGCCGACCAGCACGGCGTCTGTTGCGGCAACGGGTGCGCCGGTGGATCTGCGCACGCTTGCCAGCCCTTCGCGACGACTCAGCTCGAACACCGAACCGAAGCGCTCCGGATGGCGCGGTACCAGGATCAGCAGCGCGTCTGGCCGTTGCTTCAAGAGGGCCTTGTGAGCGGCCAGGACGATTTCGTCTTCCCCGGCATGGGTGCTCGCGGCAATCCAGACTGGCCGCGACTCGGCGCCCCACTGGCGGCGCAGTTCCGCGGCGCGCTGGAGCAGCGCCGGGTCGATGCGAAGGTCGAACTTGATCGAGCCGGTCACGCCCACACAATCGGGGCGCGCACCCAGAGTGCGGAAGCGCTCGGCTTCAGCCTCGGTCTGCACGGCAATCCAGCTCAACTCGGCCAACATGGGCGCTGTCAGTTTGGCGAATCGCGCATAGCCACGAGCCGAACGCTCAGACAGCCGCGCATTGGCCAGCACCACCGGGATGCCGCGACGGGCGCACTGGTGAATATGGTTCGGCCAGAGTTCGGTCTCCATGATCACCGCCAGCTTCGGCCGCACCTTGTCAAGGAAACGGGCAGCCGCCCAGGGCAAGTCATAAGGCAGGTAACAATGCTGCACTTTGTCGCCGAACAGCGCGCGAATGCGCTCGGAGCCGGTGGGCGTCATGCAGGTGATAGTGACGGGCAGGTCCGGGTGGCGCTCCAGCAGGGCGCGGACCATGGGGGCGGCGGCAATGCTCTCGCCCACCGACACGGCATGGACCCAGATGCCGCCTGGCTTGACCACAGGCAGACCGAAAGCGAAGCGTTCGCCGATGCGCCGCGCATAAGCCGGCGCACGCCAGGCGCGCCAGGCCAGGCGCACGGCTACCAGAGGCAGACCGAGATGGAACAGCAGGGTATAGAGGGTGCGATTCATGGGCGCGGAGCTTAGCGTGACTCGCCGACGATCGCACTAACCCATGGCTTGCAGGTGTTCCGCCAGGCTATCGGCCAGCCAGAGCGCCGCCGGCCCCAGTGCCTCGTCGCGACGGCAAACCAGCTCCACCACCAACGATGGCGGCGTCCAGTCACTGCGCAGCTCCACCAGTTGTCCCTGGTAGGCCGGATACTGGGCCACATGGCGCGGCAACCAGGCCCAGCCCAGCCCACGCATCAACAGTTCAGCCATCACGTAGAAGCTGTCAGCACGCCAGACCTGCGGGCCAATCTGCTCGCCGCCAGGATAGTGGCTGTCCTGCGGCGACATGAGGATCTGTCGGTGCCGCGCCAGTTCGCTGCGCTCGGCATAATTCCTGTTGGCCAGGGGGTGGCCGGCGCCGCAGACCGTGACCATCTCGATGGTGCCGAGCCGCTGGCGCTCCAGCGCATCGGGCATTTGCTCGTGGTGGAACAGCAGGCCGAGGTCGGCACGTCGCTCCAGCAGCTTGCGCGCCACTTCGCCTTGCGCACTGGCAGCCAGCTGCACCTCCAGCAGAGGGAACGCCGTGCCCAGCGCCTCCAGGCTGGCCAGGACAGGTTGATAGGGCATCGCCTCGTCCTGGGCCAATCGCAGGCGGGCTTCCTCACCCTTGGCCAACCCCTGCGCCTTGCCTTCCAGTCGCTGGCATTGGCGCAGCACTTCGCGTGCCTCCTCCAGCAAGGCAACGCCCGCCGCCGTCAAACGTGGCTGGCGGCCGCTGCTGCGTTCGAATAGCTGCACACCAAGATCATCCTCCAGCGCGGCGATACCGCTACTGACGGCAGACTGGGCGCGCCGCAGCTTTCGCGCTACGGCAGAAAAGGACTGGCCTTCGGCAACCCCGACGAACAGGCGGATCTGCTCAAGATTCCATTGCATGACCATCAACCTATCTTCCAACCAGATGGGTAATGACTTTATCCCATCATCCGGAAGTCTAGAATCCGCCCATCGCACAGGAGGTCCGACCATGACCGGCTACATCTATCTCGCTATCGCCATTGCCGCCGAAGTGATCGCCACTACCTCTATGAAGGCCATCGATGGCTTCAACAAACCACTGCCCCTGATCCTGGTGATCGGCGGCTATGCCATCGCCTTCTGGATGCTGACCCTGGTGGTGCGCAGTATTCCCGTGGGCATCGCCTACGCCATCTGGGCCGGTCTCGGCATCGTGCTGGTGAGCGTCGCCGCGCTGGTGCTCTATCAGCAGAAACTGGACACCCCAGCCGTGCTGGGCATGGGCCTGATCGTATCCGGCGTGGTGGTGATCCAGCTGTTCTCCAACAGCACGGGGCACTGAATCGCCTCTTCCCGCAGCTTCACGAACAGGGGCGCTATACTGCGCCCCTGTTTTTTTCGAGGCGCCTGCGACCCATGGCCGAATCCCTTTCCACTGATGTGCTAATCCTCGGCGGCGGCATCGCCGGCCTCTGGCTCAACGCCCGTCTGCGCCAGCAGGGCTTCGCCACGCTACTGGTAGAAAAGGCCAGCCTTGGCGGCGAACAGAGCGTCAAGTCCCAGGGAATCATCCACGGTGGCGCCAAGTACGCCCTGCACGGTGCTCTGACCGGTGCCTCCGAAGCCATCGCCGACATGCCCCGCCGCTGGCGCGAGGCCCTGGCCGGTAACGGCGAACTGGATCTGCGCAGCGTGCGTCTGCTCTCCGATGCCCACTACCTCTGGTCCCCCGGCACCCTGGCAGGCAACCTGACCAGCTTCTTCGCCAGCAAGGCGGTACGCGGCCGGGTCGATCAGGTGAAGGGCAGCGAACTCCCTCCTGCGTTGCAGCACCCCAAATTCAAGGGCAAAGTCTATCGCCTGGCCGAACTGGTGCTGGACGTGCCGAGCCTGATCAATCGCCTCGCGGAACTGGCCGGCGATGGCCTCCTGGCCGCCCGTGAGGTCGAGCCCCTGCTCGAAGACGGCCAACTCACCGGCCTGCGCCTCGATGGCCGTGAAGTCCGCGCGCAACGCATCGTGCTCAGCGCCGGCGCCGGCAATCAGGCGCTGCTCGAAACCCTGGGCCAGAGCCAGCCGGCCATGCAGCGCCGACCGCTGCACATGGTGATGGTCAAGGCCCCCAGCCTGAAGCCGCTCTATGCCCATTGCCTGGGTGGCGGACCGAAGCCGCGCATCACCGTCACCAGCCACCCGGCCGCCGACGGCCAATGGGTCTGGTACCTCGGCGGCGACCTCGCCGAGGCCGAAGGTGTTGCCCGCAACGAAGCCGAACAGATTGCCGCCGCCGAACAGGAACTGCGCCAGCTGCTGCCCTGGATCGACCTGTCCGCCGCCCAGTGGGCAACTCTGCGGGTGGATCGCGCCGAGCCGGCCCAGAGCGGCCTGGTACGTCCGGACAACGCGTTCCTCAGCGAACAGGGCCACCTGCTGGTGGGCTGGCCGACCAAACTGGCCCTGGCGCCCGACTTCGCCGACCGCGTACTGGCCGCCTTCGAGCGCGACGGCCTGCGCCCGGCCGCCAATCCAGCGCTGCCGGCCCTGCCCCGCCCACCTGTGGCGCAACCCGTTTGGGAGGAATTGCTGGGATGAGCAGCCTGCACAACCTCCATCGTCCCCTGGGCAGCACCGGCCTGATGGTTTCCCCCCTGGGGCTGGGCACCGTGAAGCTGGGCCGCGACCAGGGCGTGAAGTACCCCAACGGCTTCACCATCCCCGACGATGCCGAAGCTCGCCAGCTTCTGGCGCTGGCCCGCGACCTGGGCATCAACCTGATCGACACTGCCCCGGCCTACGGCCGCAGCGAGGAACGCCTCGGCCCACTGCTGCGCGGGCAGCGTCAGGATTGGGTGATCGTCAGCAAGGTAGGTGAAGAGTTCGAGGCTGGCGTTTCCCGTTTCGACTTCAGCCCCGAACACACGCGTTTTTCCGTCGAGCGCAGCCTGAAGCGCCTGGAAACTGACTTCATCGATCTGGTGCTGGTGCACTCGGACGGCAATGACGTGGCCATCCTGCGCGACAGCGGTGTGTACGAAACCCTCGCCGAGCTCAAGCAGGCCGGCAAGATCCGCGCCTTCGGCCTGTCCGGCAAGACTGTGGACGGCGGGCTCCTCGCCCTGGAGCGAGGCGATTGCGCCATGGTCACCTACAACCTGAACGAGCAGGGCGAGAAGCCGGTACTGGACTTCGCCCTGCAACAGAACAAGGGCATCCTGATCAAGAAGGGCCTCGCCAGCGGCCATGCCTGCCTCGACGCCGGGGTGGACCCAGTACGTGCCAGCTTCGAACTGATCTTCGGTCATTCCGGGGTGACCGGCGCGATAATCGGGACCATCAATCCGCTGCATCTGTCCCATAATGTCGCGACGGCCGCTGCCGTTATCGGAGCCCATCGCCACTAAACGAGCCCTGCCAAGCCACTAGCCGACCCCTGCCAGAAGGAGCCGACATGCCGCGAATCCTCGCACGCAAGGACCCCAGCGCGTTCAAGACCCTACCGCTGCATGTCGAAGCCAGCGCTGACGCCCTCAGCTATCAGAGTCTTGGCCGGCCATTGAACTTCACCCAGATGCTCGAGCGTCGTCGTCCGGTGAAGGTGAATGACAACCAGCGCTTCGCGGTGGAGCTGGCGAACCTTGGCGTTTCGGTGCGGCTCACCCTGAACCTGCAGGGCCGCGATTACTGGCTGCTGGTGCGTCAGCGCCGGCAGGATCGCGGCGACACCGTGCTGAAGCTGATTTCCGGGTATGTACCGGCCCATGAGCTGAACCTGCCGCTCCTCACCGCCATCCAGGAAGTGGCCGAGGAATGCCTGATCGAAACCCCGGAGGGATGGCTGGGGGGACGTTTCGCCGATACCTGGCTGCCAACGCCCTACCAGCGTGAACTGCGCTACCGCGATGCCAATCACTTCCGCCTCAGCCCACTTTCCGGCGCCGCCCGTCCGGTACGCAACGGCAAGCTGATCCTGCTGGAGCGGCCCGAAGCCTACGTGCACCTGCCAACGGCCTCGCTGCAGCTGGTCTACGACCTGCGCCTGGACCTGCCACGGGACAGCCACCAGATCAGCCTCTTCCATGTGGACGAAGTGCTGCAAGGTAGTCAACTGGTGGCGAGCCTCGAGCGGCGCCGGCCCGACATCTACTTGCTACCGCTGCACCAGGGTCTGCCGACCGGTGACTTGCTGACTCTGCGCAACGGTGAGTTCAAAGCCGCCAGTACCCGTGGCATCTGGTTGTCGGAGAGCTTTGCCGAACAGGATGGCTGGCTGGTGCACGAGGAGCGCGTGCGCTGGCGCGACTGGCTGGCGCGGGTCGGGACGGCCCGACCGCTGGGAAAGAAGATCGCCTGCTGACCACCGGGGCGCTCAAGGCACCCCGTCCACACTAGGCTCGCCCGCTTCGCGCCATCACTTCAGTTCGCTGGAGGTTTTGCCCAATAGCCGTCGGGCGACGATCAGCAACTGGATCTGCTGGGTGCCTTCGAAGATATCGAGGATCTTCGAATCCCTCGCCCATTTCTCCAGCAACTCGTCCTCGCCATACCCCAGGGCTCCGACCAGCTCCACGCACTTGAGCGTGACCTCATTGGCCACTCGCCCGGCCTTGGCCTTGGCGATGGAGGCCTCCTTGGAGTTCGGCAGCCGGTTGTCCGCCATCCAGGCAGCTTTCAGGGCCAGCAACCGCGCCGCCTCCCACTCGGCCTCCAGGCGATAGAGCGTGGCTTCTGCATGGCTGGCGGCGAGTAGCGGTTTTGTATAGTCGAACCGGCAACCGGCCTTGGCCAGCAACTCACGGGTTCGATCGAGCGCGGCCTTGGCAACGCCCACTGCCATTCCAGCCACCAGCGGACGTGTGTTATCGAAGGTCGCCATCACCCCAGCGAAGCCTTTCTGGACATCAATCTCGGCATTGCCGAGGAGATTGGCCGCGGGAACACGGCAGTCGTCGAAGCTGATGGAGGCAGTGTCGGAAGCCTTGATGCCGAGCTTTTTCTCCAGGCGCGTCACCTTCATACCGGGCGTGCCCTTCTCCACCACGAAGGACTTGATCGCCGCACGTCCCAGGTTGCGGTCCAGCGTGGCCCATACCACCACCGCATCGGCGCGCCCGCCGGAGGTGACGAAGATTTTCTCGCCGTTCAGCACGTAGTGGTCGCCGTCCTTTACCGCGGTGGTGCGAATGGCGGCCGAGTCCGAGCCGCAACCAGGCTCGGTAATGGCCATGGCCGCCCAGGCTCCCCGGAAGCGCTTAAGCTGTTCCTCATTGGCGACCGCAGCGATGGCGGCGTTTCCCAGCCCTTGGCGCGGCATGGCCAGAAGCAGGCCGACATCGCCCCAGCACAGCTCCATCACCCCCAGAAGCGCGGAGAAGTTGCCACTATTGCGCACCCCCTCCTGCGTTCCTGCGCCACGTTTGCTGGCAGAGCCTGCCCCGATGGCTTCCGGCGAACCGGCGTTCATGCCATCGAGCATTGCCGCCAGCAGATCCAGCTCGCGAGGATAGGCATGCTCAGCCTTGTCGTACTTGCGTGACAACGGGCGAAAGTACTGTGCCGCTACCTGATGGGCCTGAAGGCTCAGGCCACGGAATTTCTTCGGGATTTCCAGGTTCATGCTGCCTTCCTCACAAATGCAGGCCGCCGCTCATCACGGCGATGGCGCGCAGGTCGCGGTACCAGCGCTCGGCCGGGTGTTCCTGGGTGAAACCATGGCCACCGAGCAATTGCACGGCATCGGTGCCGATCTTCATGGCCTTTTCGGCGCATAGCAGGCGCGCCAGGTAGGATTCGCGCTGGAATGCTTCTACCCGATCGGCACGGGCGCAAGCGCGCCAGACCATCAGGCGCATGGCGTCCAGTTCGACGGCAATGTCCGCGACCATGAACGCCACGCCCTGGCGATGGCTAATGGGTTCACCGAAGGCCATCCGTTCGTTGCAATAGCCGATCACGTAGTCCAGCGCAGCCTGGGCAGTTCCCAGGGCAAGGGCACACCAGGCCAAGTGGCCAAGGTCGAGAAACGCCTGGTAGTCGAAGTCGACGGCAGCCAGACGACGCTCAAGCGGGACTTGCACGCCCTTCAAGCGAACGCGGGCAGTGCCGCAGCTCCTCAGACCCATTGCAGGTTCCGGCCGCAACTCCAGCCCCTTGCTGCCGGCATCAATTAGGAACAGCGCGGTCCCGTTGTCGGTGTTGGCGGCGACGATGATGCGACTGGCGTCCAGCCCGTCGAGCACCAGGCATTTCTCACCGTTCAGCAGGTAATGATCTCTCTTGCGCTGGGCGCGGGTGGACAGCTTGTGGGGGTCGAACAGGACCGTCGGTTCGTTTACGGCGATGGCCATGCGCGGCACAGACCGCCCATCGAGGAAAGCGGGTAACCAGGCCGCCTGCTGCTCAGGTGAAGCCCAGCGACGGATGCAATTGGCGGCTGACAGCGGTACCAGCAGAGCGGCCGCCAGGCTCAAGTCGCCCTTGGACAGCGCCTCAGCCATCAATGCATTGGTAAGGATGGCGCCCTCGCCTGCCATACCGCCCAGCTCCTCACCGACACCGTAATGCACCAACCCGAGCGCATGGGCCTGATTGAGTAGTCCGGCCGGCACCGCACCCCGGGCGTCCGCTTCGTGGGCCGCCGGACGCAGGGTTTCCTGGGCAAAGGCCTCCAGCATCTCCACCAGCATCCGCTGTTCGTCGGAGAGGGAGAGATCGAACAGCTCACCCGCGCGGACCGAGTGCGACTGCTGGCGGGATCGCCGGGCAGCGAGATTGAAGCCGGCACGGGCACCACCGTAGAGGAGCTTCTCCAGGGTCTTGCGCAGCTTGAGGCGGTCAGGCCAATGGGACTGGGCTACGCGATTGAGCAAAGCCAGCGCGCGGCCCTGTGCGTTGGGGAACATCGGCATCGCACTCCATGCAGGATGAGGATGCCGGGATGATGTTCGGCATCGACCCGGACGCCTATGACCGGGCCGACATCTGTGACTGGCAGAGTTGCCAGTCGGACGGGATCACTTGCTACGGATTTTCTCGACGATCGCTGTGGTGGAGCTGTTTTCCACCAAACCGAGCACCCTCACCTCTCCACCGTAGGCGCGCACGATATCGGCACCTACCACCTGGTCGATGCCGTAGTCGCCACCCTTCACCAGGACATCTGGCTTGACCTGGCCGAGCAGGCGCTCCGGGGTGTCCTCGGGGAAGCTGACGACCCAATCCACCGCGCCCAGGCCAGCCAGCACAGCCATGCGGCGCTCGACACTGTTGATCGGACGGCCCGGCCCCTTGAGGCGGCTGACCGACGCATCGTCATTGACCGCCAGCACCAGGCGATCGCCTTGCGCGCGGGCCTGTTCCAGGTAGGTCACGTGGCCGGCATGGAGGATGTCGAAGCAGCCGTTGGTGAAGACGATCTTCTCGCCGTGGGCGCGGGCATCCTCGATGGCCAGCAGCAACTGGTCCAGGCTCAGCACACCACGTTCGGAACCCTGCTCGCGCTGCACAGCACGGCGCAATTCCGGAGCACTGATGGCGGCGGTGCCCAGTTTGCCGACAACGATGCCTGCGGCGAGGTTGGCGAGCGCCACGGCCTGCGGCAGTTCTTCGCCCGCGGCCAGGGCGGCGGCCAGGGTGGATATCACGGTGTCGCCAGCGCCGGTGACATCGAACACTTCGCGGGCGCGGGCCGGCAGGTGCAACGCGGAATGACCAGGACGCAGCAGGGTCATGCCATGCTCGCCACGTGTGACCAGCAAGGCTCCCAGCTCCAGTTCCTGCATCAGCGCCGCGCCCTTGGCGACCAGCTCCGCCTCATCGGCACAGCCGCCGACGATGGCTTCGAACTCATTGAGATTCGGGGTGATCAGGCTCGCACCACGGTAAATGCTGAAGTCCTTTCCCTTCGGGTCCGCCAGTACCGGCACGCCGCGTTGGCGTGCGGCCTGGATCAGCACCTGGTGGTTCTTCAGTGCGCCCTTTCCATAGTCGGACAGCACCAGGACCCTGGCCTGGGGCAGCAAGCGCTCGACTTGTGCCGCCAGCGCCTCGGTGTCGGTACCGAAGGCTTCTTCGAAGTCCATGCGCAGCAGTTGCTGGTGACGGCTCATGACGCGCAGTTTGACGATGGTCGGCTGCTCGGCAAGGCGCTGGAAATGCACGTCCACGCCTGCAGCGTTGAGGCTGTCGCTCAGGCTGTCTGCCGCTTCGTCGGCGCCGGTGATACCCACCAGCATGGCAGGGGCGCCAAGTGCCGCGATGTTCAGCGCAACGTTCGCGGCGCCGCCGGGACGATCCTCGATCTGCTCTACCTTGACCACGGGAACCGGGGCCTCGGGGGAGATGCGCGAGGTGCCGCCATGCCAGTACCGGTCAAGCATGACGTCGCCCACCACCAGAACGGGGGCCTGATCGAATCGGGGCATGGACAGTTTCATGGAGTCTCCGGACGTCAAAATCGGCGCGGATCATACCATAGCAGGTCAGTTGGCCTGACCTACCCGGGAGCATCGGAACCGCTTGAGGGGCGCGGGGGGTGATGGCTATCCCCCGCTCGCGGCTCAGCTCGCTTCCGGCTGAGCCTCTTCGGCGAACTGATTGGCATGGAGCCGGGCATAGTAGCCGTTCATCGCCAGCAGTTCCGCGTGGTTGCCACGCTCGACGATGCGTCCCTGATCCATGACCAGGATCAGGTCCGCCTTTTCGATGGTGGACAACCGGTGGGCGATGACCAGCGTAGTGCGGCCGTCCATCACGCGGTCCAGGGCGGCCTGGATGTGCCGCTCGGACTCGGTGTCGAGGGCCGAGGTGGCTTCATCCAGCACCAGCACTGGAGCGTTCTTCAGCAGAGCCCGTGCAATCGCCAGACGCTGGCGCTGGCCACCGGACAACAGCACACCGTTTTCCCCGACTTCTGTGTCGAAGCCCTGGGGAAGCTTGTCGACGAACTCCTTGGCGTAGGCGGCCTCAGCGGCCCGCTCGACGTCCTCGCGCGGCGCGCCGGCAAGATCGCCATAGGCGATGTTGTTGGCCACCGAGTCGTTGAACAGCGTTACCTGCTGTGTCACCAGGGCGATATGTCGACGCAGATTGCGAAGGCGATATTCCTCGATGTCCACGCCATCCAACAGGATCTGCCCCTGCTCGTGGTGGTAGAAGCGCGGAATCAGGTTGGCCAGCGTGGACTTCCCGCTGCCGGAGCGCCCCACAAGAGCAACCATCTGGCCAGGCTCGGCCTTGAAGCTGATGTCCTGCAGCACCGGTTTGTCGGTGCCGGGGTACTGGAAGCTGAGATTGCGTACTTCCAGACGGCCGCTGACGCGCTCCCGTTCGACGGAGCCGCGGTCCACCTCAGTCTCTTCATCCAGTTGCTCGAAGATGCTTTCCGCACCGGCGACGCCGCGCTGCACAGTGGAGCTGACCTCGGAAAGCTGGCGGATCGGTTTCGGCAACAGGCCGGCAGCAGTGATGTAAGCCACCAGGTCACCAGCGCTGGCATCACCGCGCAGGAAGAGCACGAGGAACATGAGCGCAGCCATCGCGGTGTAGATCACCAGCTGCAGCATCGGGGTATAGACAGCCGAGGTCTTGGTCATTCTGAGCTGCTTGCGGGTATTGTCCTCGCTGGCGGTCCTGAACCGGCCGGACTCGTAAGCCTCGCCACCGAAACTGCGCACCACCCGGTAGCCCTGGATGGTTTCGGAAGCCACATGGGTGACATCCCCCATGGCCACTTGGATCTTCTTGCTCTGCTTGCGGAATTTCTTGCTGGCGCTGCTCACCATCAGGGCGATAAGCGGCAGGATGGCAACCATCACAAGCGTCAGCTTCCAGTTCATCCACAGCAGGTAACCGAACAGGAAGACCACGGTCAGGCCTTCGCGGATAACCACCTTGATCGCATCGGTGGCCGCGCCGGTGACCATGGTCACGTTGAAAGTGATGCGCGAGATCAGGTGCCCGGAGTTGTGGCTGTCGAAATAGCGGTTCGGCAAGGCCAGCAGGCTATTGAACAGGGCAAGACGCAGGTCATGCACCAGGCCGAGAGAAACTCTGGCAAGGAAGTAGTTGCCCAGGTACGAACCGAGCCCCTGCCAGGCGGCGATGAGGATGATCAGCAGCGGCACCGCCTGCAGCAGTTTCAGGTCGCGGAGGTAGGCAACGTCAGGGAACAGGACGGCATTCGGATTGCTCAGGCCATCCACGAAATACTTGAGGATGCCCGCCAGCATCGGCTGGGTCGAAGCGAAGATGATGTAGCCGATGATGCTGACCAGGAACATCCCGGTGTAAGGACGAACATAGCCCAGCAAACGGAGGTAAATCTTGAGGCTGGAGGGCCGGGAGGCTTCAGGGTGCTGATCGGACATGCGCTCACGCGTCGACTTTGTCGAAAGGTTGCAAAGCTTATCACAGAGGAACCCACCCCTATTCGCGGATGCTAAAATGCCGGCCTTTTGCCGTGAAGCATCGGTTCACACAGTGCAGTCCATTCCTATGTTCCCCAGGCTTTCAGCGCCTTCGATCTCTCACTTCATCATCAATCGCTGGCTCGTGCTGGGATACCTGGCACTGCTCACCGGGCTGTTCTGGTTGCCCAATGGCAGCCTCTACACCAAGGTGTTTTACGGCATGGTCGCCGTCCCTGCGCTGCTGGCTCTCATCCACCGCCCGCGCAAGCTGGGTACCCTGGCTCGTGAGCCGATGCTGATTGCCTTCCTGCTCTTTGCCGCTTGGCTCCTGCTAAGCCTGAGCTGGTCGGGAACTGACGTTGAGCGCGGCGGGCTTGGCAAACGCCCGCTGTACGTATTCATGCTCTTTGCAGGCTGCACGTTGATTGCCCTGGAAGATCAAGAGCTGCTTCTCAAGGCACTGAAAGTGGGGGCCACGGTTGCATCACTGGCCGCGCTAGTCAACTTGGTCATCTACGCCACGGCCCCACCACCGGACTGGCGTCTAATTGGCGTTGGAGCACTGCGCAATCCACTGCTGACGTCGCACGTATTCGGCATGTTCTGCGCCTACTGGATTGCCGTGTGGCTGACGCGGGACGTCCGTCGCGACTGGATCTCGGTACTTCTATGCCTGCCACTACTGGCGGCCCTGATGGCAACTGGCTCCCGCACACCGCTGATGGCGCTTGCCATAATGAGCATCTGGATGCTCATTATGGCACCGCGCCGAAGCGTCTATCTCATGGCTGCAGGAAGCGTCCTTGCCTTGGTGAGCTTCCTGACACTTCCAGATCTACTACTGCAGCGCGGGGTCTCCTTCCGCCCGCAGCTCTGGAGTAATGCGCTCGGTCAGGCAGCACAACATCTCTGGCTTGGCTACGGCTATGACAGTCGCTTCACCTTCCATGCCGAGGGCCTCGGCCTGAGCATGAGCGACCCGCACAATGTTGAGATCGCCGTAATCCTCGAACTGGGGCTTGTCGGGCTTCTATTCTGGGTGGTGATGTACGGCTGCGGCCTCTGGCGCTGCTTCAGCCAACGCCAGCACGGTGGTTTCAAGATTGCTTCGGCCCTGGTCATCTATGGACTCGCCGCCGGCCTTACCGAGGGCAGCAGCTTCCTCTCGCGTCCCAACGAGAGCTGGTTCCTGATCTGGATTCCGCTCTCGCTGGTCGCCGCCCTGTCCATCAGCCAACGAGCCCTGGAAAAGCAATGAAGATCCTGAGCGAAGCACAGCTCGACTCCCTGCTGCTCGGCGCCCATATCATTGAAGAAGATGGTCTTGGCCTGAAGGTGGCACGCCTCTCGAATGGCGATTTCCTCAAGCTCTACCGGCGCAAGCGCTTGCTCTCTTCTGCCCTCTGGTCGCCACCCGCCCGACGCTTCGCCCGCAATGCGGAGCGACTGCGAGAGCTCGGCATCGCCGCACCGATGATCGAGGAGCTGATGCTGATTCCTGGCCGCAAGCTCAATGCCGTCCAGTACCGACCACTACCGGGAGACACGCTGCGCAACCGCTGGCGCACGCTCGACGATTCAGCGCGGGAAAAGGATGTGGAGCAATTCGGCGCCTTTCTCGGCCAGCTCCACCAGCTGGGTGTCTACTTCCGGTCACTGCATCTGGGCAATGTGCTGAAGCTGCCGGAAGGTGAACTCGGTCTGATCGATCTCTCGGATATGAAGATCGAGAACCGCCCACTTGCCCCCTGGAAGCGGCGACGCAACCTGCAGCACATTCTGCGCTACAAGGAAGACAGCAAATGGCTGCTGCAACTGCATCGTGCGGCGTGGATAAGGGGCTACTCCACCACCTGCGGAAAAAGCGCTGCGGCCCGCTTCGACCGCGACCTTTCCCGCATCCAGCCCTGAACCTGCCCTAACCGAGCAGCAATCGCCCCAAGGCTCGCAGTGTCTTGGCGTTCCAGCGACGCAGCGGAAGCTGGCGCAGCAATTCGCGCGCAAGCGGCTTGTCGTCGCGCGCGCACTTGAGCAGCATCGAATTGATGAAGTTCGCACAGACCTCCGGGTAGGCAGGATGGTCGGCGAATCGCGCGTAGGTCTGCATGACCGTCTCGATCATGAAGCTCCGGTTCTTATACGTGTTGGCGCCATGTACGCGGTACTTGGCCAGTACGTCCGGAAGCACATCGATGAAATAGCCCGCGTGGGTTATGTTCAGCGCCACCAGCAAATCTTCCAGGCGAATACTGGTGTCGAAACCACCTACCGCCTCCAGCGCTTCACGCCTGAACAACAATGTGGGGGCGGGGGCACCATCCTTCGCGGACGTGAAGACATCATCGAAGTCGAGGCGGCGGAACGGCCGCTCCCGGTCCCGCTTGGACAAGGGATTTCCTTCAGCATCGATTTGCTGGATGTTGCCGGCGCAGATGCCTACTTCCGGCTTACCCTCCATGTAAGCGACCTGGATCGCCAAACGCTCCGGCAGCATGATGTCATCGGACCCGAAAGGTGCGATCAAGCTTCCCTTCGAGCGCGCGATGGTCTCGTTCAGAGTGCGGGCAAGCCCCTGATTCGCCTGCGCCACGAAATCGAAACCGTGAACCTCCTGCAACCGGCGAATGCGCTCGACGCTGCCATCACGGGAACCGTCGTCCACCACCAGCAGCTCTACATTTGGGTAGGTCTGGGCAAGGACGCTTTCGATGGCGGCCACGATGTAGTCGGCATGGTTGTAAGAGGAAATGATCACGCTGACCAGCGGCAGATCCTTCGATTCACTCATTGCGCTTACCTTCCAGTAACTCCACCAGTAGATCACGGTACTGGCGGCGGAAATCTTCGATTGAATGGGCTCGGCACAGATACCGGTAAGCGCGTTCGCCTTCAGCGGCGCGCTCTTGCGCGGACAACGCCAGCACGTCGCGCAAATGCCCGGCAAGTTCGACGTGCTGCCCGGCGGGAGCGATACGACCGCCACAGTCTTCCAGGATCGGCTTGAGACTGGGAATGTCCGAGCCGATAACCGGCAAGTGGCCGCTCATGCCTTCCAGCAGGGCCAGCGGCAATCCCTCGCTCAGGGAGGGCATGACGAAAGCATCGAAGGCTCGCACGTATTGCAGCGCGTCGTCCTTGGCTCCCAGCAGCAGTGCCCGGTCTTGCAGGCCGAGTTCGGCAACTGCGGCCTCCAGCTCAGGGCGCGCACGTCCCTCGCCGATGATCGCAAGCAGAGCATTGGGATATTCAGCCTTGATCTCGGCGAACGCTCGTAGCAGGTGGATGTGTCCCTTCACGGGCACCAGGCGGCCAATTGCACCGAACACGAAGGCATCTGCCGGCAGCCCAAGCATTTCGCGCGCCATTTCGCGCGGATGTTGCAGGCTCTCGGCTCGGGAAATGTCGATGGCATTATTGATCTGCCGGGTATTGGCAGGTGTGAATCCCGCGCCAGCATTAATCAGGTAATCGCGCACCGCACGAGAAACCCCGACGAGCCGCCAGGCTGGCGTCATCAGTTGGCGGGCCACCCAGCAGCGGAAGGAACGGTCGTACTCACCGAAACCATGGGCAACGCCGACGCACGCACGAATGCCCAGCCAGCGATTGAGCAACATCAGCATGTTCACCGGCTTGAAGCGATGAGTGATCACCGCGTCATAACCTTCGGATCGGCAATGCCGGTAGAGGGCCCAGAGGGCACGCAGGCGCAGGCCGCTGACAGCTGACTTGCTGTAGCCGAAGTAGATCGAGCGCTCAGCCTTGCTCACCGGCTCGCCCGGACCGGGACGGCCTCGCAAGAAAGCGGTAGTGACCTCGTAGCGGTCGCTCGGCAGGGCCTGGATGATCTGCTCGGCCAGATCGGAGGCATTGACGTTGTAGTAGTTCTGCAGTTGCAGAACCTTGATACGGCGCTGGCTCATACCGGGTTCTTCTTGGATTTCAGCCAGAGGCGCAGGGCCTTGCGGCTGTACGACAGTTTGAACAGCACACGCCAATCCGTGCGCAGCGCTTCGCGGTAGTACTCGCGCGCACCTTTCTGGTCGCCGGCAAGCAGGCAGGTCCGGAACAGCGAGAGGCAGCGCTGGGCGCGATAAGCGGGCTTGATCGACTGCAGACCGGTCGGGAGCTTGCGGAAGACTTCGTCCACCAGAGCCAGGCCGACCTTCCGAGCGGCTTCGGCGTTGTGGCGCAGGCTGCCGGGATGCTTGTGGATGCGAGCCAGCATTAGGTCGAGGACCTCCACTTGCCGTTGCGTCAGGCAATAGGCAAAGACCGGAATGTCCTCGCTGTGGCGCAAGTGTTCGGGATAGGGCCGTTCCAGCAGCAGCTCGCGGAGGAACACGCAGGAGCCGTGGCCGAGGGCGATCTTCTTATCCAGCAGGTAGTCCTTGAGTCGCTGCGCGGGCTCACCGGGAACGGTGTCGGCAGGGTGCTCCCGCTCGCGACCATCGGGCTGGACGGCAACATGGCCGGCCAGCCAGAGGCCGACGTCGGGTTCGCGGCGCAGACGCTCGCAAAGCCCCGGAAGGACACCGGGGGCCAATTCATCATCGGCGTCGAGGAGCAGGACGTAGCGTCCCTGGGCCAGTTGCACGCCGTTGTTGCGGGCTGTGGAAGGCCCCGCGTTGGCCTGGCGCACGCCCTGGAAGGCGGCGCCGTAGCGCAGGCTCAGGGCGGTGAAGACTGCCGGGGTGTCGTCGGTGGAGCCATCGTCCACGACCCAGAGTTCGACCTCCGGGGTGGCCTGGGCCAGCACCGACTCCACGGCACGCGGAAGCACGCCCGCGTAGTTGTAGGTAGGGATGACAACGCTAAGCAGCGGCTTAGCCGACATTGTCATACCAGTCCTTGCCTTCCTTGACGACGAGGATGTCTTCCATGATCAGGTACTGCAGGTCCGAACCGTAGAACATGTTCAGCGCATCGGTGGGCGAGCAGATCATCGGCTCGCCGCGACGGTTGAGCGAAGTGTTCAGGGACACGCCGTTTCCGGTAAGGACTTCCAGTTCCTTCATCAGGTCATACCAGCGGGGATTGTGGCGACGTTCCAGGACCTGGGCACGGGACGTGCCATCCTCATGCACCACTTCGGCCACGCGGGTCTTCCACTCTTCGTTGACTTCGAAGGTGAAGGTCATGAAGGGCGACGGGTGATCGACCTTGAGCATCTGCGGCGCAACGGTGTCCAGCATCGACGGGCAGAAGGGGCGCCAGCGCTCACGGAACTTGATCTGCTCGTTGATGCGGTCGGCCACGCCGACCGCACTCGGGCAACCGATGATGGAACGGCCGCCGAGGGCGCGCGGGCCGAACTCCATGCGGCCCTGGAACCAGGCGACAGGGTTGCCGTCGACCATGATCTTCGCGATGCGCTGCGGCGTGTTCTCGATGCGCTTGAACACTGGTTTCTGCGGATGCTTTGCGCAGGCGGCGATGACGTCTTCGTTGCTGAAGGATGGGCCGAGGTAGACGTGTTCCATCTTCTCGACCGGCACGCCGCGCTTGACCGAGACGTAGGCAGCGGCGCCCACCGAGGTACCGGCATCGCCGGACGCGGGCTGGACGAACAGCTCCTTCACCTCCGGACGGGCGATGATCTTCTGGTTCAGCTTGACGTTCAGCGCGCAACCACCGGCGAAGGCGATCTTGCCGGTCTCGCGGATGATGTCGCCGAGGTAGTGATCCATCATCTCCAGCGCCAGCTTCTCGAACAGTGCCTGCATGCTGGCGGCGTAGTGGATGTAGGGGTCATCGGCGATGTCGCCCTGGCGCTTCGGACCCAGCCACTCGATCAGCTTGGGCGAGAAGTAATAGCCCTTGCCGTTTTCCTTGTAGCGGCGGAAACCGATGACGTTGGCGTAGTCGGTGTTGATGATCAGCTCGCCATTCTCGAACTTGGCCAGACGCGAGAAGTCGTACTTGGCGGCGTCGCCATAGGGCGCCATGCCCATGACCTTGAATTCGCCATCGAGCATCTCGAAGCCGAGATACTCGGTGATTGCGCCATACAGGCCGCCCAGGGAATCCGGATCGAAGAATTCCTTGATCTTGTGGATCTTGCCGTTCTCACCCCAGCCGAAGAAGGTGGTGGCGTACTCACCCTTGCCATCGATGCCGAGGATTGCGGTCTTTTCCTTGAATCCCGAGCAGTGGTAGGCGCTTGAGGCGTGGGCCAGGTGATGCTCCACCGGCTCGATTTTCACCTTCTTCGCATCGAAGCCCAGTTGCTCCAGGCACCAGACGATCTTCTTGCGGTAGCGCTTGTAGCGGCGGTTGCCCATGAGGATGGCGTCCAGCGCACGATCCGGGGCGTACCAGTAACGCTTGGCGTAGTGCCAGCGGGCCTTGCCGAAAAGACTGATGGGCGCGAAGGGAATGGCCACGACGTCGACGTCGGAGGGCTTGATACCGGCCTGCTCCAGGCAGAACTTGGCCGACTCGTAGGGCATGCGATTCTTCGCGTGCTTGTCGCGCACGAAGCGCTCTTCTTCGGCGGCCGCGATCAGTTTGCCGTCGATGTAGAGCGCGGCGGATGGATCATGGCTGAGAGCGCCGGAAAGGCCGAGAATCGTCAATGCCACGGGGTTAGCCTCTTTCAGGGCAGGTGCCCGGCACCTGCGGTAAACGTTGATCCAGTAGCTGGTGCAGTGCCGACTCGGCCGGCCAGTTCCGCAGGAAGCGCGCGCGGTCGCGAGCATAGGCCCTGGCGAAGCTGCGCTCGCTACGATGCTGGTACACGGCATCGAGATCGATCAGGGTCCAGCGGCCGTCCTGCCAGAACAGGTTGTAGCCCTTGAAGTCGCCGTGACTGATGCGCTCGCGGATAAGCGCAGCGAACAGTCGGTCGAGAGCTTGCAGCTCGGCTTCCGGTGGAGCACCAGCCCCATCAGGATTGTCCAGATAGGGTCGAAAACGGGCGATTATATCTTGCCCGGAGAGATATTCGGTAATCAGGTAGGCCCGGCCGCGCAGCCAGAGAAAACGCCGCTCGAGCACAGCCAGCGGACGTGGCGTGGCGATGCCAAGGAACTCCAGACGGTTACCCTCGCGCCAGCTGTGCCAGGCGCGACTCGGGCGCCAGAAGCGCGTCAACCAGTGCAGCAGGCCCTTGATGTTGTAACGCTTGACCAGCAGTTTGCGTCCGTCGATCTGGACTTCCGCCACCGTGGCAGTAGCCCCTTGCTTCAGCGAGCGCCCTTGCTCAAGCGCGGCGTCCGGCGCCTGCAGCAGCCTTTCGAGCCCTGCTTCTGTCTCCCGACGAACCGCGCGCAGGCCGAATGCACCGCGAACGACACTGAACAGGCTGCAATCGCGAGCGATCTTCTTCATATAGTCGCCAAGACGCCATTGCCGCATCCGGGCAATTTCCTTTTCCAGCGCCTCCAGCGGCAAGGCATGTTCGCCATTGACCAGCAGGTACTGCACCAGCAACTCCTCCAGGAACGGGTCCAGCTCCGCCGGCAGCTGGGCGAAGAACACACCCAGGTTGGCCATGACCTTATCCCGTGGAAGCGGACTGCCGGGTGTTTCGGCGCGGATGCCGCCACCATCGATCACCTGCAGCTTTCCACCATGGCGCAACAGATTGTCGAGGTGCAGGTCTTCCTGGGCGAGCCCGGCCAGATGCAACCGGGCGATGGCGCCAAGTGCCTCGCCCAGCACGGCCTGCTGACCGTCGGACAGCGGCGCGTCACGCTCGACCTCGCGCCAGGCATCCCAAAGGCTCTCCGCCGACTCCAGGTACTCGAACAGCAGCCAGCCGCCCTGCCCCGCTTGATGCCCCTCGCTCAGAAGCTCCGGGGTATCGATGCCGTGCTCATGCAGCGCGCGGGCACCTGAGAGCTCACGATGGAAGTGCCGCTCGGCCTTGCCGCCGACCAGCAGCTTGGCCAGCACCCTGCGTCCTTGCCACACCGCCACGCCCACATAGCGCTGCCCGGGCAGCACCCGCAGCAGGCTCTGCAGCTCCAGGCCGCCAGCTACGTCGAGGCGAATGGGAAGTTTCGGGCTGCGTCCTGCCCGGGCCAGTTCCGCAAGAGTCATTGCTCGCGTTCCTTATTGCGACGGCGTCTGGCGAGACGAGCCAACCAATCGCTGACCTCGGCCGAATCCCGCGGACGTTCCAGATAGCCCGCCAGCAGCTCGCGCACCTCGGCCTCCCCCCAGGCGTCAGCCCGGCGAACCAGGGCTTCCAGGTCCTTGACGCGATCCCGACGACCCAGCAATAGCGGACGGGTCTTTTCCAGGTCGATCAGGCAGGCCTCGAACCCGTCCTGGGTTTCCCGCAGGAAGACATGCTTGGGATAGAAGCAGCCATGCACCTGGCCGGCGCTGTGTAGACGCCGCGCCAGAATGGCTACAGCGGCGAGGAGGGTCGCACGCTGAACGGCGGCCATCCCGCCCCACAGCTCGAGGTAACTGGCAAGCTCACGCCAGCCGTCCAGAGCGCGGGACACCAGGATCGCGCGGCGCTCGCCATCGATCTGGCGGGTACCGAAAAAGGCCGCCTGCAGAGCCGGAACGCCCAGGTCCTGGTAACGGCGGATATTGCGGAATTCGCGGGCGAAGGTGGGTTCGCCAAAAGGTCGCAGCACGCTTCGGCTGAGAAAGTTGCTCTGCCGCTTCAGATAGTAGGCGGCATCGCCGAGATCCAGGCGGAACACGCTGCTCCAACCTCCGCGGCCGGTGTTGGGCGCATCCACCGCCTCCAGGCGCAGCGCCCAGAGCGAGTCGAAGCTGTCCAGGCCATGGCGGGCGAGGATCTCGCGATCGGCCGCTGCGATGAAGTCGCTCATTCGCGTCCCTCGAAGAACTTGAGAATCTGCCGTATCCGGCGCTTGTCGTTGCGTTCCAGGCCCGGTCGATCCTGGTACTGCAGGTAGAAACGCAGGCGCTGGCTGCGGCTCAGGTGGTACTTGGCAACCTTGTCCAGACAAGCGAGGTCCTTGATGACCCGGTAGTGCAGGAAAGGCCCCCACCAGAAGGTGCCAGTCGGGCAGTCGATCAGGAAAAGTTCGCCTGTTTCATCGACCAACAGGTTGCGCCACTTCAGGTCGTTGTGGGCGAAGCCGTGGTCATGCAGGCAGCGAGTAGCCTTGGCCAGTTGCCGGCTGACACGGTCAACCCAGCGCGGATCGGCCAGGCGCGGATCGCCCTGCTTGGCCAGCTCCGCCATGTCGACCGTACCCTTGAGCTCCTGGGTGATCAGCGCACCACGGTGGAAAGCACCAGCGCGGCGCTCCTGTCCCCAGCCCACGACGGGAGCGGTCGGAATACCCCACTTGGCGAAGTACTTGAGGTTCTGCCACTCGGCCTTGACCCGCGGCCGGCCCAGCCAGCGACGCAGCCCCTTGCCCGCGGCCCAGTAGCGTTTGACGTAGTAGCGCACTCCACGGTGTTCCACCCGCAGCACTTCGGATAACGGGTCGCCCGTGATCCAGTCGCCTTCCAGAGCGAACACCTTGTCGAGGTCAGCGAACAGCTCGGCGACGTCGGCATCCAGCCCCTCAGCCAGTTTCCATTGGCTCACGCCTGTCCTCCCTCGGCGTACTTTCGTTCATAGCGCGAGAGCAGGCGCGCGGCCTTCTGCTCGAGCCAGGACAGCAGGACGGCTTCATCCTTCAGCACCTGGCGCAATGGCTGGCGAAAATAGGTCTTGAGGAAACGCAGCTTGTCGCGTCGGGTCAGGCCGATGTTCAGCGCCGAGAAATACAACCCGGCCAGGTCCTTGTTACGCCAGCGCCGGGGCGTTGCCACACGGGTCTGTGCGCGATGCAGGTCGATCAGCGACAGCTTGAATTCGTCGGCCGTGACCGGACGGGCGGTGTGCAGCAGGAAGTGGCAGATATAGCAGTCGCGGTGATTGACCCCGGCACGGTGCATGGTCCCGGTCATGCGCGCCACCTCGTCGATGAGCGCCCACTTCAGTCGCACGGGCGGCGGATTTCGCGGCCAGTCGACACAGTAGTCTTCAAGGCTGATGGTGGGCGCCAGCTCTTCGGTGACGATGAACGAGTGCTGGCGCGCCGGATTGCCACCACGCTCGCCGAACGCCACGGCGGTCATGGTCGGTACGCCGGCCTCATGCAGCCGCTGGATGGCCGCCCACTCCTGGCCGGCGCCGAGTACCGGGGCCTTCGCTGTGACCAGGTTCTTGATAATTTCGCCCCAGCCGATGCCACGGTGAATCTTGACGAAGAAGCCCTCGCCATTCACCTCGGTGCGCAGCGTGCGGCGGCCTTCCAGCTCGCGATAGACCTCGCCCTTGAGCGCTTCAACCTCGTCAAAGGCATCACGCCCGGCCCAGAGGCGCTCGAAGGGAGGTTTGAGGACAAGCTTCATGGGCGCTCCGCGAGGATAACGTCCGCTGCGCGCTGCGGCATGCTGTAGAGGTCGGCGCTGTCGGCGAAGGCCAGGCCGCTGGCGCTCCAGTGCGCACGGGCGGCCTGGTCGGCGAGCATATCGGCGAGCAACTGGTTGAGCGCCTCCTGATCGAAGGGGCCGGGCAGCACGCGGCCGCTGTCGGCCTCGGCAATGTAGTGGGCGTAGCCGCAGACGTCGGTAACCAGCACCGGCAGACCGGCGACCAGGGCTTCCAGCAGCACGGTGCCGGTGTTCTCGTTGTAGGCCGGATGGATCAGCAGGTCGGCGCCCAGCAGGAAACGCGGGATATCGCTGCGCCCCTTGAGGATGTCCACCTGGTCGGAAATTCCCAGGGTCTTCATCTGCAGCAGGAAGGGCTTGGGATCATCCTGGCCGATGACGATCAGGCGAGTACGCTTCTTCAGCTCGCGTGGCAGCGCGGCTACGGCCTTGAGACTGCGATCCAGGCCCTTGGTCTTGAAGCCCGAACCGATCTGCACCAGTAGCAGGTCGTTGTCGCCCAGTTTGAACTCACGACGGAACTCGGCGCGGATTTCCGCGGCGTTGGCCGGAGCACGGCGGTCAGCGGCGATGCCCGGCGGGAGCAGATGGAAACGCCCGGCCGGAGTGGCGTAATGCTTGACGAACAGCGGTTGCTGTACCTCGGAGATCATCAGCACTTCAGTCTTCGATTCGGGGGCGAACACCGCGCGCTCGTAGTCGGAGAAATGCTTGTAGCGGCCCCAGCGGCGGTAGAGGCCATTGCGCAGGTTCTGCGCCTTGTCCTCGAAACAGGGGTCGGCGGCATAGTAGACGTCCAGCCCAGGCATCTTGTTGAAGCCGATCACCCGGTCCACCGGACGCCGAGCCAGATCAGCCTCGACCCAGGCGGTGAATTTCTCATTGCGCTTGTGGTTGAACAACGCCTTGACCGGCGCGATCAGAACCTCGAAACCTTCCGGGATATCGCCTTCCCAGATCATCGTATAGACGCGAACGGCATGCCCACGGCGCTGGCACTCCAGGGCGATGCGCATGAAGTCGCGCTGCAGGCCACCGAAGGGGAAGTACTTGTAGAGCACGAATGCCAATTGCATCAGTGGATATCCTCGGTCAGCAGCAGGGCTTCCAGCTGGGTCGCCACACGCTGCGGATTCAGCCGGGTAAAACATAGCGGCTGTTCGCGCTTCAGGTCGAACAGGCGAATATCCTCCGCCGTCGGCTTGTAGACACAGGTCTTCTTCAGGCAGGGCGCACAAGGGAAGTCGCTGCCCAAGTGGATCTGCGACCGGCCATAGGCGCCGGTGAAGCCGGGATTAGTCGGACCGTAGAGCGACAGGGTCGGCACATCCAGCGCAGCGGCAAGGTGCCCGAGACCAGTGTCCACCGCCACACATGCGCGGGCCCCGGCTACCACCTTGGCCATTCCCGCCAGGGATAATCTGGGGAGCACTGCGGCCTTTTCCAAGCCTTCGGCGATGCGTTCGGCGCGGGCCTTTTCCGCCTGGTTACCCCACGGAAGGCGCACATGCCAGCCATGATCGCAGGTGCGCTCGGCGAGCTCGCGCCAGTACTTCTCTGGCCAGTGCTTGGTTTCCCAGGTGGTGCCATGGAGGAACAGCAGATAGGGCGAACCATCTGGAGCGTCAGCGAGCTGCGAACGGTTCAAGCCGTAATTGCCCACACCTTCCGGTACGCGGTAGTCCAGGGCCTGCGCGAACAGCTGGCGCACGCGCTCGACGGCGTGCTGCCCCCAGGCCACAGGATAGCGACAGTCATAGAAGTGGCTGGCCAGCGGCTCACGGGCAGAATCGCGATCCAAGCCAACCACAGGGGCTTTGGTATAGCGCGTCAGCAAGGCACTTTTCAGCAGGCCCTGAGCATCGATCACCAGGTCGTAGCGGGTTTCCCGCAGGCGGCGCTTGAAGCGACGCCACTCGCCGCTCCTGAGCGTCTGCCAGATGTTCTTTCGCCAGCGCCGGACGGCCACCGGGATGACGTGGGCCACGGCCGGGTGCCAGGCCGGGATCTCGGCAAAACCTTCCTCGACAACCCAATCGAACTGGATGCCGGGAATAGCACGAGCAGCATCGGTCAGTGCCGGCAGGGTGTGGATGACATCGCCCAGTGAAGAAGTCTTGATCAGTAGTACCCGCACTCAGCGACTCTCCACCAGTTCGAGCGGGTCCGGCACCAGGCGGTCCAGGGCTTCGATCACCGGACGCGGCTTGAGCTCGCGCAGGCAGTTGTAGTGGCCGAAGCGGCAGGTTCGTTCGAAGCAGGGACTGCATTCCAGACCAAGTCGGACGATCTCCACCTGCTCGGCCAGAGGCGGTGTGAACTGCGGCGAGGTCGAGCCGTAAACCGCCACCAACGGACGCGCGAGTGCAGCAGCCACGTGCATCAGCCCGGAGTCATTGGACACCACGGCGCTGGCGCAGGAGAGCAGGTCGATGGCTTCCGCCAGACTGGTTTCACCAGAGAGATTCACCGCCTCCTCACGCAGACCTGGGATCAGGCGCATGCGGATGTCTTCGCCGCCCGGGTGGTCGTTCTTCGATCCGAACAGCCAGACTTGCCATCCGGCGCGGATCTTCAGCTCAGCCACCTTGGCGTAGTGCTCGGCGGGCCATCGCTTCGCTTCGCCGAACTCCGCCCCCGGGCAGAGCGCCAGCACCGGGCGATCCAGGCCAAGGCCGAACTTGGCCAGTGCCGCGTCGCGGCTGACCGGATCGATCCGCAGCGAAGGGCGCGGATAGGGCTTGGGCAGCTCGACGTCGGGCTCGAAGGCCAGGGCCATGAAACGCTCGATCATCAGCGGGTAGCGAGACTTGTCGAGCGTACGAATGTCGTTCAGCAGGCCGTAGCGCATCTCGCCCTTCCAGCCAGTGCGCTTGGGAATGTCGGCGAACCAGGGCACCAGGGCCGACTTCAGCGAGTTTGGCAGGAGGATCGCCTGGTCATACTGCCCCACCAGGGATTTGCCGATCTTGCGCCGGCTGGCGATATCCAGCACACCGTGGCCAATCGGGAAGCTCAGGGCCTGGCGCACTTCAGGCATGCGCTCGAGGATGGGCCGGCTCCACTCAGGGGCCAACACGTCGATCTGACAGTCGGGATGGCGGGCTTTCAGGCACTGGAAGAGTGTCTGCGCCATCACCATGTCGCCGACCCAGGAGGGTCCTACGATGAGAATCTTCATAAAGGCAGCTTCAAGCCTCAAGCGACAAGCCGCAAGCTCCAAGCGGCGGTCACCACTTGCAGCTTGCGGCTTGCCGCGTGCAGCTTAGTCGGATTACTTGACCAGGGTGCGCCACTCGCCGTGGGCGGAGGTCTTGCCGGTCACCAGGTCGAAGTAGGCTTTCTGCAGCTTCTCGGTCACCGGACCGCGACGGCCGATGCCAATCTTGCGACCGTCCACTTCGCGGATCGGGGTGACTTCAGCGGCGGTACCGGTGAAGAAGGCCTCATCGGCGATGTACACCTCGTCACGGGTGATGCGCTTCTCGACCACCTTGATGCCCAGCTCGCCGGCCAGGGTCAGGATGGTTCCACGGGTGATGCCATTGAGGCAGGAAGTCACTTCCGGGGTGTACACCACACCATCCTTGACCAGGAAGATGTTCTCGCCCGAACCCTCTGCCACGTAGCCTTCCGGGTCCAGCAGCATGGCCTCGTCGGCGCCGCCGGAGATGGCTTCCTGCAGGGCCAGCATCGAGTTGATGTAGTTGCCGTTGGCCTTGGCGCGCGTCATCGAGATGTTGACGTGGTGGCGAGTGTAGGAGCTGGTGCGCACCTTGATGCCGTTGACCAGCGCTTCTTCGCCCATGTAGGCGCCCCAATGCCAGGCGGCGACGATTACATGGACCTTCAGGCCGGTAGCGCGCAGCCCCATGCCTTCGCTGCCGAAGAACACCATTGGGCGCAGGTAGGCGCTTTCCAGGCCGTTTTCACGAACGGCGGCGCGCTGCGCTTCGTTGATTTCTTCCTTGGAAAAGGGAATCTCCATGTTGAAGATGTGGGCGGAGTCGAACAGACGGTCGGTGTGCGCCTGCAGGCGGAAAATGGCGGTGCCGTCCGGGGTGTTGTAGGCGCGCACGCCTTCGAACACGCCCATGCCGTAATGCAGGGTGTGGGTCAGGACGTGAGTGGTTGCTTCGCGCCACGGCACCAGTTCGCCGTCATACCAGATCACGCCATCACGATCGGCCATCGACATATTGCCAGCTCCTCAAGAATTCGATTGGTTCAGCCATTCGAGTCAGTTCAACCCCAACTCGCGCCAGATCCGCGTCACGCCTTGGCGCTCCGCGTGGAACTGGTCCCCGCGCACCACCCCCGGCTGCTTTTGCAGGGCCTGGCGGTGAGCCGCTGAACGGTAGGCTTTGTAGGCCTCCTGCAGTAGACGAACCTCGTCGCCTGCCAGCAGTTTTGCCTGTTCCAGGCCATCCAGGATGCGGATGTTATCGGTGTAACGAACCAGCTCGGGATGCTGTCGTGACCAGGCCAGGGCCGCATATTGCACCATAAATTCGATATCGACGATACCGCCGGCATCCTGCTTCAGATCGAAGGCCGCCGCGGCCTCGAAGGCATTCTGCCCCGTGCCGGCGCCGGTTTCGCGAGTACCGAGGTTGTCACGCATCTTGGTCCGCATCTCGCTGACCTCGACACGCAGCGTGGCCAGGTCGCGCTCACGACCGAGCACCGCCAGGCGAACCTGTTCGAACGCAGTGGCGACGCGCGGGGAGCCCACAAGCACCCGCGCGCGCACCAGCGCCTGGTGTTCCCAGGTCCAGGCCTCATTCTCCTGGTAGCGCTGGAACGCACCGAGGGAACTGACAAGCAGGCCCGCCGCACCCGACGGGCGCAGGCGCATGTCCACCTCATACAGGGCGCCGGAAGTGGTCTGGGTCGTCAGCAAGTGAATGATTCGCTGGCCCAGGCGGGTAAAGAACTGCGCCCCGTCGATGGGCTTGGCGCCATCGGTTTCGGCCTGCGGGTCGCCGTCATGGATGAATACCAGGTCCAGGTCCGAGCCGTGGCCGAACTCCAGGCCACCCACCTTGCCGTAACCGACGATGATGAAATCCGGGTCGCAGAGGCTGCCATCAGCGCGCTTGGGCGTACCGTGCTTGGCTACGGTATGGCGCCACGACAGCGCCAGAACCTGGTCAAGGATGGCCTCGGCAAGCCAGGTCAGGTAATCGCTGACCTTCATGAGCGGCAGCGTGCCGGCGATTTCCGAAGCGGCCACGCGAAGGCTGTGGGCCAGCTTGAAATGCCGCAAGGCTTCCATCTGCTGTTCCAGGTCGTCTTCGGGAATGCGCGTCAGGCGCTCGCGCAGCTCGGCAGCCAGCTCGGGAGCCAGCGGCGGACGATAGAGACGCCCTTCATTGAGCAGCTCATCCAGCAGTAACGGGAAGCGAGTGATCTGCTCGGCGATCCAGGGGCTGGCAGCGCAGAGCTCGATCAGCCTCTGAAGTGCACCTGGGTTCTCGGTCAGTAGAACCAGATAGGCGGAACGCCTTGCCACCTTCTCCACCAGGGGCAGTACCCGCTCCAGCACCAGGTCGGGCTTTTCATGCTCAACGGTCAGGTTCAGCAGGCGCGGAATGAAGGCATCCAGCCGCTCACGACCAAGACGCTGCATCGCTCGCACCTGAGGGCCGTTGCGCAGGTCCGTGAGTCGACGCCAGGCGGCGCCAGGCTCGGCAAAGCCAGCCTCACCCAACTGTCGGCAAGCGCTCTCTTCATCCAGCGCCTCTTCCCAGAGCGGCAGCCATTCCCCACCGATGCAGCTTTCGCCGTCGCCGCCCTCTTCTTCATCCGGGTCGGCGATCACCTGCTGGAAGTGCCATTCGACACGCCCGCGCCAGTGCATCAGGCGCTCGTGAAAGGCTGCCCAACCATCGAATCCCATGATGAAGGCCACGCGCGCGCGATCGAGGTCGTTGTCCGGCAGCATCTGGGTCTGGCGGTCGGCAATAGCCTGCAGGGCATGCTCGGTATAACGGAGGAATTCGTAGCCCTCCTTCAGCTCCGCCACCACTGGCGACGGAAGATAACCCTGGCCTTCCAGCGTATTCAGGACCGTCAACAGCGGCCGCTGTTGCAGGCTGAGGTCGCGACCACCGTGGATAAGCTGAAACGCCTGGGCGATGAACTCCACCTCGCGAATGCCGCCGGAGCCTAGCTTGACGTTCTCGGTCATGCCCTTGCGGCGCACTTCCTGCTGGATGAGTTGCTTCATCGAGCGCAGCGCCTCGATGGCGGAAAAGTCCAGGTAACGGCGATAGACGAAGGGGCGCAGCATTTGCAGGAGTTGGGCACCAGCAGCCTGGTCACCGCCCACGGTCCGCGCCTTGATCATGGCGTAGCGTTCCCAGTCACGCCCCTGGTCCTGGTAGTACTGCTCGAGCGCATTGAAGCTGAACACCAGCGGACCGGAGGAACCATAAGGACGCAGACGCATGTCCACACGGAAAACGAAACCGTCCACGGTTATCGCATCCAGCGCCTTGATCAGTCGCTGGCCGAGGCGGGTGAAGAACTCCTGATTATCCAGGGCGCGCTTGGCACCCTCAGTCTCGCCACCTTCCGGGTAGCCGAAGATCAGGTCGATATCGGAAGACAGGTTCAGCTCGAAGGCACCCAACTTGCCCATACCCAGCACTACAAGATGCTGCGGCTGGCCAGAGCGCCGGCCGATCGGCGTTCCGAACTGAGCGCAATGTCGGCTGTAGAGCCAGTGGTAGGCCAGATCGATGCACGCGTCAGCGAGGTCGGAGAGGTCACGGCAGGTTTCCGCCAGATCGGCCTGCCGGGTCAGATCGCGCCAGATAATGCGCAGTTGCTGGCGATTGCGATAGCGGCGCAGGCGTCGGCCGAGATCATCCTCTTCCGTGCAGTCCTCCAGCAGCTCCGCGACCTGGTCGCGCAGCTCGCCAGGTGCCAGCGGCCGTTCCAGCTCACCGGTAGCCGCCAGAGCCAGCAGCATTGCCGGATCACGCTGTGCCTGATCGGAGACGAAGTCACTGGCCGCAGCGACGCGGGCGAATGCCTGCTGCCGCTCGTCGGGCCAACTATCGAAGTCCGGCGTTCGCTCGGCGAGGGCAACACGGACGGCAGACAACGCCCGATCGGCGCTGGGCTGGAGGTTGGCCGACAGGTCGGCCAGCGGCGGCAGGCTCATGGTCTATCCTTTCTGGGCTGCGGGCCGAGGCTGGACCCGTGGCTGGCGCAGCGGTGGCGGAACAGCTCTAACTCGGGGCCTTCAGACGACTGCGCCTCGCAGTCTGTAGTTTTACTACGAAAGATTGTATCCAGAGGGCTGAAACCTTCGTCGATTTGTAGTAAAACTACACGAGCCCGGTTCTACCCCCGGTAACAAGAATTTCGCCGCGACCGCCCCACAAGGCCGGCCGTGACCACTGGCATCCGATTCTGGAAGCCTTTCCGCCCTGGAGCAAGCCATGCAAGACCTCGATCCCGTCGAAACCCAGGAATGGCTGGATTCCCTGGAGTCCGTACTCGACAAAGAAGGCGAAGACCGCGCGCACTACCTGCTGACCCGCATGGGTGAGCTGGCGACCCGCAGCGGCACCCAACTGCCCTACGCCATCACTACGCCGTACCGCAACAGCATCCCGGTAACCCACGAAGCACGCATGCCCGGCGACCTGTTCATGGAACGCCGCATTCGCTCCATGGTGCGCTGGAATGCCCTGGCAATGGTGATGCGCACCAACCTGAACGACCCGGACCTGGGCGGTCACATTTCCAGCTTCGCTTCCTCGGCAACTCTCTACGACATCGGCTTCAACTACTTCTTCCAGGCTCCCACCGAAGAGCATGGCGGCGACCTGATCTTCTATCAGGGCCACGCCTCCCCCGGCATCTATGCCCGCGCCTTCATGGAAGGGCGTATCAGCGAAGACCAGATGGTCAACTTCCGTCAGGAAGTGGACGGCAAGGGCCTGTCCTCCTATCCGCACCCCTGGCTGATGCCGGACTTCTGGCAATTCCCCACCGTATCCATGGGCCTCGGTCCGATCCAGGCGATCTACCAGGCACGCTTCATGAAGTACCTGGAAAGCCGCGGCTTCATCCCCGCCGGCAAGCAGAAAGTCTGGTGCTTCATGGGCGACGGCGAGTGCGACGAGCCGGAATCCCTCGGCGCCATCTCCATGGCCGGCCGCGAGAAGCTGGACAACCTGATCTTCGTCATCAACTGCAACCTGCAGCGCCTCGATGGCCCGGTTCGCGGCAACGGCAAGATCATCCAGGAACTGGAAGGCGTCTTCCGCGGAGCCCAGTGGAACGTCAACAAGGTGGTCTGGGGTCGCTTCTGGGACCCGCTGTTCGCCAAGGACACCAACGGCACCCTGCAACGTCGCATGGACGAAGTGGTCGACGGCGAATACCAGAACTACAAGGCCAAGGACGGTGCTTACGTCCGCGAAAACTTCTTCAACACCCCGGAACTCAAGGAAATGGTGCAGGACCTTTCCGATGACGAGATCTGGAAGCTCAACCGTGGCGGCCACGACCCCTACAAGGTCTATGCGGCCTACCACCAGGCGGTCAACCACAAGGGCCAGCCCACTGTCATCCTGGCCAAGACCATCAAGGGTTACGGCACCGGTGCGGGCGAAGCGAAGAACACCGCTCACAACACCAAGAAGGTCGATGTCGAGAGCCTGAAGCAGTTCCGCGACCGCTTCGACATTCCGGTCAACGACGCCGACCTGGAAAAGCTACCCTTCTTCCGTCCGCAGGAAGGCAGTGCAGAATACAAGTACCTGCATGAGCGCCGCGCCGCCCTGGGTGGCTATGTGCCGCAGCGTCGTGTCAACAGCTTCAGCATCCCGACTCCGCCACTGGAAACCCTCAAGGCCATCCTCGACGGCTCGGGTGATCGTGAAATCTCCACCACCATGGCCTTCGTGCGCATCCTGGCGCAGCTGGTCAAGGACAAGGAACTGGGCCAGCGCATCGTCCCGATCATCCCGGACGAAGCCCGTACCTTCGGCATGGAAGGCATGTTCCGCCAGCTGGGTATCTACTCCTCGGTCGGCCAGCTCTACGAGCCCGTCGACAAGGACCAGGTGATGTTCTACCGCGAGGACAAGAAGGGCCAGATCCTCGAGGAAGGCATCAACGAAGCAGGCGCCATGTCCTCCTTCATTGCCGCCGGTACCTCCTACAGCAACCACAACCAGCCGATGCTGCCGTTCTACATCTTCTATTCGATGTTCGGCTTCCAGCGTATCGGTGACCTGGCCTGGGCAGCCGGCGACAGCCGCGCCCGTGGTTTCCTGATCGGCGGCACCGCCGGCCGTACCACCCTGAACGGTGAAGGCCTGCAGCACGAGGACGGCCACAGCCACCTCATGGCGGCCACCATCCCGAACTGCCGCACATACGACCCCACCTTCGGCTACGAGCTGGCGGTGATCGTGCGTGAGGGCATCCGCCAGATGGCCGAAGAACAGCAGAACATCTTCTACTACATCACCGTGATGAACGAGGCCTACACCCAGCCGGCGCTGCCGGCAGGTGCCGAGGAAGGCATCATCAAGGGCATGTACCTCCTCGAAGAGGACAAGAAGGAAGCCGCGCATCACGTGCAACTGCTGGGTTCGGGCACCATCCTGCGCGAAGTCCAGGAGGCGGCGAAGATCCTCCGCGAGCAGTTCAACGTCGGCGCCGATGTCTGGAGCGTCACCAGCTTCAACGAGCTGCGCCGCGATGGCCTGGCAGTCGAGCGCCAGAACCGCCTGCACCCGGAACAGAAGCCGAAGCAGACCTATGTCGAGCAGTGCCTGAGCGGCCGCAAAGGCCCGGTCGTGGCCTCTACCGACTACATGAAGCTGTTTGCCGACCAGATCCGCCAGTGGGTCCCGAGCAAGGAGTACAAGGTTCTCGGTACCGACGGTTTCGGCCGCAGCGACACCCGCAAGAAACTGCGCCACTTCTTCGAAGTGGACCGTTACTGGGTGGTCCTGGCAGCCCTGGAGGCCCTGGCAGACCGCGGCGAGATCGAACCCAAGGTTGTGGCCGAGGCCATCGCCAAGTTCGGCATCGATCCTGAAAAACGTAACCCGCTGGACTGCTGAGGAGACGCATTGTGAGTGAATTGATTCGCGTACCCGACATCGGCAGCGGCGAAGGTGAAGTGATCGAGCTGTTCGTCAAGGTTGGCGACCGCATCGAAGCCGATCAGAGCCTGCTGACCCTGGAGTCCGACAAGGCCAGCATGGAAATCCCGGCCCCCAAGGCCGGCGTGATCAAGAGCCTGAAGGTCAAGCTGGGCGATCGCCTGAAAGAAGGCGATGAGCTTCTGGAGCTGGAAGTCGAGGGTGCCGCTGCTGCGGCGCCCGCACCGGCTCCGACTACTGCACCCGCTGCCGAAGCGAAAGCCGCCGCCCCTGCCCCGGCTGCCGCACCTGCGGCAGCCAGCTCCAGCGTGCAGGACATCAAGGTTCCAGACATCGGCTCGGGCGGTACCGCCAAGGTCATTGAAGTTCTGGTGAAGGCCGGCGACACCGTCGAAGCCGAGCAGTCGCTGATCACCCTGGAATCCGACAAGGCCAGCATGGAGATTCCCTCTCCTGTAGCCGGTGTAGTGGAGAGTGTCGAAGTCAAGTTGGATGCCGACGTCGGCACCGGCGACCTGATCCTCAAACTGCGCGTTGCAGGTGCAGCTCCGGCTGCTGCGGCGCCTGCCCAGGCTGCTGCACCCGCTGCCGCACCGGCACCTGCCGCCGCTCCGGCCGCAGCCCCTGCGCCGGCAGCCACCGCCTCGGTGCAGGACGTCAAGGTTCCGGATATCGGCTCGGCCGGCAAGGCCAAGGTCATCGAAGTTCTGGTGAAGGCCGGCGACACCATCGAAGCCGAGCAGTCGCTGATCACCCTGGAATCCGACAAGGCCAGCATGGAGATCCCCTCTCCCGCCGCAGGCGTGGTGGAGAGCGTCGAGGTCCAGCTGGACGCTGAAGTCGGCACCGGCGACCTGATTCTCAAGCTCAAGGTTGCGGGCGCTGCTGCTCCGGCTCCGGCCGCCGCACCTGCTGCCCAACAACCTGCGCACCGCGTACCTGAGGGTGCCCACCCGGTGGCTGCCGCCGAAGTCGCTGCCATCGCGGCCCTGGCTGCCGCTGCGGCGAACACCACCGGCGTACCGGCGCGCTCCAGCGGTGCCAAGGTCCACGCAGGTCCGGCGGTTCGCCAGCTCGCCCGCGAGTTCGGCGTCGAACTGAATGCAGTACCGGCCACCGGCCCCCATGGCCGCGTGCTCAAGGAAGACGTACAGGCGTACGTCAAAGCCATGATGCAGAAGGCCAAGGAAGCTCCGGCCGCGGCCTCCGCCGGTGCAGCCGGTGGCGCTGGCATCCCGCCGATCCCGGCGGTGGACTTCAGCAAGTTCGGCGAAATCGAAGAAGTGGCCATGACTCGCCTGATGCAAGTCGGTGCCGCTAACCTGCATCGCAGCTGGCTCAACGTGCCGCACGTGACGCAGTTTGACTCGGCCGACATCACCGAGCTGGAAGCCTTCCGCGTGGCCCAGAAAGCAGTAGCAGAGAAGGCCGGCGTCAAGCTGACCGTCCTGCCGCTGCTGCTCAAGGCCTGCGCCTACCTGCTCAAGGAACTGCCGGACTTCAACAGCTCCCTGGCTCCCAGTGGCAAGGCGCTGATCCGCAAGAAGTACGTGCACATCGGCTTTGCCGTGGACACCCCGGACGGCCTGCTGGTACCGGTGATCCGCGACGTCGACCAGAAGAGCCTGCTGCAACTGGCCGCCGAGGCCGCCGAACTGGCGGAGAAAGCCCGCACCAAGAAGCTGTCCGCCGATGCCATGCAGGGTGCCTGCTTCACCATCTCCAGCCTCGGCCACATTGGCGGCACCGGCTTCACGCCGATCGTCAACGCGCCGGAGGTGGCGATCCTCGGTGTGTCCAAGGCCGCGATGCAGCCGGTCTGGGATGGCAAGGCCTTCCAGCCGCGCCTGATGCTGCCGCTGTCGCTTTCCTACGATCACCGCGTGATCAACGGTGCCGCCGCCGCGCGCTTTACCAAGCGTCTCGGTGACGTGCTGGGAGATATTCGCACCATGCTGCTGTAACTCGTTGTAATTCGCGAGCACGCCACGCTCGTACCTCAACCCCGCCCCCCTGAGGCGGGGTTTTTTTTGACCACTCGAAGCCCCCTGTGCGCAAGCCGACTGTGCGACCGCGCACAATTTCCATCCGCCGTTTTCCACTCGCGAACTGCACCGTGCGGCATGCTTGCCAGTGCCATCATCATGATGCACCCTTGCCCGATGCTTTGAAGAAGTAGGCCGGCCCCTCTACCGGTCAGAGAAGTGGAAGCCCAGCGCCCGATGAAGAGCCATCCCGATGCCGCCAGCCGTACGGTGGCCGAGATAGTGACGCAGTTGCCCGTCCCCTCGCGACTGGGCCTGATGCGTTTCGAGCGGCTCAACGAGGCCAGCTGGGCGATGCTTTTCCTCGACCCGACTTGCGAGCGCGCCTTCGGCCTTCCGGCCAGCGAACTCTGTGCCCTGATCGACGCACCCTATGCCAGCCTGATGGAGCCGGAAAGTCGCTATCGGCTGCATGACGAGGTGCAACTGCAACTGGCCGAGCACCCCCATTACTCCATCCAGTACACCCTGCATTCGCCCAACGGCCCCTTGCGCCTGCAGGAAGTTGGCGAGTCGTTCCAGCAGCACGGACGTCAACTGCTGCGTGGCTACCTGCTGGTGGCAGGCGAAGCACCCGAACAAAAAGAGCGGCTGAAGAACCTTGATCTGGAAGCCCAGAACAGCCGACTACGCACTTCTCTGGAGCTCTATCAGCGTTCCCAGGACGACCACCTGCAACACCTGATCCGCTCCCGCGCCCAGCAGAGCCTGATCGTACGCCTGGCGCGCCATCGCTACAGTTCCAGCAACCCGGCTCAGGAAGCTGCACAGCTGATTACCCAGGCTGCCTGCGAGGCCTACGATGTGGCCCGTGTCGGCATCTGGCTGTTCGACGGCATCCAATTGAGCGCGGTCAGCCTGTTCCGTCGCGACCAGGATCACCACGAGCACCCGAGCGCGATGGAAATGAGCCAATTCCCGCGCTACCTCGAAGCGCTGCACAGTGGCCGTGCCATCGATGCCCACAATGCCCAGAGCGACCCGCGCACCAGCGAGCTGGCCAGGAGCTACCTCAAGCCGCAGGGCATTACCGCAATGCTTGACGCCAGCATCCGTATCGGGGGCGAGGTTGTCGGCGTGCTCTGCCTGGAACACATCGGTGCTCCAAGGGTCTGGCAGACCGATGAGATTGCCTTCGCCGGTGAGCTGGCCGACCAATTCGCGCAAGTGCTCGTGAACCAGCAGCGACGCCACGCCACCAGCGCCCTGCACCTCTTCCAACGCGCCGTGGAACAGAGCGCCAGCGCCTTCCTGCTGGTGGATCGCGACGGCCTGGTGGAGTACGTCAACCCGAGCTTCACCGCCATCACCCAGTACAGCGCCGATGAAGTACACGGCCGTCGCCTTTCGGACCTGCCAGCCCTGGAAAACCTCAGCGAGCTGCTGTTCGACACCAGTTCGGGCCTGGCCGCCTGCAACAGCTGGCAGGGCGAGTTCCGCAGCCGGCGCAAGAACCTCGAGCCTTACTGGGGCCAGCTGTCCATTTCCAAGGTGTTCGGTGAAGACGGTGAGCTCACTCACTACATCGGGATCTACGAGGACGTCACCCAGAGCAAGCTAGCCCAGCAGCGCATCGAAAAGCTGGCCTACACGGACAACCTCACCGGCCTCGGCAACCGCCCCTATTTCATCCGTACCGTCGAAGAGCGCTTCAACAGTGACCGCGATACGCCCCTCTGCCTGCTCCTGGTGGATATCGACAACTTCAAGCGGATCAACGACAGCCTCGGCCACCAGACCGGTGACAAGCTACTGGTGAGCCTGGCGCGGCGCCTGCGCAACAGCCTGAGCCCGAGTGGCATCCTCGCGCGTTTCGCCAGTAACGAGTTCGCCGTGCTGCTCGACGGGGCCGACCTGGAAAACGGCCAGAAGATTGCCGCCCAGGTGTTGCAGACCCTCGACAAACCACTGTTCGTCGACAACCAGCTGATCAGCGTCACCGGATCCCTTGGCCTTGCCTGCGCACCACTTCACGGGCGCGACCCGCAGACTCTGATGAAGCACGCAGGCCTCGCCCTGCACAAGGCCAAGGCCAACGGCAAGCACCAACTGCAGCTGTTCACCGAAGCGCTGAATGCAGAAGCCAGTTACAAGCTGTTCGTCGAGAACAACCTGCGCCGCGCCCTGGCACAGAACGAGCTGGAAGTCTTCTACCAACCCAAGCTATGCCTCAAAAGCGGTCAGCTGCTAGGCATGGAGGCATTGCTGCGCTGGCATCACCCGGAGAAGGGCATGATCAGCCCGGACCAGTTCATCAGCGTGGCGGAAGAAACCGGCATGATCATCCCCATCGGCAAATGGGTGATCCGCGAAGCCTGCCGCATGTGCAAGCGCCTCGCCGCCGCAGGACTGGGCGATCTGCAGGTGGCGATCAACCTGTCGCCCAAGCAATTCAGCGACCCCGACCTGGTAGGCTCCATCGCCGCCATCCTCCACGAAGAACAGTTGCCGCCGAAGCACCTGGAGCTAGAACTCACCGAAGGCCTACTGCTGGAAGCCACCGACGATACTCGGCATCAACTCAATGACCTGAAGAGCCTGGGCCTGACCCTGGCCATGGATGACTTCGGTACCGGCTACTCCTCACTGAGCTACCTGAAGAAATTCCCCATCGACGTGATCAAGATCGATCGCAGCTTCATCAAGGACATCCCTGAGAACCAGGACGACAAGGAGATCACCTCCGCCGTCATCGCCATGGCCCACAAGCTCAAGCTCAAAGTGGTCGCCGAAGGCATCGAGACCGCCGCCCAGCTGGGTTTCCTCCGCCGCCAGCATTGCGATGTGGGTCAGGGTTATCTGTTCGACAAGCCGATTTCCGGCAAGCACCTGTTCGAAAACCTCGGTCGTTACCCCTGCCGCAAGGGCACTTGAACAGCCGTTGAAAAACGACTGTGCAATCGGAGTAACATCGGGATTCATTGAATCCCGAGGAGACGGCTGATGGTCCTGCGTTCGCAAATACTCGCCCACAAACTCGAGCTGCCCAGCGCCGCTCAGGCCCTGCCAGGCCGCGAGACGCCAATGCCGGTGCCCGACAGTCACTACGTCAATGGCCGCCCGCTGCAAGGCCCCTTCCCCGCCGGCTTGCAAATGGTGCAGTTCGCCCTGGGTTGCTTCTGGGGCGCTGAAAGGCGCTTCTGGCAACAGCCGGGGGTCTGGTCGACGGCCGTTGGGTATGCAGGCGGCCTCACCCCGAACCCCACCTACGACGAAGTCTGTTCCGGCCTGACCGGGCACACGGAAGTGGTACTGGTGGTATTCGATCCGCAAAAAACCAGTTTCGACGAACTGCTGAAAGTCTTCTGGGAATCGCACAACCCGACCCAGGGCATGCGCCAGGGCAACGACGTCGGCACCCAGTACCGCTCCGCCATCTTTTGCTATGACGAAGACCAACTGACCGCTGCCAGTGCGAGCCAGGAGCGCTTCCAGGCGGAACTGGAGCATTCCGGATTTGGCACCATCACTACCGAAGTCCGCGAGGCGCCCACCTTCTATTACGCCGAGGCCTATCACCAGCAATACCTGGCGAAGAATCCCGGCGGCTATTGCGGCCTGGGTGGCACCGGCGTGTGCATGCCAGCCTGAAGAAGGGCAGACGGGGCGGTTACCGAAGGATTAGACTCGAGTGGCCAGTCGCCACCAGTTACTCGGTATGCCGTCCCGACATCACTACATCCAACCCGAACAACTCTGCATCGGCCTGTACATCCAGTTGGAGCTGGGCTGGTGGGAGCACGACTTCGCGTTCAGCAACTTCAAGATCAAGGACGACGCACAGGTTCGGGCCCTGCAGGCCCTCGGCCTGAACCGGCTGCGCTACGACCCGACGCGTAGCGACTGCGAGCCCTTGCCGCCACACGCCGAGCAGGAATCACCGCCCCCGGCGACAGTCGCTGACGACCCGGAAGCCCAGGCGCGTCAGGTTCGCAGTGAAAAGCTCCGCCAGTTACGCCAGCGGGTGGCCGAGGTGGACCGTCGATTCATCCAGGCCAGCCAGCAGGTCAAGACGCTCAACCAGACGTTGCGCAGCCGGCCGGAAGAGGCCGTGAAGCAGGCCGGGGCAATCGTCGTCGACCTGGTCGACACCCTGCTCGGCGGCCCCGGCGCGGTGCTCCACAGCATCACCGGCAAAGCTGCCGAAGACAGCTACTTCCACGCGCTCAACGTCACGGTACTTGCCCTGTTGCTGGGCCGTCAGCTCGGCCTGGATGCCGAGGCCTGCCACAGCCTGGGCCTCGGCGGGCTTCTGCATGACATTGGCAAGATGGAGGTTCCGAGCAAGGTACTGCTGAAAAGCGAGCCTTTGACCAAGGCAGAGCAACAGTTCCTGCAACTGCACACCGACTTCGGCCTGCGCATGGGGCAACGGCTGATGCTGGACGACGAGGTACTGCGCATCATCCACGAGCACCATGAGCGTTGCGACGGCAGCGGCTATCCACGCGGCCTGAAGGAAGCGGGCATTGGCCGGCTGAGCAAGCTGGTGGCCATCGCCAACCAGTTCGACAACCTGTGCAACCCGCTCGACCCGCGCAGCGCCCTGAGCCCCCATGAGGCCTTGGCGCTGATGTTCAAGCAGCAGCGTGCGCATTTCGACGAAGTAGCGCTGAAGGCTTTCATTCGCGCCATGGGCGTCTATCCACCGGGCAGCCTGGTGCAATTGGATGACGACCGCCTGGCATTGGTATTGGGCGTGAATCCGTCTCAGCCGCTGAAACCGACGCTGGTCGTCCACGATCCGGATATCCCGAAGCAGGAGGCGCTGATCCTGGACCTGGAGCAGGAACCTCGCCTGGCCATCGCCCGCAGCCTGCGCCCGTCACAACTACCGCTGGATGTGCTGGAGTACCTCAGCCCACGCCGGCAGCTGACCTACTACATCGAACCTCAACCAGGCCGCGGCTGATCAGCGGCGGCCCGACACATTCACTCTTCGATCAACCAATCCAGCTGCCAGCCGCCCTTGCTCTGCGCCAGGTGTTCCGCGAGCCACGGCAAGGTCTGGCGCAGCTCGTCCTCGATGCCCCACGGCGGGTTGGCGATGGCCAGCCCGGAACCATTCAATCCGGAGTCTGCAGTGTCGGCTGCGTGCACCCGCAGCTCCACGCGCAGCAGCTTGGGCGCGCCGCTGGCCTGCAGCCCCTGATAGAAGCGCCGGAGCTGGCGCTGGTCCTTGATCGGATACCAGATGGCAACCACGGTCTGACGCATGCGGCCAATGGCTTCCTTGAGCGCCGTGACGCAGCGTTCCAGCTCATCCGCCTGTTCGAACGGCGGATCGATCAGCATCAGCGCGCGCTTTTCCGGCACCGGCAGCAGTGCCCGCGCCAGGTGCCAGCCCTCGCCCAGGTGCACGGCGACCCGACGGTCGCCTGCCATGTTGTCCTTCAGCAGCTGGCCGTCTACCGGATGTTTCTCGTTCAGTTGCAGGCGGTCCTGGGGTCGGGTCAGGCGCCGCGCTAGCTCCGGAGAGCCCGGGTAGTAGCGCAGACTACCGTCCGGGTTCAGCTCATGGATCACCCGCAGGTAATCAGCCATGGGCGCGGGCAGGTCGGGCAAATCCCAGATACGACCGATGCCTTCGCGCCATTCATCGGTGCGACTGGCCTGGTCGCCCAGGAGGTCATAGAGACCAACGCCGGCGTGGCTATCGAGGACGGCGAAGGGAGCCTCCTTGCGCGACAGCAGCGCGATCAGACGGGCCAGGGTGAAGTGTTTGAGCACGTCGGCATGGTTGCCGGCGTGAAAGGCATGACGGTAGTTCATGGGGAATCCTCGCAAGGCGCGCATTCTACCAGCCAGCGCCCAATCACGGCTTCACCCCCTTTATCACGCTCATGGATGTTGCTAGGCGCCTTTCATTCACCGACCTAGACTCGGCTGATTCCACCGGAGAGCCACCATGTCCGAGACCCTGCTCAGTTCCCGCAACCTGGCCTTCGAACTCTACGAAGTCCTGGACGCCGAAGCCCTGACTCAACGCGAACGGTTCGCCGATCACAATCGCGAAACCTTCGACGCCGCCCTGGGCACCGCTCGCAGCATCGCCGAGAAATTCTTCGCCCCGCACAACCGCAAGGGCGACGAACAGGAGCCGGAGTACGTCGACGGCGCCGCCACTCTCATCCCGGAAGTAAAACCTGCGGTAGACGCCTTCCTCGAGGCCGGCTTCCTCAACGCCACGCGTAGCTTCGAACAGGGCGGCATGCAGCTGCCCACACTGCTGTCCCAGGCCTGCTTCGCCCATTTCCAGGCGGCCAACGTCGGCAGCTCGGCCTACCCCTTCCTGACGATGGGGGCGGCCAATCTGATCGAAAGCTTCGGCAGCGATGAGCAGAAGCAGCGCTTCCTGCAGCCAATGATCGACGGCCGCTTCTTCGGCACCATGGCCCTGACCGAACCGCACGCCGGCTCGTCGCTGTCGGATATCCGCACTCGCGCGGAGCCTGCCGCAGATGGCACCTACCGCATCAAGGGCAACAAGATATTCATCTCGGGCGGCGACCACCCGCTGTCGGAAAACATCGTCCACATGGTGCTGGCCAAGCTGCCGGACGCACCGCCCGGCGTGAAGGGCATCTCGCTGTTCATCGTGCCCAAGTTCCTGGTCAACGATGATGGCTCCCTTGGCAAGCGCAACGATGTGATCCTGGCCGGCCTGTTCCACAAGATGGGCTATCGTGGCACCACATCAACTGCATTGAACTTCGGCGATAACGGCGATTGTGTCGGCTACCTGGTAGGCAAACCCCACGCCGGCCTGTCCTACATGTTCCAGATGATGAACGAAGCACGCATTGGCGTCGGCATGGGCGCGGTGATGCTCGGCTACGCCGGCTACCTCTACTCCCTGGAGTACGCCCGCGAACGTCCCCAGGGTCGCCTGCCGGACGGCAAGGACCCGACCTCGCCCCAGGTGTCGATCATCCAGCACGCCGATGTGCGCCGCATGCTGCTGACCCAGAAGGCCTACGTGGAAGGCGCCTTCGATCTCGGCCTGTACTCCGCGCGCCTGTTCGACGACACCCAGACCCTGGCCACCGAAGAGGAACGCCAGCAGGCTCACGAGCTGCTCGACCTGCTCACTCCGATCGTCAAGTCCTGGCCTTCGGAGTTCTGCCTCAAGGCCAACGAACTGGCTATCCAGATCCTCGGCGGCCACGGCTACACCCGCGAGTATCCCGTTGAGCAGTACTACCGCGACAACCGCCTGAACCCGATCCACGAAGGCACCCACGGCATCCAGTCCCTCGACCTGCTGGGCCGCAAACTGGCACAGAACAAAGGCGCCGGCCTCAAGCAACTGACCCGAATGATCCAGGGCTGCTGCGAACGTGCCGCCGAATACGAGTCGTTGAACGCCCTGCGCCAGCCGCTGGAACACCTGCTGGCGCGCCTGTCCAACGTCACCCTGGCGCTGCTTGGCGACCTGATGCAGGGCAAGGTCAACCAGGCGCTGGCCAACTCGGCGCTGTACCTGAAGGTCTTCGGTCACACCGTGATTGGCTGGCGCTGGCTCGAACAGGCGATCCGCGCCGAACAGGGCCTGGCCCGAGGCAACGCGGCAGACATCGACTTCTACCAGGGCAAGCTGCAAGCCGCGCGCTACTTCCTCACTTGGGAAGTACCCAGCTGCCATCATGAACTGGCCCTGCTGGAAGCCCGCGACGACACTTGCCTGGCGATGCAGGACAACTGGTTCTAGCCCTTTTTCCAGGGTTCTTCATGCCCCGCGCACATGCGGGGCTTTTTTATTGCGCGTAGCAAAACATCGCAAACGGCCGTGCAAGACGGATCGGAATTCCTGCCGTCGCAACTCCGCTAACGCACTCTTCTCGGACGCTTGCCTCGCTTCCGGGGAACCTCGACCCACTTCTCCTGCCCAAGGGCTTCCCGACGCTGGCAAGAACCCTGCATGAAATCTTGCAGGGCCTTGCCACCGGCAGGTTAGAATTCCCCGGCATGCGCCCCTGCATGCCGTTTTTCCATCCCCCCATTTGCAAGGAGCCGCCAGTGGATGCCACCACCGTCAATAGCCTGTTCCTGATCGGCGCGGTGCTGGTAGGCATGAGCATTCTGGTCAGCGCCTTCGGATCTCGCTTCGGCGTCCCCATCCTGGTGGTGTTCCTCGTGGTTGGCATGCTCGCCGGCAGCGACGGCCCCGGCGGTATCGTCTTCAACAACTATTCCCAGGCCTATCTGGTCGGCAACCTGGCGTTGGCGATCATCCTGCTCGACGGCGGCATGCGGACCCGCGCGGCCACCTTCCGGGTGGCACTCTGGCCCTCGCTGTCCCTGGCCACGGTCGGTGTGCTGGTAACCGCCGGGCTGACCGGCGTCGCGGCCGCCTGGCTGTTCAACCTGAGTACCCTGGAAGGTCTGCTGATCGGCGCCATCGTCGGCTCTACTGACGCCGCGGCGGTCTTCAGCCTGCTCGGTGGGCGCGGCCTCAACGAGCGCGTCAGTGCCACCCTGGAAATCGAGTCCGGCAGCAACGACCCCATGGCCGTGTTCCTCACGGTAACCATGATCGAGATGCTCGCAACCGGCCAGAGTGGCTTCAGCTGGACCTTCGTCGTTCACATCATCCAGCAGTTCGGTGTCGGCACCGTGATGGGCTTCGCCGGCGGCTGGTTGATGCTGCAAATGATCAACCGCCTGACCCTGGCCAACGGCCTCTACCCCCTGCTGGTGGTTGCGGGCGGCCTGCTGGTGTTCGCCCTGACCAACGCCGTGCATGGCAGCGGCATCCTCGCGGTGTACCTGTTCGGCCTGTTCCTCGGCAACCGGCCCATCCGTTCGCGCCACGGCATCCTGCATATTCTCGATGGCCTGACCTGGCTGGCACAAATCGGCATGTTCCTTGTGCTGGGCCTGCTGGTGACACCCCACGAACTCTTCCCGATCATCCTGCCGGCCCTGGGCCTGGCCCTGTGGATGATCGTGATCGCCCGGCCGCTGTCGATCTTCCTTGGTCTGGCGCCGTTCCGCGCCTTCCATGACCGCGAGAAGGCCTTCATCGCCTGGGTCGGCCTGCGTGGCGCGGTGCCCATCATTCTGGCGGTATTCCCGCTGATGGCCGGGCTTCCCAATGCCCAGCTCTTCTTCAACGTTGCCTTCTTCATCGTGCTGGTCTCGCTGGTGCTGCAAGGCACCAGCCTGCCCTGGGCGGCCAAACTCCTGCGCGTGACCGTGCCGCCTGAGCCTGCGCCCATTTCCCGGGCCGGCCTGGAAGTACACCCCACCAGTGAGTGGGAGCTGTTCGTCTACCGTCTGGGAGCCGAGAAGTGGTGCATTGGCGCCGCCCTGCGCGAACTGAAGATGCCTGAAGGCACACGCATCGCTGCACTCTTCCGCGGCAAGGAACTGCTGCACCCCTCGGGCAGTACCACCCTGGAAGCCGGCGACATCCTCTGCGTAGTCGGCCATGAGCATGACCTTTCAGCGCTGGGCAAGCTGTTCAGCCAGGCACCACAGCGGGGTCTGGACCTGCGTTTCTTCGGCGACTTCGTCCTGGAAGGCGACGCACAGCTATCCGCAGTGGCTTCGCTCTACGGCCTCAAGCTCGGCGAACAGGACGGCCAGCAGCCTCTTGGTCGTTTCATCGCCCATGAAATCGGCGGCGAGCCGGTGGTTGGCGACCAGGTGGAGTGGAACGGCCTGACCTGGACCGTTGCTCTGATGGAAGGGAACAAGGTGCGCAAAGTAGGCGTCAAATTCCCCGAAGGTCAGAGCCGACCGGGGCTATTCCTCTAGGGAAACCCTCAAGGACGGCACTTTCAGGTCTAGGCCCCCGCCATGGAAACCATGGGGTTCGCCAATACGCGCCCCGGATCACAACCGCTCGTGCCCGGCAGCCCCGCAAAGGCCGTCGTGGCATATCATTAGCCGCATTCGAACCCGAGCTGCCCGATCGCGATGATTGCTTCCTTGCGCACCTTTTTCGCTGCCGCCCTGCTGGGCGTCTGCCTGACGCCGGCCTACCTGCAAGCCGCCACCCCTGCCACCCCCGGCTTGCCCAAGCCGGCCGCCGCGCCTGCCGAGAGCAAGACCGCTGGCGCCGAAACCGTGGCCAAGCCCTCGATCGAGGAGCAGACCCAGTCCTTCATCTCCAGCAAGCAGGAGAGCGAGCAGGCCCTCGCTGCCCTCAAGCGCCAACTGGAGAGCGCTCCCCGTCTTGTCGGCGAATCCCAACGTGAACTCGCACGCCTGAAGACCAGTCCGCCGGTACCGGTGAAGGAGCGCTACGGCAAGTCCGAACTCGGGCAGCTGGAAAAGCTGCTGGACAGTCGCAGCAGCGAGCTCGCCGAGCTGCAGAAATCGCTGACCGAAGCCAACAGCCTGATCATCACCTCCCAAACCCGCCCGGAGCGGGCCCAGGCCGAGATCAGCAGCAACCAGTCGCGCACCCAGCAGATCAACGCCACGCTCAAGTCCGGCAAGGAGGCGGGCAAGACCATCAGCGAAGAACAGCGCAGCCTGCTCAATGCCGAGCTTGCCGCCCTGGCCGCTCAGACCGAACTGCGCCGCGAGGAGCTCGCCGGTAACAGCCTGCTGCAGGATCTCGGCAACAGCCGCCGCGACCTGCTCATGGAGCGTATCCGCCGACTGGAACAGGAAACCCAGGATCTGCAGTCGGTGATCAACGAGATGCGCCGGGAAAGCTCGGAGCAGACGGTGGCGGAACTCGCCCGCGACGCCGACAAGGCCACGCCGGACAGCGTGGTGGCGAAGGAAAGCGCCATCAACCTGAAGATGTCCGACTACCTGCTGCGCTCCACCGACCGCCTGAATGAACTGACCCAGCAGAACCTGCAGACCCGCCAGCAACTGGACAACCTCAGCCAGGCCGATCAGGCCCTGGAGGAGCAGATCAGCGTGCTCAAGGGCAGCCTGCTGCTGGCCAAGATTCTCTACCAGCAGAAGCAGGCCCTGCCCCATCTGCACCTGGACACCAACCTGGCCGATGAGATCGCCGACATCCGCCTCTACCAGTTCGAGCTGAATCAGCAGCGCGACAAGCTGGGCAATCCCCAGGCCTACGTCGACAGCCTGCTCGCCGATCAGCCGCCGGAGCAGGTCACGCCGGAATTGCGCACCACCCTGACCGACCTGGTTTCCACCCGCAGTGAGCTGCTCGATCGTCTGAGCCGCGAGCTGAACAACCTGCTGAACGAATCCATCACCCTGCAGCTCAACCAGAAGCAGTTGCAGGAAACGTCCCAGGCCCTGCGCAACACCCTCGACGAGCAGATGTTCTGGATTCCCAGCAACAAGCCGCTGGACCTCAACTGGCTCAAGTCCGCCCCCCACCTGCTGGAGCGCCAGCTGGTCGATATGCCCTGGGGCGCGGGCGTGCGCGAACTGGGCGAAGGCCTGGTGGACCGCCCCTGGCTGTTCTTGCCCCTGTTGCTGGTAATCGGCGGCCTGCTGTGGAAGCGCCGCTACCTCTACGCCAAGCTCAACGAAATCAACCAGGACGTCGGCCACTTCAAGCGTGACAGCCAGCTGCACACGCCCATGGCACTGCTTCTCACGGTGCTGTTGGCCCTGCCGGTCAGCCTGTTCTTCGTCCTTTGTGGCTTCGCCCTGCAGATCGACGCCCGCGGCCAGAACGCCACCCTGGGGGCGGCCCTGATGGAGATGGGTCAGGCCTGGATGGTGTTCTACACCCTCTACCGCATCCTCGCCCCGGGCGGAGTCGCCGAGTTGCACTTCCACTGGGACCGCCCGCAGGTCGCGTTCCTGCGCAGCCAGATCCGTCGCCTCGGCGGCGTGGTCATGGCGCTGGTAGCCATAGTCACGGTGGCCGAACACCAGCCGGCCGCCCTCGCCGACGACATCATCGGCGTACTCGTGGTCCTCAGCTGCTATGCCCTGATGACCCTGGTACTGAGCAACCTGCTGCTCGCCGAACCGATGCGCGAGCAGACCTCGCCCTTCCGCCTGCTGATCGGCGTCGCCTTCACCCTGCTGCCGCTGGCGCTCATCGTCGCGGTGGGCTTCGGCTACTACTACACCTCGCTCAAGCTCACCGACCGCCTGATCACCACCCTTTACCTGCTGATCCTCCTGCTGCTGGTCGAGGCCACCTTCGTTCGCGGCCTCGCCGTGGCGGCGCGGCGCCTGGCTTACCAGCGCGTGCTCGCCAAGCGCCAGGCGCAAACCAAGGAAAACGCCGAGGGCGAGGAAGTGGTGGTGGAAGAGCCGGCCCTCGACATCGAGAAGGTCAACCAGCAATCGCTACGCCTGATCCGCCTGGCACTGCTGGGCGTGTTCATTACCGGCCTGTACCTGGTCTGGGCCGACCTCATCAGTGTGTTCGCCTACCTTGATCAGGTCACCCTATACCAGTACTCCAGCGGTACCGGCGACGCCGCCACCCTGGTACCGATCAGCCTGCTCGACGTTCTGGGCGCACTGATCATCGCCGGCATCACCACGGCGCTCGCGCGAAACCTGCCGGGCCTGCTGGAAGTGCTGGTGCTGTCGCGACTCAAGCTGGCCCAGGGCAGCGCCTACGCCACCACTACGCTGCTGTCCTACGCCATCGCCGGCATCGGATTCGTCAGTGCGCTGTCCACCCTCGGGGTCAGCTGGGACAAGCTGCAGTGGCTGGTGGCCGCGCTTTCCGTCGGTATCGGCTTCGGCATGCAGGCAATCTTCGCCAACTTCATTTCCGGCCTGATCCTGCTGTTCGAGCGCCCGGTGCGAATCGGCGACCTGGTGACTATCGGCACCGTCACCGGCACGGTGAACCGAATCCGCATTCGCGCCACGCACATCACCGACAGCGACCGCAAGGAAGTGATAGTGCCTAACCAGATCTTCCTCACCAGCCAGTTGATCAACTGGACCCTCACCGACACCGTCACCCGGATCGTGCTCGAGTACAGCGTCAACCGCAGTAGCGACCTCGACCTTGAGCTCGTGCGCAAACTGCTGCTGCAAGCCACCCAGGAGAACACGCGGGTGCTGCGCGACCCGGCGCCCACTGTGCAGCTGAAGACCTACGGCACGTCCACCCTGGACCACGAGCTGAAGATCTACGTTCGTGAACTCAGCGACCGTGGCCTGGCCACCGATGAACTGAACCGACGCATCGACGAGCTGTTCAAGGAACATGACATCAACACGTCCAGTACGCCGAAGATGGACATCACCCTCTCTCGCCGGAGCAAGAAGCAGGTCGAGGAGGCAGAGGAAGCAGTCGACGAGGTGACGATCAAGGGCAAGACCCCGGTTCCGGAGGCCAGGTGATCCGCTTTGCCTGCGTACTTCCAGCCTGCACTGCGGCATGACAAGCTGAACCCATGAAAAAACTCGACGAGCTGAACTTCGACAACCGCTTCGCCCGCTTGGGTGACGCCTTCTCCACAGAGGTGCTGCCTGAACCCCTCGCCGAGCCGCGCCTGGTGGTTGCCAGCCCGGCGGCAATGGCCTTGCTCGACCTGGACCCGACCGTAGCCGAAGATCCGGTGTTCGCCGAAGTCTTTACCGGGCATAAGGTCTGGGCGGATGCCGAGCCACGGGCGATGGTCTATTCCGGCCATCAGTTCGGCGTCTACAACCCGCGCCTTGGCGACGGTCGCGGCCTGCTGCTGGGCGAGGTCCTGAACGAGGCGGGCGAACACTGGGACCTGCACCTCAAAGGCGCCGGGCAGACGCCCTATTCGCGCATGGGCGACGGTCGCGCAGTGCTGCGCAGCTCCATACGTGAATTTCTCGCTAGTGAGTACCTCAATGCCCTGGGCATTCCCACCACCCGCGCGCTGTGCGTGACCGGTTCCTCAACGCCTGTATACCGGGAGACCCGCGAAAGCGGCGCAATGCTGCTGCGCCTGTCGCCCAGCCATGTGCGCTTCGGCCACTTCGAGTACTTCTACTACACGCGGCAACACGAGCAGCTTGAAGCCTTGGGCCGGCACGTCCTCGAATGCCACTTCCCCCACTGCCTGGAACAGGAGCAGCCCTGGGCCGCCTTCTTCCGCGAAGTGCTGGAGCGCAATGCCGAGATGATCGCCCTCTGGCAGGCCTATGGCTTCTGCCACGGCGTGATGAACACCGACAACATGTCGATCCTGGGCATCACCTTCGACTACGGCCCCTACGCCTTCCTCGACGACTTCGACGCCAACCATATCTGTAACCACTCCGACGACGGTGGTCGCTACAGCTTCAGCAACCAGGTGCCCATCGCCCACTGGAACCTGGCCGCACTGGCCCAGGCGCTGACGCCCTACATCGAAGTTGAACAGCTGCGGGAAACCCTCAACCTGTTCCTGCCGCTCTACCAGGCGCACTACCAGGACCTGATGCGCCGCCGCCTGGGCTTCACCTCCGCCGCCGAAACGGACGACGCACTGGTGCAGCGTCTGCTGCAACTGATGCAGGGCAGCGCGGTGGACTACAGCCAGTTCTTCCGCCGCCTGGGAGATGAAGCGCCCGAACAGGCGCTGAAAAGGTTGCGGGAAGACTTCGTCGACCTCGCCGGCTTCGATGCCTGGGCCGCCGAGTACCAGGCTCGCTCGGCGCAGGATGGTGACGACCAGCAAGCGCGCCGTACACGAATGCATGCAGTGAACCCCAAGTACGTGCTACGCAACTACCTGGCCCAACGTGCCATCGAGGCCGCCCAGCAGGGCGATTACGCCGAAGTGCGCCAACTGCATGCCGTGCTTTCGCGCCCCTTCGACGAACAACCAGGCATGGAACGCTTTGCTGAGCGCCCGCCGGAATGGGGCAAGCACCTGGAGATCAGCTGTTCGTCCTGAGCCGCGATCCCTGTAGGAGCTAGCTTGCTAGCGAACGGCGGTTTTTTCGCCAGCAAGCTGGCTCCTACAAATCATGGCTGGCGACCCAACATCCACTCCAGGCCCATCGCCACATGTCGCTCGGCGCTGTCCACCAGCGGCAGTGGCGAGGCGCAGCCGTCCAGCAACAGACCGATTTCGGTACAACCGAGGATGGCGGCCTGCGCGCCCCGCGCCTTCAACTGGGCCAATTGGTCGAGGTAGAAGCTTCGGGCAACAGGCAGGAACTGACCCACGCAGAGCTCCTGGAAGATCACCCGGTCGATTTCCACCATCGCCTCAGCGTCGGGCACCAACACCTGGATGCCGAAGTTACGATCCAGGCGCTCGCGATAGAAATCTTCCTGCATGGTGAAGCGGGTGCCCAGCAGGGCCGCGCGCTCGACGCCCCCCTCACGCAGCGCCCCGCCAACGGCATCGCCAATGTGCAGCAGCGGGATATTCACAGCCTGCTCGACGGCCGCAGCGACCTTGTGCATGGTGTTGGTGGCCAGCAGCAGGGCCGTCGCACCGGCCCCTTCCAGCCCCCTTGCGGCTTGCGCCAGCACCTCGCCAGCGGCATCCCACTCTCCCGCCTTCTGCTGCGCGGCGATCTGCGCGAAATCCACCGAATGCAGCAGCAACGGCGCAGAATGCAGTCCGCCCAAGCGATCACGAACACCGCGATTGAGCAGTTGGTAGTAGGTCACCGTGGACTCCCAGCTCATTCCGCCCAGCACACCCAGCATGCGCATGAAACCCACTCCCCTGACAAGAAAGCTCCAGACTAGTCCAGGCTCGTCGCAAGTCGGGAATACAGTTGCCAGGAAACGGGGAGATACAGACCGGGCAATTCCGACGCGGCATGATCGCAGCGCCTGCTTCTTACAAAATGGAATATAAACCTGCACAAATCTTCTTAGACTCTCTAAGCAAAGCCAATTATCTTCAGCCCCCTGCTTATTCCAGCCTGTTCTACCACCCACTGTCAGGCGCTGTGCCCGCATGAAGATTCGCGACCTCGATCTCAGCCAGAGTTCGATCAACACCGAACACGAAGCGCTGGGAATCCCGCCAGTCGAAGATTTCGTTTCCCACCCCGACGACCACCCGGTCCTGCGGGCTGCAATGTGGGCGGCGATCCTCATCCTGGCGGGCCTGCTCGGTTTCCTCGCCTGGCGTCTGTTCTTCGACAATGGCGGCAATAGCGGCTTCGAAATCATCGAGAACGCCCTGACCAGCAGGGGCTTCTGGAGCGCGGTGGCCGTAGGCTTCTTCGCCCAGGTCATCGATGGTGCCCTGGGTATGGCCTACGGCATCACCGCCACCACCTTCCTGCTCAGCACTGGCGTCTCTCCCGCCGCGGCCAGCGCCAGCGTGCACATCGCCGAAGTCTTCACCACCGGCCTGTCCGGCATTTCCCATGTGAAGCTGGGCAACGTCAACAAATCCTTGTTCCTGCGCCTGCTGCTGCCAGGCATCATCGGCGCCGTACTTGGCGCAGTGCTGATCACCCAGTTCGATGGCGCTGCACTCAAACCCTTCATCTCCGCCTATCTGCTGCTGATGGGCCTGTACATCCTGAGCAAGGCCTACCGCCATGTAGCCAAGCGCAAAGCGCCCAAGCACGTGGCCAAGCTTGCCCTGTTCGGTGGCTTCGTCGATGCCGCTGGTGGTGGTGGCTGGGGCCCGGTGGTCACCAGCAGCCTGATCGGCTCGGGCACCGACCCGCGCACCACGATCGGTTCGGTGAACTTCGCGGAGTTCTTCCTGACCATCTCCAGCGCGACTTCCTTCATCCTCCTGGCCGGCGAACCGGATACCTGGAAGATGGTCGCCGGCCTGGTCTTCGGCGGTCTCTTCGCAGCCCCCCTCGCCGCCCTGCTGTGCAAGAAACTGTCGCCGCGCACCCTACTGATCATCGTCGGCTGCCTGATCACCCTGATCAGCGCCTTCAATATCTACAAATCGCTGTCCTGATCGCGACAACGATCCAAGTACAGAAGCAAATGTTCTAGCTCCGGCCCCTGTCAGTCCTTTCGACGGATTGACCGGGGCCGGCGTGTTTTCACATGCTGCGTGCCTCTAACTGCCGAAGGAACGCACTGCATGAAACCGGAAACCCTCGCCGTCCACGCCGGCTACAGCCCCGACCCGACCACCAAGGCCGTGGCAGTACCGATCTACCAGACCACCTCCTACGCTTTCGATGACACCCAGCACGGGGCAGATCTGTTCGACCTCAAGGTGGCCGGCAACATCTACAGCCGGATCATGAATCCCACAAACGACGTGCTGGAAAAACGTGTGGCGGCGCTGGAGGGCGGCGTTGGCGCCCTGGCAGTCGCCTCGGGCATGGCGGCCATCACCTATGCCATCCAGACCCTGGCCGAGGCCGGCGACAATGTCGTCTCGGTGGCCAAGCTCTACGGCGGCACCTACAACCTCTTCGCGCACACCCTGCCACGCTCAGGCATCCAGGTGCGCTTCGCCGCCCATGACGACATTGCTGCCCTGGAGGCGCTTATCGATGAGCGCACCAAGGCGGTGTTCTGCGAATCCATCGGCAACCCGGCGGGCAACATCGTCGACCTTGCAGCCCTGGCCGAGGCGGCCCATCGCCACGGCGTGCCGCTGATCGTCGACAACACCGTAGCCACGCCAATCCTCTGCCGCCCCTTCGAGCATGGTGCGGACATCGTGGTGCACTCGCTAACCAAGTACATCGGTGGCCATGGCACCAGCATTGGCGGCATCGTCGTCGACTCTGGACAGTTCCCCTGGGCCCGGCACAAGGAGCGTTTTCCGCTCCTCAACACGCCAGACCCGTCCTACCATGGAGTCACCTACACAGAAGCCTTCGGTCCCGCTGCCTTCATCGGCCGCTGCCGCGTTGTGCCGCTGCGCAACATGGGCGCGGCCTTGTCGCCGTTCAACGCTTTCCTGATCCTCCAGGGCCTGGAGACTCTGGCCCTGCGCATGGAGCGTCACACCAGCAACGCGCTCGAAGTCGCCAAGTTCCTGCAAGCGCACCCGCAGGTGGCCTGGGTGAAGTACGCCGGTCTGCCGGATCACCCTGAACACGCCCTGGCGCAGCGTTATACCGGCGGCAAACCGGCCTCCATCCTCAGTTTTGGCATCCTCGGCGGCATTGAGGCCGGTACACGCTTCATCGATGCCCTGAACCTGGTGGTGCGCCTGGTGAACATCGGCGACGCCAAGTCCCTGGCCTGCCACCCGGCCTCCACTACTCACCGCCAGCTCAACGAAGAAGAACTGGCGCGGGCGGGAGTGAGCCGTGACATGGTGCGCCTGTCCATCGGTATCGAACATATCGACGACATCCTCGCCGACCTGACTCAGGCCCTGGACGCCTCCCGCAGCTAACCGCCCAGGACTTGATTTCTGCCGGTCCCGGCTCCAGATCAGAGGCAATCCCGATCTGGAGTCGACCATGACCGATCCCCTGCTCATTCCCTGCGCCCAATGCGCCGGGCTGAACCGCATCCCCGCCGCCCGCCTGGGCGATTCCCCACGCTGCGGGCACTGCAAGAGTGCCGTACTTCCCGCCACCCCCTTCGACCTGAACGAAGCCGACTTTGCCAAACAGCTGCGTGGCGACCTGCCCCTGCTGGTGGATGTCTGGGCCGACTGGTGCAGCCCCTGCAAGTCCTTCGCCCCCATCTACCAGCAGGCCGCCAGCCAGCTCCAGGGCCGCTGCCGCCTGGGCAAGCTGGACAGCGAAGCCAATCGCAATCTGGCCGGCCAATTGAACATCCGCTCCATCCCGACACTGATCCTGTTCAAGGACGGCAAGGAAGTCGCCCGGCAGAGCGGCGCTTTACCTCTGGCACAGCTGCTCGGCTGGCTCAGCGCACAAGGCGTCTGATCACTCCGGTCAATGCGTCTGGCCGTCCCGGTCATTGCCGGGACGGTCAAGGTCGCTAGGCTCTGTGAGTCCCCACGTCGGAGCCCGCCATGTCCATGCCCATCGAACTGGTTCGCCAGTTGACCGAGGAACAGATCGCTTTCGTCAAACGCAGTGGCCTCAAAGCCGAGCTCCTGGAGCCCGGCCACGTGCGCTTGCGCATGCCATTCGAGGGCAATCAGAACCACATCGGCACCCTCTACGCAGGTGCGCTTTTCACACTGGCCGAAGTGCCCGGTGGAACCCTGTTTCTCACCAGTTTCGACAGTCGTCGCTTCTACCCCATCGTGAAAGAAATGAACCTGCGCTTCCGCCGCCCGGCCAAGGGGGACATCACGGTGGACGCCCGAATCGACCAAGCGGAAATCGAACGTGTCCAGCGGGATGCCGAGGCAAACGGCAAGGCGGAGTACTGGCTGGAGCTGCAATTGCTGGACGCCGGTGGTGAAGTCGTCGCCGAGAGCCGCGGGCTCTACCAGATGCGGGCCTATTGACAGCCTTGCGCTGGATCAAATGCTGTCACGGCGAAAGACCGCAGAGTGTGGGCTTCACAGGAGGCCCACACCATGTTCCAGCACATCCTGGTCGCCCACGACCTCAGCCACGAAGCTGACATCGCCCTGCACCGCGCCATCCAGCTCGCCCGCCAACACGGTGCACGCCTCACCTTGCTGCATGTGCTCGAGGACCATCTGCCCAACGCGGTGCAGGGCAACCTGCGCGACGCCGCCCAGCACTACTTCAACGAGCATCTGGCGCGACTTGGAGCCGAAGACTGCCAATTGCTTCTGCGCAAGGGCCGCCCAGCCCAGCAGATCCTCGAGGAAATGGGCGACATCGGCGCCGACCTGCTGGTGATCGGCCGGCACCATCACAACGCACCGGAACTGTTCATCGGCACAACGCTGGAGCGCGTCGCCCGTCATCTGGCCGCGCCTTTGCTGCTGGTAGTGGGAGAACGACCGGAGCGGCCCTATCAGAACGCCGCAGTGGCCCTGGATTTTTCCCTGTGCGCCTGCGACGCCCTGCGTATGGGGTGCACCCTGGTACCTCGCGACGCCCAGCTCGTCGCGATCAACGTGATGGAACTGGGCAACCGTCTTCTGTCGAAAAGCAACAGTTCAGCCGACTTCCTCGCCACCCAGCGAGAACTGCTGGAGAATGTTCTGGAAGACGAGCTCTCCGGACTCTCGGACGAGGTGCCAGCCGTGGCGCTTGAAGTAGTGAGCGGAGCCCTGCCCCGAGCGCTTGACGAAGCTATTTCAGCGCATTCCCCGCAATTGCTGGCTCTCGGCAGCCATGGGCGCAGCCTCATATCGCAGGCGCTTCTGGGCAGCCTTGCCCTGCGCTACCTGCAAAACCCGCCTTGCGACCTGTTGCTGGTCAAATAACGCATTCGCCCCGGCAAGCCGGGGCGAATGAGATGACCTGCGCTTCCACCTGCTTCAACTTTCCAGCAGATCGTGCAGTTCGACGAACTGCTGGGTCAGCTTGTGCCGTGGTTCGAGGAAGATCAGTGGTTTGCACGCCTGATGCGATTCGCGCATTTTCACCGACATCATCAGGTTCACCGGAAGTACCGGCAGCCCTTCCTCCAGCAGCTCATCCAGCAGTTGTTGGGGCAGCGACGCACGCGGCTGGAACTGGTTGACCACGATGCCTTCCACCTCCAGCCCCTCGTTGTGGTCGTCTCTGAGCTCTTCGATTTCTGCTAGCAGCCCGTAGAGCGCGTTACGGGAGAAACTGTCGCAATCAAAGGGAATCAGGCAGCGATCAGCGGCGATCAAGGCGGAAACCGTATAGAAGTTCAAGGCTGGCGGGGTATCCAGATAGATCCGGTCGTACTCCCCATCCAGGTCCTCCAGCAACTTCCGCAGCTTATTGATCTTGTGCTTGGCCTCCAGCTTGGGCTGCAGGTCGGCCAGTTCCGCCGTGGCGGTGATCACATGGAGGTTGTCGTAGGGCGTCTCGTAGATATCCACCTTGCCCTTGCGAAAGGCAGTAGCCGACAGCGTCTGCTTGAAGAAGTCGGCAATACCCATGGGGATGTCGTCGCCGGTCAGGCCGGTCAGGTAGTGCGTGGAGTTGGCCTGGGCATCCAGGTCGATCAGCAGGGTGCGATACCCCTGTGAAGCGCTCACCGCTGCCAGGTTGCAAGCAATGCTGGACTTACCCACTCCGCCCTTCTGATTGAAAACCACGCGCCGCATTGCACACCTCCCGGAACCAGATAAGTACCGGATTCTATGCAATGCCCATGACAAGGGCGAGGGCCGGCGCGAAAAGCACCAAATCCACGCGGCAACTCCGCGTCCGGCAACGGCGGAAAGCGCACGCCAAAACTACAAGGAGCTAATCTCGCGTATCTCTGAAAATAATCTGTGCCCCGCAGCAGTACCGTCCGCCACCCTACTCTCCGGCTGCGCCAGCATCGTCGGTGACAGCAGTTACCCGTCGCCGTTTCCAGCACCCCAGGTGGTGCTAGCTTCGAGGTCAAGGACAGCACGGGCAAGGTGGTGCATTCCGGCACGACGCCCGCCACCGTGACCCTGAAATCGGGCGCCGGCTATATCGATGGCGCCGAATACACCATCGCCTTCAAGAAGGACGGCTACGAAACCCGGCAGATTACGCTGTACTCGTCCCTGAGCGGCTGGCACTGGGAAAACATCCTGTTTGGTGGCGTGATCGGCCTGCTGATTGTCGATCCGTTGACCGGTGCGATGTACAAGCTTCCCGAAGAAGCCACGTTGAACGTGGGTGATAACGTTGTGGGACAAGCCGCTGGTAAGCGGCCTCACGCTGCTGACCATCTATCAAGTGCCCGAGGCCCAGCGGGACGAACTGATCAGGATCAACTGAAAAGAAAAGGCCGCGAAAGCGGCCTTTTCTTTTTGCCTCGGGGTCAGGCGTGGTACTGCGCCGAAAGCTCGTGCACCGCCTCGAAGAAGGCGCCGGCGTGGGCCGGGTCGACTTCCGGAGTGATGCCGTGACCGAGGTTGAATACGTGGCCAGAGCCCTTGCCATAGGCTGCGAGGATGCGGCCCACCTCGGCGCGGATGGCAGCCGGGTTGGCGTAGAGCACGGACGGGTCCATGTTGCCCTGAAGGGCGACCTTGTCGCCGACACGGGCGCGGGCGCTGCCGATGTCGCAGGTCCAGTCCAGGCCCAGGACTTCGGCTCCGCTGTTGGCCATGGATTCCAGCCAGAGCCCGCCGCCCTTGGTGAAGAGGATTACCGGTACACGACGGCCATCGTGTTCGCGGATCAACCCGTCGACGATCTTCTTCATGTAGGCCAGGGAGAATTCCTGGTAGGCCGCCGCCGAGAGGCTACCGCCCCAGGAGTCGAAGATCTGCACTGCCTGGGCACCGGCCTTGATCTGGCCGTTCAGGTAGACGGTCACCGATTGGGCCAGTTTGTCCAGCAGGGCGTGCATGGCTTGGGGATTGTCGTAGAGCATCGCCTTGGACTTGCGGAAGTCACGGCTGGAGCCGCCTTCGACCATGTAGGTGGCAAGTGTCCAGGGGCTGCCGGAGAAGCCGATCAGCGGCACGCGGCCGTTCAGTTCTCGGCGGATGTTGCGGACGGCATCCATCACGTAGCCCAGGTCCTGCTCCGGGTCCGGGATCGGCAGGGCTTCGATGTCGGCCAGGCTGCTCACGACTTTCTTGAAGCGCGGACCTTCGCCGGTCTCGAAGAACAACCCCTGGCCCATAGCGTCGGGGATGGTGAGGATGTCGGAGAAGAGGATCGCCGCGTCCAGCTGGGGATAACGATCCAGCGGCTGAACGGTGACTTCGCACGCCAGCTCGGGGTTCTTCATCAGGCTGACGAAGTCACCGGCCTTGGCGCGGGTGGCACGGTATTCCGGCAGGTAACGACCGGCCTGGCGCATCATCCAGACGGGAGTGACATCAACGGGCTGCTTGAGCAGGGCGCGGAGGAAACGGTCGTTCTTCAAGACGGTCATGGCAGTGTCCAACGAAAAAGTGCGGGCATTTTCGCAGAGCCCAATGCAAAAGGCACGGCGGGTGCCGTGCCTTTTGTCCATCGCGACGAATTGACGCGCCATCCGGTATTTCCAAGCGTCGCGAGCGCGCGGCTTAGACGCCGAGGTAGTCGAGGATGCCCTCGGCGGCGGTACGTCCTTCGAAGATCGCCGTCACCACCAGGTCGGAACCACGGACCATGTCGCCACCGGCGAAGATCTTCGGGTTGCTGGTCTGGTGCTTGAATTGCGACTGCGCAGGGGCTACCACGCGACCTTGGCTGTCCAGGCTGATGTCGAACTGCTCGAACCAGGGAGCCGGGCTCGGACGGAAACCAAAAGCGATCAGCACGGCTTCGGCCGGGATGATCTCCTCGGAGCCCGGGATCGGCTCGGGGCTGCGACGGCCACGGGCGTCCGGCTCGCCAAGACGGGTCTCGACCACCTTCACGCCTTCCACCTTGTCTTCACCGACAATCGCGATGGGCTGGCGGTTGAAGAGGAACTTCACGCCCTCTTCCTTGGCGTTCTTCACCTCTTTGCGCGAACCCGGCATGTTCTCTTCGTCACGGCGGTAGGCACAAGTAACGGCCTTGGCGCCCTGGCGAATGGAAGTGCGGTTGCAGTCCATCGCGGTGTCGCCACCACCCAGGACCACCACGCGCTTGCCCTTCATGTCGACGAAGTCCGCGGGGGACTTCTCGAAGCCGAGGTTGCGGTTGACGTTGGCGATCAGGAAGTCCAGCGCGTCGTGCACACCCGGCAGGTCCTCGCCCGGGAAGCCGCCCTTCATGTAGGTGTAGGTGCCCATGCCCATGAACACTGCATCGAACTCTTCGAGCAGCTGGTCCATGGTCACGTCCTTGCCCACTTCAGTGTTCAGGCGGAACTCGATTCCCATGCCGGTGAAGACTTCGCGGCGACGGCTCAGTACCTGCTTCTCGAGCTTGAACTCGGGGATACCGAAGGTCAGCAGACCACCGATCTCCGGGTTCTTGTCGAAGACCACCGGGGTCACGCCGTTGCGCACCAGGACATCGGCGCAGCCCAGGCCAGCCGGGCCCGCACCGATGACGGCAACGCGCTTGCCGGTGGGCTTGACCTTGGACATGTCCGGACGCCAGCCCATGGCGAAGGCGGTGTCGGTGATGTACTTCTCCACCGAGCCGATGGTCACCGCACCGAAGCCGTCGTTCAGGGTGCAGGCGCCTTCACAGAGGCGGTCCTGCGGGCACACCCGGCCACAGACTTCCGGCAGGGTGTTGGTCTGGTGCGACAGCTCGGCGGCGGCCAGGATGTTGCCTTCCGATACCAGCTTCAGCCAGTTCGGAATGAAGTTGTGCACCGGGCACTTCCACTCGCAATACGGGTTGCCGCAGCCGAGGCAGCGATGAGCCTGGTCAGCCGCTTGCTGCGGCTTGAACAGATCATAGATCTCGACGAATTCCTTCTTGCGCTGGCGCAGAAGCTTCTTCTTCGGATCCTTGCGCCCGACCTCGATGAACTGGAAGTCGTTGTTCAGACGTTCAGTCATTAAAAAAACCTCATCAAACCACTTCAGGCGCTGTTGTTATTGCGGGTTGGCACGGGTGCTGGAGAGCAGCGAAGCGAGGCTCGCGGCTTTCGGCTTGACCAGCCAGAACTTGCGCAGGTAATCGTCCAGGTTTTCCAGCAGATGGGCACCCCAATCGCTGGAAGTTTCCTTCACGTACTCGACCAGCACGCCGTGCAGGTGGCTACGGTAGGCCTCCATGGACTCGTTGCTGATACGCTGGATCTCCACCAGTTCGTGGTTGACGCGGTCGACGAAGCTGTTGTCCTGGTCGAGCACATAGGCAAAGCCGCCGGTCATACCGGAGCCGAAGTTGTAGCCGGTCTTGCCGAGGACGCAGACGAAGCCGCCGGTCATGTACTCGCAGCAGTGGTCGCCAGTGCCTTCCACCACGGTGTGGGCACCGGAGTTACGCACTGCGAAACGCTCGCCTGCGGTACCCGCAGCGAATAGTTTGCCGCCGGTGGCGCCGTAGAGGCAGGTGTTGCCGACGATAGCCGAATCCTGGCTCTTGAACGGGCTACCTTTGGGCGGAGTGATCACGACCTTGCCGCCGGTCATGCCCTTGCCCACATAGTCGTTGGCATCGCCTTCGAGGTAGAGGTTCAGACCGCCGGCGTTCCACACGCCGAAGCTCTGGCCTGCGGTACCACGGAAGCGGAAGGTCACCGGGGCGTCTTTCATGCCCTGGTTGCCGTGACGACGGGCGATCTCGCCGGAAATCCGCGCGCCAATGGAGCGGTCGCAGTTGCAGATGTCCAGATCGTAGACGCCGCCAGTCTTGCCTTCGACGGCCGCTTTGGAAATGTCCCACATCTTCTCGGCCAACAGGCCCGGGTCGAAGGGCGGGTTCTTCTCCACTTCGCAGAACTGTGGCTTGTCGGCCGGCACATGGTCGCTGCCCAGCAGCGGGCTGAGATCCAGGTGGCCCTGCTTCTCGGTATCACCCGGCAGCAATTCCAGCAGGTCGGTACGACCGATCAGTTCGCTCAAGCTGCGCACGCCCAGCTTGGCCAGCCATTCACGGGTTTCTTCGGCAATGTAGGTGAAGAAGTTCATCACCATTTCGACGGTGCCGATGAAGTGGTCCTTGCGCAGCTTGTCGTTCTGGGTGGCGACGCCAGTGGCGCAGTTGTTCAGGTGGCAGATACGCAGGTACTTGCAACCCAGGGCAATCATCGGGGCGGTACCGAAGCCGAAGCTTTCGGCGCCGAGGATGGCGGCCTTGATCACGTCGAGGCCTGTTTTCAGGCCGCCGTCGGTCTGTACACGTACCTTGCCACGCAGGTCGTTGCCGCGCAGGGTCTGGTGGGTTTCCGCCAGACCCAATTCCCACGGGCTGCCGGCGTACTTGATCGAGGTCAGCGGGGATGCGCCGGTGCCGCCGTCGTAACCGGAGATAGTGATCAGGTCGGCATAGGCCTTGGCCACGCCAGCGGCGATGGTGCCGACGCCAGCTTCAGCCACGAGCTTCACCGAGACCAGCGCCTGCGGGTTGACCTGCTTGAGGTCATAGATCAGCTGGGCCAGGTCTTCGATGGAGTAGATGTCGTGGTGCGGCGGCGGCGAGATCAGGGTGACGCCAGGCACTGCATAGCGCAGACGGGCAATCAGACCGTTGACCTTGCCACCGGGCAGCTGGCCGCCCTCACCGGGCTTGGCGCCTTGGGCAACCTTGATCTGCAGCACTTCGGCGTTGACCAGGTATTCCGGGGTGACGCCGAAGCGGCCGGTCGCCACCTGCTTGATCTTGGAGCTCTTCACCGTGCCGTAGCGCGCCGGGTCTTCACCACCCTCACCGGAGTTGGAGCGGCCGCCCAGGCGGTTCATGGCTTCGGCCAGGGCCTCGTGGGCCTCGGGGGAAAGTGCGCCCAGGGAAATGCCCGCCGCATCGAAGCGCTTGAAGATGGACTCCAGCGGCTCGATTTCGTCCAACGACAGCGGCTGGTCGATGGTCTTGACCTTGAGCAGGTCGCGCAGCATCGATACCGGACGGCTGTCCACCAGTGCGGTGTATTCCTTGAACTTCTCGTAGTTGCCCTGCTGCACGGCTGCTTGCAGGGTGTTCACCACGTCCGGGTTGTACGCGTGGTACTCACCGCCGTAGACGAACTTCAGCAGGCCGCCTTGCTGGATGGCCTTGCGGTTGTTCCAGGCTTCGAAGGCCAGCAGCTTCTGCTCGGACTCGATGTCGACGAAGCGCGCACCTTTGATGCGGCTGGCAACGCCACGGAAGCTGAGGTCCACCACTTCTTCCGAGAGACCCACAGCTTCGAACAGCTGTGCGCCACGGTAGGAAGCGATGGTGGAGATGCCCATCTTCGACAGGATCTTCAGCAAGCCCTTGGAGATGCCTTTGCGGTAGTGCTTGAAGACCTCGTACAGATCGCCCAGCACTTCACCGGTGCGGATCAGGTCAGCCAGCACTTCATAGGCGAGGAACGGATAGACCGCGGACGCACCGAAGCCAACCAGCACTGCGAAATGGTGCGGGTCCCGGGCAGTGGCGGTCTCGACCAGGATGTTGCAGTCGCACCGCAGGCCTTTCTCCACCAGGCGATGATGCACGGCGCCAACAGCCAGGGAGGCGTGAGCCGGCAGCTTGCCAGGGGCGATGTGGCGGTCGGTCAACACCAGCAGGGACTTGCCGGAACGCACAGCCTCTTCGGCCTGGTCGGCGAAGTTGCGTACGGCGGCTTCGAGGCCGAGACTCTCTTCGTAGTTCAGGTCGATGATCTGCCGCTCGAAGCCCGGACGGTCCAGGCTCATCAGCGCGCTCCACTTGGCCGGGGAGATCACCGGGCTGCTGAGGATCACGCGGGTGGCATGGTCAGGCGACTCGCTGAAGATGTTGCGCTCGGCGCCGAGGCAGATCTCCAGGGACATCACGATGGCTTCGCGCAACGGGTCGATCGGGGGGTTGGTGACCTGAGCGAACTGCTGGCGGAAGTAGTCGAACGGCGAACGCACGCGCTGGGACAGCACGGCCATGGGCGTATCGTCGCCCATGGATCCGACCGCTTCCTGCCCTTGCTCGGCCAGCGGGCGCAGTACCTGATCACGTTCTTCGAAGGTGACCTGGAACATCTTCATGTACTGCTTGAGCTGGTCGCTGTCGTAGCTGGCCACACCGTGGTCGTCATCCAGCTTGGCCTGGATGCGCACAGCGCTCTGGCGAAGCCACTGCTTGTACGGGTGACGCGACTTCAGGCGGCTGTCGATGTCTTCGGTGTTGAGGATCTGACCGGTCTCGGTGTCCACCGCAAGAATCTGGCCCGGGCCGACACGCCCCTTGGCGAGCACATCTTCCGGCTTGTAGTCCCACACGCCGATTTCCGAGGCGAGGGTGATATAGCCGTTCTTGGTGGTCACCCAACGGGCCGGACGCAGGCCGTTGCGGTCCAGCAAGCAGACGGCATAACGGCCATCGGTGAGCACGACACCGGCGGGGCCGTCCCAGGGCTCCATGTGCATGGAGTTGTATTCATAGAAGGCGCGCAGGTCGGCATCCATGGTTTCCATGTTCTGCCAGGCCGGCGGGATGATCATGCGCACGCCACGGAACAGGTCGATGCCGCCGGTGACCATCAGCTCGAGCATGTTGTCCATGCTGGAGGAGTCGGAGCCCACGCGGTTGACCAGCGGGCCCAGCTCGTCGATGTCGGGTAGCTGCTCGTTGGCGAACTTGGTGCGACGGGCAACCGCCCAGTTGCGGTTACCGGTGATGGTGTTGATTTCGCCGTTGTGGGCGAGGAAGCGGAAGGGCTGCGCCAGCGGCCACTTCGGCAGAGTGTTGGTGGAGAAGCGCTGATGGAAGACGCAGATAGCGGTCTGCAGGCGTTCGTCACCCAGGTCCGGGTAGAACTGCTGCAGGTCGGCCGGCATCATCAGGCCTTTGTAGATGATGGTCTTGTGGGAGAAGCTGCAGATGTAGTGGTCGGCGTCCGCGGCATTGGCCACGGAGGAGCGACGACGGGCGCTGAACAGCTTGACTGCCATTTCCTGGTCGCCCAGGCCTTCACCACCGATGAACACCTGCTCGATCTGCGGCAGGCGCTCCAGGGCCAGGCGGCCGAGGACGCTAGTGTCCACTGGCACCTTGCGCCAGCCAATCAGTTGCAGGCCGGCAGCAAGGATTTCGCGATTCATGTTTTCGCGAGCCGCTTCGGCGCGAGCCGGGTCCTGGTTGAAGAAGACCATGCCGACCGCGTACTGGGCAGGCAGCTCGACCGAGAAAGTTTCCTTGGCAATCGCGCGCAGGAAAAGGTCGGGCTTCTGGATCAACAGACCACAACCGTCGCCGGTCTTGCCGTCGGCATTGATGCCGCCGCGGTGGGTCATGCAGGTCAGGGCTTCAATGGCGGTTTTAAGAAGATGGTGGCTCGCCTCGCCCTGCATATGGGCGATCAAGCCGAAACCGCAGTTATCCTTGAATTCATCAGGATGGTACAGACCTGCTTTCATAGGGGAACTCTCACCAGGGTTGCCTTCAGAAAAAGGCAGAATTGCTTTGTAATTCAACTCCTTACCATACGCGCAGGACTTGACGCCAGCTTTTGCGTAGGGCAAAGGGAGGTCATTGTACATAGCCCATTGGTCGATCACAAATCTTCGCGACCAATCAATGAAAGCCAATGTCGCAAAAATGAATGAATGAACCGGGAGGTCGTGCTAGCGACCGCCCAGTCAAAAGGCGGGGGATCAGGCTCGCAGAATACTAGCGAGCCATTTCCTGCTTGATGCTGGCGAAAGTCTTCGGCCAGGGTTTACCAGCCTGAACCTTGGCCGGCAAAGATTTGATCGCAGCCTGTGCTGCGGTTCGGCTTGGGAAGCTGCCGTAGGTTACGACGTAAAGCGTCTTGCCCTGGTGTTGCTTCTTGAAATAGCGGTACTGCCCCCCATTCTGCTGAACGAAGGCCTTGGCGCTATTTTCCGAACTGGTACCGAGCACCTGCAGAGCGAAATGGCTGCCCGTCTGGCCACTGTACCAGCCATTGCCCGCAGCACCGCCGGTCGATGCAGCCGCCGTTGGCGCAGGCGCAGGCTTCTCAGCCGGCTTGGCAGCAGCCTGAGCAGGAACAACAGCTGGTTTGGCAGCAGCGGCAGGCTTAGTTGCGGCGGCCGGCGCGGTAGCCGATGCCGATGCAGGGGCAGCCGGTTTGGGCGCAGCTACCGGAGCGGCAGGGACCGCAGCAATGGGCTGGGCCGGCGTGGGCAATGGCTGCGCCGACGCGATGGGCTCCACAGGCGCAGTCGGTGCCGGGCCAGCGGTCGCGCCCTGCGGCGGCGCAGTGGTGGTGACCGTAGGCGGTAGGCTGGCACCCCCTTCAGGCGCCGGGCTGTCTTCCGGCTCACCCTGACCAGCAGCCTGGGCCAACGGCTCACGAATCACCGGCTGGGCCTCGCCCACCAACGGCAACGGCAGCGGCTGCGAGGAACCCGCGAACTCTACGGCTGGCGAGCCGGCATCCCCACCACTGGCCGCCTGACCGGCAGGCGCCTGCCCCAAGGGCAATTGGGCAGTGGCGGATGCAGTCTCAGCGGTACTTTCGTTGCGACCCTGCATCATCCAGGCAGCAATCACACCGACCCCGACCACGGCCAGGGCGAGCAGGTGCTTCTTCGGCAGACTGAAGCCACCAGTGGATTTCCGCGAAGCTCCGCGCTCTGCGAGCATGGTTTCGATCATGAGATCGCGCGCAACCTGGTTGATCGAACCCGGCCAGCCGCCGGACTGCAGATGAATTTCTTCCACCTGCTCATCGCTGAGCAACTCGATCCCGCGTCCCGCACCTTCCAGGCGCTGGGCGAGGTACTCGCGAGTTTCTTCCGGGCCATAGGGCTGCAGCTCGATTACATGGAATCGCTCCTCGCCCTCAACCAGCGCATCCAGGCGCGCAAGCAGGGAGTCCTCGCCGAACAGGAAAACGTGAGTGCGCGCTTCGACATTGCCCTCGGCAAGGGACAGCAGGTTTTCCAGGGAGGCGTCGTCCAGTTCCTCCGCGTCGTCCACGAGGAGGTAGACCTCCTGACCGGTCAGGGCAAGCTGGCCGACCTGGGCAAGAATGGAGCGTACATCAGCCTGCGCAACGCTCAGTCCCTGAGCGATCTGGCGCAGCATTCCGCCAGCCTCGACCGAATTACGCGCCGAAACCACCAGACTCTGAACCGCTTGCTTATTGGTGCTCGCCACGAGGGCCTGACGCAGCAGAGTCTTGCCACTGCCATGGGGGCCGCTCACCACCAGCATCAACTGGCTGTAGCGCGCCAGGTGGTGCAGTTGACCCAGCACCGGCTTGCGCTGGGCCGGAAAGAACTTGAAGCCAGGCACCCGCGCCGCGAACGGGTCATGGGTGAACTGGTAGTGACCTAGGTAGGCCTCGTCGGCGTGCAGGCTGCTCATGGGAATCCTTTACTCTCCAAGCTTGTCGGCCAGGGCGCGATAGTCGGCGGCCAGGGTGGCCTCGAGCACGTCACGCGAATAATCGGCAGTCACGACGGCATCACCAATCCGGCGCAACAGCACCAGGCGCAATTGGCCATCGAGTACCTTCTTGTCTACGGCCATGTGCTGGAGGAAATGTTCCGGCGTCATGTCCATTGGCGGTACGACCGGCAAGCCGGCACTGCGCAGCAAGCGAATCGCCGCGTCGCGCTCGTCGGTGGAAATCCAGCCCAGACGGCTGGACATCTCCAGGGCCATGACGGTACCCGCGGATACCGCCTCGCCATGCAGCCAGGCACCATAACCCATATGGGTCTCGATGGCGTGACCAAAGGTGTGGCCCAGGTTGAGGATGGCGCGCAGCCCGGACTCACGCTCATCCACGCCCACCACCCGCGCTTTGGCGGCACAGGAGCGCTCGATGGCCTCGGTCAAACTGCCGGCGTCGAGACCGCGCAGGGCAGTCATCTTCCCTTCCAGCCACGGCAGGAAAGGTTCGTCGCAGATCAGGCCGTACTTGATCACTTCGGCCAGTCCGGCAGACAACTCGCGCTCCGGCAGCGTGCGCAGGCTGTCCGTATCGATGATCACCGCCTTGGGCTGGTAGAACGCACCCACCATGTTCTTGCCCAGCGGATGGTTGATCCCGGTCTTGCCGCCAACCGAGGAGTCCACCTGAGACAGCAGCGTCGTAGGCACCTGGATGAAGTCCACGCCACGCTGGTAGCACGCGGCGGCAAAGCCGGCCATGTCGCCAATAACCCCGCCCCCCAGGGCGATCACAGTAGTGCGGCGATCATGGCGATCACCCAGCAGAGCGTCGAAGATCAGCTGCAAGGTTTCCCAGTTCTTGTGCGCCTCGCCGTCGGGCAATACCACCGGCAGGACCGAGTAGCCCTGCAAGGTCTGGGTCAGCTTTTCAAGATAGAGGGGCGCCACGGTCTCGTTGGTGACGATGGCCACCTTGCGACCGGCGATGTGCGGCGTGAAAAGCTCCGGACGCGATAGCAGCCCGGAACCAATATGGATGGGATAGCTACGCTCGCCAAGATCGACCTGAAGTGTCCGCATGGGGCCCCCGATATAAAAAGGGCTAAAGGATAGCGCAGTTCCGCCCGCGCTTTAACGGGGCGGGAGTGCCTGTAGGCGCGCCAGTATTTCTTGAACCACCATGCGCGGCGGCCGCTCATCGGTTTCGATGATGATGTCAGCGATCTCCCGGTAGAGCGGATCGCGAATGGCCATCAGGTCGCGCAGCACCTTGCCCGGATCGGCTGACCGCAACAACGGTCGATTACGATCACGCGAGGTGCGCTCGATCTGCTGCTCCACCGAGGTGTGCAGATAGACGACCCGACCACCGCCACGCAGAGCCTGGCGATTGGCCGGACGCAGAACCGCGCCACCGCCAGTCGCCAAAACGACGCCGTCATGACCGCAGAGCTCCTCGATCATCGACTGTTCGCGATCGCGAAAACCCTGCTCGCCTTCGACGTCGAATATCCATGGGATATCCGCTCCAGTGCGCTGTTCGATTTCCTTATCGGAGTCCTTGAAGGGAAGTCGCAGTTCTTTAGCAAGCAAACGCCCGATGGTGCTTTTTCCTGCTCCCATCGGGCCAATCAGAATCAAATTTCGCACCGATATCAGCGACTCACCGCAATGGCCTGGTTATTCATAATGCGGGGAGTGAGGAATACCAGGAGCTCGGATTTCTTGTCCTGAACCACGTCGCGACGGAACATGCGGCCGAGGAAGGGCAGGTCGCCGAGGAAGGGCACCTTGTCCACCGCCTTGGTTTGGGTGTTGGAGAATACCCCACCTATCACGATGGTTTCACCATCATTGACCAGTACCTTGGCGTTTACCTCGTTCTTGTTGATCGGCGGTACACCGTTCAGGGCGTTGGCGAAGTCCGGAGCGTCCTTGGTGACCTTGACCTCCATGATGATGCGGTTGTCCGGGGTGATCTGCGGAGTCACTTCCAGGGAAAGGGCCGCTTCCTTGAAGGAGGTGCTGGTGGCGCCGCTGGAGCTGGCTTCCTGATAAGGCACTTCCTGGCCTTTGAGGATCTTCGCGGTTTCCTTGTCGGAGGTGACCACCTTCGGCTGCGATACGATTTCGCCGTTACCGGTCTTCTCCATCGCCGACAGCTCAAGGTCGAGGATCGTGTTGTCGGTAATAAAGCCGATGCCGATGCTCGAGGTTGCGTCAGTAGCGCCCAGATCGACGAAGGGCGCGCTCGCCAGGTTCACGTTGCCAGCCTGGTTGGCAGCCGGACGGCCGGCACCACCACCACCGATGACGAAGTTGTTGTCGCCAATGCTCGCACCACGCCAGTTGACGCCAAGCGCCTTGTCGTAGTCGACGTTGGCTTCGACGATGCGCGCTTCGATCATTACCTGGCGAACCGGGATATCCAGCTGGGTCACGATACGACGCAGCTCTTCCAGTTTGTCCTGGGTCTGATAGGCGATGATGCTGTTGGTGCGGTCATCCACAGTAATGGAGCCGCGCTCATCAGCGCCGGCAGCACTCGGGTCACCGCTGGTGACGGACTGGAACAGCTTGGCAATGTCCGCGGCCTTGGCGTAGTTCACCTGGATCAGCTCACGACGCAGTGGAGCCAGTTCAGCGATCTGTTTCTGCGATTCCAGTTCCTGGCGTTCGCGGGCAGCGATCTCGTCTGCAGGCGCGACCAGCAACACGTTACCCACTTTGCGCTTGTCCAGGCCCTTGGTCTTCAGGACCAGATCCAGCGCCTGATCCCAAGGCACGTTCTGCAGCCGCAGGGTGATGTTCCCCTGAACGGTATCCGACGCCACCAGGTTGAGGTCGGTGAAGTCGGCGATCAGTTGGAGTACGGAACGAACGTCGATGTCCTGGAAATTCAGAGACAGCTTCTCGCCGGAGTAGGCGAAACGCTCAGTCTTGCGTTTTTCCACGTCATCCTGAGTCAGCGGCTTGATACTGACGGTCAGTTTGTTGTCGGTCTGGTAGGCGAGGTAGTCGTAGTACCCGGTGGGTTCGATACTGATACTGGCGTTACTGCCGGAGCCGGAAGCGCTGACGAACTGCACCGGAGTGGCAAAATCCTTCACGTCGAGACGGACGCGCAGCGGCTCAGGGATCTGAGTCTTGGAGAAGTCCAGGCGAATCTTTCCGCCCTGTTCCTGGATATCCGGGCTGACACTGGGGTCTGACAGGGTGATGACCACATTACCCTCACCCTGCTCGCCGCGCTGGAAGTCGATATTCTCGATGGCACGCCCAGTACTGGCGTAGCTCTTGGCCGACTGGGAAGCAGTCAGGGGCGCGGCCACGGGAGCCGGGGCGGATGCCACGGGGCGAGGCGCTGTAGACGAAGTCGCGGAATCGCCCACCAGCACATAGAGATTGCGGCCATCAACACGGGTGCTATAGGGCACCAGGGTCGACAGGTTGATGATCAGGCGAGTGCGATCCTTGGCTTCCACCACGGTCACGCTACGAGCGTTCCCTACACCCAATTCCCGGTTCTTGGAACCCAGCTTGTTGGACACACCTGGCAAATCCAGGGCGATACGCGCAGGCTGCTCGATGGTATAGCCACGCGGAGCCGTCACGGGCTCGTCGAATGCCAGTTTGAGTTCAACCCTGTCGCCTGGGAGAGCCGCGACATCCAATGCCTGCAGGTTCGCAGCCAATAGCGCTGGCGACAGCAGGGCGGCCAATAGCGTGATACCAAGGCGCGATAGCGAGCTTTTCATCATCTGGTTCCGTTGTGCAGACCGGTAGTTATTCTTCATCGGTGATTCACCTCGCCCTCAAGAGCGCTCCCTGAGCGCGAGACTACGTGGACGCTCCAGCCATCCGCCTTCCCCGTCCGGGACGATCTCGATCACGTCGACCTTAGCTTCGTCGATATCGACGACACGGCCATGGTTGCGCCCCAGATAATCCCCAACCTTGACCCGGTGCACCCCTCCAGCGCCACTGACCAAGGCAAAGGTCCCCGAGCCGTTGGACAACGTGCCCACCATCTCGAAGGATTCGATATTGAAGCCTTCGAGGAACTGCTTGACCCTAGTTTCATCCGGGTGAATGTCCTTCGAACCCTTCTGCTGCTTTGCCAGGTCGATCTTGATCGGCGGCTGGAAGGGGCTGCGCAAGGCGGCAGCGCTATAGGTAAACGCCTCGTAAGGCTGGAACTTCGGCAAGGGTTCTATGGAGCCCTTGGGTCGGGCGCGCACTTCATCCATGTAGGCCTGTAGATCGCCAAAGTCGTTGCCGACGCCACAGCCGGAAAGGCCGGCCAGCATCAGGGCACAGAGCACCAGTCGGGCGCGAGGACTACTCATTTCTGCAGCCCCTTGTCGTTGTAACGGTAGGTCTTGGCCAGGATCGACATGCGCAGCTTGGAACCGCTGTCGTCGGAAACCGGCTTGATCTCAAAATCATGCAAAGTCACGATTCGCGGCAGGCTGGCCACGCCACTGACGAAGGTAGCCAGGTCGTGATAGCCGCCTACTACGGAAATCTGAATCGGCAGCTCGATATAAAACTGCTGGGCCGCTTCCGGAAGCAGCTTGATTTCCTCGAACTCGAGACCACTGCCCAGGCCGGTACGGGTAATGTCTTCCAGCAAACCCGGCACCTCGGTGTCGCTCGGCAGCTGGCGCAGCAAGGCACCGAAGGAGGTTTCCATCTCCTTCATCTGCTCCTTGTAGGCTTCCAGGTTGGCAGCCTGGAACGCCTTGGTAGCGAACTGTTCCTTCAAGGTTGCTTCTTCTGCGCGCTTCGAGTCCCACTGGAGCTCGAGATCCTTGAGGTGGAAGTTGTAACCCAGCACGAGCACGAGAATCAGCAGCAAGATGCAGGCAATGACCTTGACCGCGATGGGCCAGGAGCCGAGGTTGTTGACGTCGAGATCGGCGAGATCGATCTTGCGCAGACTTTCCAGGGAGTCGGAGAAACTCATTTCGCGGCTCCTTTATTGGCGGTGTTCGCGTTCGCAGCACCAGGCTTGCCGTTTTCTTCCTCTGCGCCCGGCTGGGTCTGCTGCACAGTCAACTGGAATACGTTGGCCTGATCCACCGCACCAGCGGTAACCGCCTTGACGCCGGTGAGGTTGGGTGCGGTCAGCCACTCGGAGGCATCCAGGTTGCGCATCAGGTTGGAAACCCGATTGTTCGACTCAGCCGCACCAACGATGGCGATGCTCTTGCCTGTCATCTTCACGCCCGTGAAGAAGACGCCATCAGGCAGCGTCCGAACCAACTGATCGAATACGCGACCGATGATCGGCCGGTTGCCCTGAAGGTCCTGGATGATCTTCATCCGCTCGAGAAGCTGCTGACGACGAGTCTTCAGCTCACTGATTTCCTTGATCCTGGCGTCCAGGACAGCGATTTCCTTGCGCACGAAGTCGTTGCGCGCCTGCTGGTTCTCGATTGCGCTGTTCAGGTATTGGTCGCCGAGGAACACTGCGCCAGCGCCCAGGGCCAGAATGGCCCCGAGCGCGACCAGGAATCGCTGTTTGCGTTCCTCGCGTAGCTGCTCACGCCAAGGGAGTAGGTTGATGCGCGCCATCAGTCGAAACTCCTCATCGCCAAGCCGCAAGCAATCATCAGCGCAGGCGCATCGCTGGCCAGGGCACCCGCATTGACCTTGCTACTCAGCGCCATGTCGGCGAAGGGGTTGGCAACCAGGGTCGGCGTACCGATCTTCTGCTGGATCAGGCGATCCAGATCAGGAATCGAGGCCGTACCGCCGGCCAGGAGGATGTAGTCCACGTCGTTGTACTGGCCCGCGGCGAAGAAGAACTGCAGCGATCGGGATACCTGCTGGACGACGGCATCCTTGAACGGTTGAAGGACCTCGCTGTCGTAGTCATCCGGAAGACCGCCTTGCTTCTTGGCAAGACCAGCTTCCTCGACCGAAAGCCCATAGCGACGCTGAATCTCCTCGGTCAACTGGCGACCACCGAAAAGCTGCTCCCGCGTATAAATGGTACGACCGTTGTGCAGCACGCTGAGGGTCGTCATGGTGGCGCCGATGTCAACAACCGCCACGGTAAGTTCGTCGTGGGAATCACCGAGCTGGGCCGAAAGCAGTGAATAGGCGCGTTCCAACGCGTAAGCCTCGACATCGACGACCTTGGCCGTAAGTCCTGCCAGGGCAAGCGCTGCCTCACGTACTTCGACGTTTTCCTTCCGGCAAGCAGCCAGAAGTACGTCGACCCGCTCCGGATTGCGAGCCGAGGCGCCTTGCACCTCGAAGTCGATGGCGACTTCTTCCAACGGATAGGGAATGTATTGGTCGGCCTCGATTTTCAGCTGATTCTCCAGATCATCATCGGAGAGACCGGCTTCCATCTCGATGGTCTTGGTAATCACGGCCGAGCCTGCCACGGCGACCGCAGCGGCCTTGACCCCGGTTCGCGCCTTGGTGACAACGCGGGAAAGCGCCTGCCCAACGCCCTCCAGTTCCGCGATGTTCTTTTCGACAACCGCATTTGGAGGGAGTGGCTCGACGGCATAGGACTCCACTTTGAAGCGGCTTCCCGAGCGACTCAATTCAAGGAGCTTGACTGAGGTCGAGCTGATGTCGATCCCCAACAGCGAATTCGCTTTCTTATTGAAGAGCCCTAGCACGACCGATTTCCTATCAGCGTCCGAGACTTACGGACGATTTATGTTTTTCCACATTAAATAGCAGTCTTGACAGAAGCGCAAATGGCTCCCCCGGAAAAAAAACGCTTATAATGTGATCGGCTTTTGCCTTTTATCATCGCCTTTCGCTTAACTCATTCTTTTGTCTGGAAATCCACAAGCCTTGATGCGCCTGCTGAAGTTTTTCTGGTGGTCTTTCGTTGCCGTTTTCTGTGGCCTATTGCTCAGTTTCAGCGGCGCCTACCTCTATCTTAGCCCCAGCCTTCCGTCCGTCGACTCGCTGCGCCGAATTCAGCTCCAGATCCCGCTGCGCGTATATAGCAGCGACGGCAAGCTGATCGCCGAATTCGGCGAGATGCGCCGTTCTCCGGTGCGTTTCGCCGACATTCCGCCTGATTTCATCCAGGCGCTGCTAGCCGCCGAAGACGACAATTTCGCGAACCATTATGGCGTCGACCTCACCAGCCTGATGCGCGCTGCCACGCAATTATTGAAGACCGGCCACATCCAGACGGGCGGCAGCACCATCACCATGCAGGTAGCGAAGAACTACTTCCTAACCAGCGAAAGAAGTTTCTCCCGCAAGATCAATGAAATATTGCTGGCCCTTCAAATTGAACGGGAACTCAGCAAAGACGAAATTCTTGAACTTTATGTGAACAAGATCTACCTCGGTAACCGTGCATACGGTATCGAGGCCGCCGCACAGGTCTATTACGGCAAGTCCATTCGCGAAATCAGCCTGGCGCAGATGGCCATGATCGCCGGCTTACCCAAGGCACCCTCCCGCTTCAACCCGCTGGTCAATCCGACCCGCAGCAAAGAGCGTCGCGACTGGATTCTTGGCCGCATGTACAAGCTCGGACGAATCGACGAGGCCCGCTACCAGCAGGCCCTCAACGAGCCGATCGACGCCAGCTACCATGTTCCGACCCCGGAGCTCGCTGCTCCCTATATCGCAGAGATGGCCCGAGCCGAAATGGTAGGTCGCTATGGCAGCGACGCCTATACCGAAGGTTTCCGGGTCACCACCACGGTTCCCAGCGACCTTCAGCAGGCCGCCAACTCCGCCCTGCGCGAGGGCCTGATCGACTATGACCAGCGCCACGGCTATCGCGGCCCCGAAACCCGCCTGCCAGGCATGACCAAGGAGACCTGGCTGCAGGAACTGGCCAAGCAGAAATCCCTGGGCGGCCTGGAACCGGCCATCGTTACCCAGGTAGAGAAGAGCGGCATCCTGGTCCTGACTCGCAGCGGCCAGGAAGAAGCAGTGGGCTGGGACAGCATGAAATGGGCCCGCCCCTTCCTCAACACCAACAGCCTCGGCCCTCGCCCTCAGCAGCCCGCGGACGTAACCCAAGTTGGCGATCTGGTCCGCGTTCAGCGCCAGACCGATGGCAGTCTGCGTTTCGTCCAGTTGCCCGCGGCGCAAAGCGCACTGGTTTCCCTGGACCCGAACGACGGCGCCATTCGTTCGCTGGTCGGCGGTTTCTCGTTCGAACAGAGCAACTACAACCGCGCCGCCCAGGCCAAGCGCCAACCGGGCTCCAGCTTCAAGCCCTTCCTTTATGCCGCCGCCCTCGACAACGGCTTCACTGCCGCGAGCCTGGTGAACGACGCCCCGATCGTCTTCCAGGAGGCGGGCATGGAAGAAGCCTGGCGTCCGAAGAACGACAACAACACCTTCCTCGGCCCGATCCGTCTGCGCGAAGCGCTGTACAAGTCGCGCAACCTGGTATCAATCCGTGTTCTGCAGGCAGTCGGGATCGACTACGCACTGAACTATGTCAGTCGTTTCGGCTTCAACAAGGATGACCTGCCGCGCAACCTGTCCCTTGCCCTGGGCACCGCCAACCTCACGCCGCTGGAAATCGCCGGCGGCTGGAGCACTTTCGCCAACGGCGGTTACAAGGTTCAGCCCTATCTGATCGAGCGCATCGAGAGTCGGGATGGCAAGACCCTGTTCGTCGCCAACCCGCCACGGGTTCCGGAGGGGGAAGTGCAAGCTAGCGAGGTCGCACAATCCACCGCAGCGCCAGACACCCTGCTCGCTTCCGCCGATGCGGCCGCACCTCAGAGCCCGGCTCCGGCCTTGGCCGAGCGCATCATCGACCCCCGCACCACATTCATCCTCAACAGCATGCTGCAGGATGTGATCAAGCGCGGCACCGGTCGCCGAGCCCTGTCCATGGGGCGTAGCGATATCGCCGGCAAGACCGGGACCACCAACGAATCGAAGGACAGCTGGTTCTCCGGCTACAACGCCGATTACGTGACCACCGTCTGGGTCGGCTTCGACCAGCCGGAAAGCCTGGGTCGACATGAGTACGGCGGCACCGTCGCACTTCCGATCTGGATGGACTACATGAGCGCCGCACTGAAAGACAAGCCAGCCCATGTCCAGCCTGAGCCCGCCGGCCTGCTGACGCTGCGCATCGACCCACTCAGCGGCCGCGCAGCCAGCCCCGGAACGCCGGATGCCTTCTTCGAGCTGTTCAAGAGCGAGGACACCCCACCGCCTATGAGCGAACTCGAGCCCGGTCTGGCCATTCCCGGCAGCCCGCTGCCGGCCGACGAAGCCGCGCCTATCGACCTGTTCTGAGAAACAGGCACGCATAAAAAAGCCCCGCATTGGCGGGGCTTTTTTTGCGTCTCGGCTTAGCCGTTGAACACTTCATCCACCGACTTCAGCGGATAGTGTTTCGGATAAGGCAGGGTCGCCACACCGGACTCGATGGCAGCCTTGGCCACAGCGTCGGAAACGACGGTGATCAGACGCTTGTCCATGGGTTTCGGAATGATGTACTCGCGACCGAACTCCAGAGAGCTCACGTTGTAGGCGTCGCAGACGTCCTTGGGCACCGGCAGTTTGGCCAGATCGCGCAGGGCCAGGGCAGCGGCGATCTTCATCTCTTCGTTGATGCGAGTGGCGCGCACGTCCAGGGCACCGCGGAAGATGAAGGGGAAGCCCAGAACGTTGTTGACCTGGTTGGGGTAGTCGGAACGACCGGTGGCCATGATCACGTCGTTGCGGGTCTCGTGAGCCAGTTCCGGCTTGATTTCCGGGTCCGGGTTGGAGCAGGCGAAGACGATCGGGTTGGCCGCCATGCGCTTCAGGTCTTCCGGGCTCAGCAGGTTGGCGCCAGAAAGGCCAACGAACACGTCAGCACCATCCAGAGCTTCGGACAGGGTGCGCTTGTCGGTTTCGTGGGCGAAGACGGCCTTGTACTGGTTCAGATCGTCGCGACCGGCGTGAACCACGCCCTTGCGGTCGATCATGAAGATGTTCTCGACCTTGGCGCCCATGCTCACCAGCAGTTTCATGCAGGAGATGGCGGCCGCACCGGCACCGAGGCAGACGATCTTGGCTTCAGCCAGGTTCTTGCCAGCAATTTCCAGGGCGTTGAGCATGCCGGCAGCAGTCACGATGGCGGTGCCATGCTGGTCGTCGTGGAAGACCGGGATGTCGCACTGCTCGATCAGTGTGCGTTCGATCTCGAAGCACTCGGGTGCCTTGATGTCTTCGAGGTTGATGCCACCGAAGGTGATGGAAATGCGCTTGACGGTGTCGATGAAGGCTTGAGGGCTTTCAGCGTCCACTTCGATGTCGAATACGTCGATGCCAGCGAAGCGCTTGAACAGGACGCCCTTGCCTTCCATTACCGGCTTGGAAGCCAGCGGACCGAGGTTACCCAGGCCGAGAATTGCAGTGCCATCGGAAATGACCGCTACCAGGTTACCCTTGCCGGTGTACTTGTAGGCCAGTTCGGGATCACGCGCGATCTCGCGTACCGGCTCGGCGACGCCCGGGCTGTAGGCCAGCGAAAGGTCGCGGGCGGTGGCGGTCGGCTTGGTCAGCTCGACGCTGAGTTTCCCGGGGCGGGGTTGGGCATGGTATTCGAGAGCGGCCGTTTTCAGATCAGACATTTTGGCATTTCCGCTTTTGCTTGTGACAGACGTGACGGGCGAGCATACGCAAGATGCTGGGGGCTAACAAGACCGTTCAGTCACTCCACGTCAACCCCTCTAACGTACGACTTTTAGCCAGTCTCCGGGCTTTGGCTCGCCAATTGGATACAAATTATTAAGCAATCGGATACGATTTTCCAGATCCGCTTGAGGTCCCGGCAATTTGCTTTCCCGAGCCAGGCTGGCGACGGTCTGGCCGGACTTCACCTGGATCAGATGAAGGCGCAACGGCTGGGCCAGAGCCAATTCTTCCTTCTTCATCGGACGGAAGCTATGGATCACCGAGAGGAACTTGTCATCCTCACTTTCCAGGGACGCCTTGTTGCGGATCGCCCCAACGAAAAGATAGGCCTTGTCGTCCTTGTAGATCACCGCCACGCGTCGCGCGGGATTGCCCGGCAGCACTGCCGTGGCGCCCTGGAGACCGTCCTGCTGCAGCGACTCTTCCATGGACAGACGCTGACTGCCGGCCTTCTGCCGGAGGTAGTCCGCGGGGGGCAAACTGGGCTTGCTACCGTCAAGGGTCATGGCGATGAAGGCCTGCTGGTCGGCGCTATGACTGATCACCGCATCCGGACGATTGACCAGCCCCCAGCCATCGGGGAAATGGAAGGTGAAGCCCAGCTCTGCGTGATAGAAATCCTGCCCGCGACGTACGCCGGTTTCAGCCGAATCACCGAAAGGCAGCCCCTCCAGGTGCTTGAGAAAGACCTCCCGGTTCACCACCTGGTTACCGCCAGCCAGTGACCTGGCCGGCCCCACCACCTGCTGCAACCGGGTGTCATTGTCCGGATGGGTATCGAACAAGCCGTGATAACCCGACGGAGGCGCCTCCTGGCCCTTGCGTCGGGCCTGGTCACGAGCAAATTCCTCCTGGTTCTTCAGCACTTTCACCACTTCGATCATGGCTTGAGGGTCGTATCCGCTGCGCGCCAGATACTGGGCGCCGAGGCCGTCAGCCTCCAGCTCCATGTCACGACCATATCCGCGTACGAAGGCAGTCCCCAGTACATTGGTCAGATCGCCGGCCGCACCGACGCCAGTGCCGATTGCAACCGCCTGCCCGAGGATGTTCCAAGCGGTGGACTGACTCTGCTGCTGCACGCTGTGCCGCGCCGTGACGTGCCCCACCTCATGCCCGAGTACCGCGGCGAGTTCCGCTTCCGAGTTCAGGTAAGCAAGCAGGCCACGATTGATATAGATGTAGCCGCCCGGAAGGGCGAAAGCGTTGATATCCGGCGAATCGACCAGGGTGAAGTGGTAGGGGATGCTGCTGCGATGGCTGTGACTGGCGACGCGCCGTCCTACTTCCTGCACATAGGCCTGCAGCTTTGCATCGGCATAGGGCGGGTTCTGCTTGACGATTTCCTGGTTGTAACGACGACCGAGATCCAGCTCCTGCTGTTCGCTCATCATCACGAAATTGGTCTTGCCGGTGGCAGGGTTGACTGCACAGCCAGCAAGCAGGGAAAAAGCGAGAAGCAGCGCCATGGCGAGCGCAGGGGATCTCATCGAATCACCTCAAGCATTCCATTGTGGGTAAGGGGGAGCATCCAGCGGGAAACCTTCGTATTTACGCCGCCGTTGCGCGCACGGTCAATGACCCAGCCCCGTGCCTCTACGCGCCGCCCCACCAGCTGTTGCAGCGCGGCGGCGTCGAACTGGCGCAGATGCTTGAGATCGACCCGCAGCACCAGCGGCCCTTCCAGCTCCAGCCAGATTCCGCCCCGGTTGCGCTCAACCCTGGCGACTCGTCCTTGCACCAGCGCAAATCCGCCGCGCCTCAGCTGCCAGGGTGTTTGCTGAGGCGCGTGACGCCAAAGCCCACGACCAGCCCGACGAGCCGATCGCTCAGCTGCCGCATGACAATTATTCAGGGCTGCATTGGGGGCAATGGCGATACGAAACGCCAACCCGTCAGCGAGGAGGAGCTCTTCGAGATTGCGCCCGCGATTGTCATAGAGATGCGCCAGAGTGCGGCCGTAACGGTCCTTCGACTCGCGCCCCAACCGAAGCGCTACTCGTCCGCCACTGGCTTGCACCAAACCTGCGAGTCGCTGGCGTGCCGTTGTGGCGTAAGGCTCAGCCGACCGTCCCTTGCGAGCCAACTCTGGCGCATTCAGACCGATCAGACGAACACTTCGTCCGTCGACCAGGCGCAGGGTGTCTCCATCGACGACTTTCCGGACCTGGTAGGTAGGAAGGTTCCTAGGAACCGGGCAGGCGGCGTGAAGGGAGAAACTCAGGATCAGAAAAAAGAAAAAGGCGCCTGTCAGAGGCGCCTTTTTCGTCAGCGGGGACATGGCCATCGGGCCTTCCCGGGCTATTTCGGCACTTACTTGGTGCCGAATACGCCGAAACGCTGCTTGAAGCGATCGATACGGCCGCCGGTGTCCAGGACCTTCTGCTTGCCGGTGTAGAACGGGTGGCACTCGGAGCATACGTCGAGGCTGATGTTCTTACCGAGGGTGGAGCGGGTCTTGATGACGTTGCCGCAGCTGCAAGTAGCTTCGATCGCTACGTACTCGGGATGGATTTCCGGTTTCATTGCTTGATCCTCAGGTCTGGCGTGCCGCCACCCGACCCTATGTCGAGTACCGCACGGAAACAGGCGGCGGATGATACCAGAGTGGGTGTGCGTTGCAACCTGCCTGCGCGCCGGCTGTCGTGCGGCACCATGCTAAGATCGCGCCTTTTCCGACAGGATCCCCGCTTGCCTGACGCTCCCATCTTGCGCCTCGCGCTGCCCTCCCCGCTGCGCCGCCTGTTCGACTATCGGGCACCCGCCGGCGTACCCCGCGCTGCCTTGCAACCGGGCGTGCGCTTGCGGGTACCCTTCGGCCGCCGCGAGATAATCGGCGTCCTGGTGGAGCTGGCCGACAAGAGCGAGGTTCCTGCCGATAAGCTCAAGCCTGCATTGGAGCTACTCGACAATCGCCCGCCGCTGCCGCCGGCGTTGTTCAAGTTGTGCCTATGGACCGCCCAGTACTACCAGCACAGCCTTGGCGACACCCTCAGTTGGGCACTCCCGGTTCTGCTGCGCCAGGGCGAGCCGGCAGAGGCCCGTCAGGAGCGTTTCTGGCACGCGACGCCCGGCGCCAGCCTCGAAGATCCACGCCTGGCCCGCGCGCCACGCCAGCGCCAGGCCCTCGCCACCCTCGCCCAGCATCCCCACGGCGTTGCCCACCAACTGCTCGGGCAACTGCAGTTGAACAAGGACAGCCTGGAAATCCTGCTTGAGAAGGGCCTCGCCCGGGTGGAAGTGCGCCGCCATGCCCCCTGCGAACGCCACGGGCCGTTACTGGCACAACCGGAGCTGCCCCTCAACCCAGAGCAACGCGCCGCCTTCGACGCAGTGCATGCATCGTTCGGCAGCTTCAATGCCCTGCTTCTGGCCGGCGTCACTGGTAGCGGCAAGACCGAGGTCTACCTGCAACTGATCCGCCAGACCCTTGAGGCCGGCAAACAGGCTCTGGTGCTGATTCCAGAAATCAACCTCGGTCCGCAGACTCTCGAACGTTTTTCTCGCCGCTTCAATGCACGAATCGCCCTGCTGCACTCGGCAGTGAACGACCGCGAACGCCTGGACGCCTGGCTGGCCGCCCGTGATGGAGAGGCCGATATCATCATCGGTACGCGCTCGGCGCTGTTCACGCCAATGAAGAATCCGGGACTGATCATCATCGACGAGGAACACGACGCTTCCTATAAACAGCAGGAGGGACTGCGCTATCACGCTCGTGACCTGGCACTTGTGCGCGCCCGCCAGGAGAACATCCCGATCCTGCTGGGCTCGGCCACGCCCTCGCTGGAAAGCCTGCAGAACGCCCACGCCGGCCGCTACGGCCTGCTGCGCCTGACCCAGCGTGCCGGCGGTGCCAAGCAGCCACGTTTCCTTCGCCTGGACGTGAAGAGCCTGCCGCTGGACTCCGGCATCTCCATGCCCCTGCAACAGGCAATCGCCCAGACCCTGGCGGCAGGCCAGCAGGTGCTGGTATTCCTCAACCGTCGCGGATTCGCGCCCACCCTGCTGTGCCATGACTGTGGCTGGATCAGCCAGTGCCCGCGCTGCGACGCGCGCATGACCCTGCACCAGAGGTTCAACGAACTGCGCTGTCATCATTGCGGCCACACTCAGCGCCAGCCAGCTTGCTGCCCCGATTGTGGCCGGGTCGACCTGCGCCCGGTTGGCGCTGGCACCGAGCGCGCCGAAGAACGCCTGGCGATCCTCTTCCCGAAGACGCAGGTATTGCGTATCGACCGCGACAGCACGTCGCGCAAGGACGCCATGGACAAGCTGTTCACCACCATCCAGCGCGGCGAACCCTGCATCCTCGTCGGCACCCAGATGCTCGCCAAGGGACACCACTTCCCGCGCGTGACGCTGGTGGCAATCCTCGATGCCGACGGCGGCCTGTTCTCCGCGGACTTCCGCGCCAGCGAGCGCATGGCCCAGCTCATCGTCCAAGTCGCCGGACGTGCTGGACGCGCCGAGGAGCCGGGCAAAGTGATCATCCAGACCCACTTGGCCGAGCACCCGCTACTGGTGCAGCTTACCGAGCAAGGTTATTTCGCCTTTGCCGACCAGGCCCTTTCCGAACGCCGCGCCGCTGGCCTGCCGCCCTTCGCGCACCTCGCCCTGCTGCGCGCTGAGGCGCACAAGCCGGGCCAGGCGGAAGAATTCCTCGACAGCGCCTGCGTGGAAGCTGAGCAGCAGCTTGCCGAGATGGGCCTCAATGGCGTCGAGCTTCTCGGCCCTGTTCCCGCCCCCATGGAACGACGTGCCGGGCGCTATCGGGCGCAATTGCTGCTGCAGGCCAACGCCCGGGCACCCCTGCACCGGCTGCTAACTCCGTGGAGCCATGCCTTGGAGCAGTTGCCCGGCGGCCGTGCAGTGCGTTGGTCGCTGGATGTGGACCCCATCGATCTCTTCTAGAACGACCACCTAGCCGATATTGCCGACTGGTCCTTGCAGCCCGCAGCTTAAAACTTGAAGCTGCGGCCGCAGCCCGCCGATAATGCACAGTTTTCAACCAGCGCCAGCCCTCCATGGGCGGCCGGAAGAGCAGAAGATGAAAGACACCATTCGCCAGCTGATCCAGCAAGCCCTGACCCGTCTCGCCAGCGAGGGCGTGCTGCCCGAAGGCCTCAGCCCGGCTATCCAGGTGGAGAACACCAAGGACAAGAGCCACGGCGACTTCGCCAGCAACATCGCCATGATGCTGGCCAAACCCGCCGGCATGAAGCCGCGCGACCTGGCAGAAAAACTGATCAACGCCCTTCCCCAGGACGATCAGGTGGCCAAGGTCGAGATCGCCGGCCCCGGCTTCCTCAACTTCTTCCAGAACACCCAGGCGCTGGCCCAGCGCCTGGAAGCCGCACTGGCCGACGACCGTCTCGGCGTGCGCAAGAATGGTCCGCAACAGCGCGTAGTCATCGACCTGTCTGCGCCGAACCTCGCCAAGGAAATGCACGTCGGCCACCTGCGTTCCACCATCATCGGTGACGGCGTCGCACGCGTCCTGGAGTTCCTCGGCGATACCGTGATCCGCCAGAACCACGTGGGCGACTGGGGCACCCAGTTCGGCATGTTGCTGGCCTACATGCAGGAACAGCCGGTCGGCAGCGACGCCGAACTGTCCGATCTGGAGTCGTTCTACCGGGCGGCCAAGAAGCGCTTCGACGAGTCCGCCGAGTTCGCCGACCGTGCCCGCGAACTGGTGGTCAAGCTCCAGGCCGGCGATCCCGAATGCCTGAAGCTCTGGACCCGCTTCAACGATATTTCCCTGAGCCACTGCCAGGCCGTCTACGACCGCCTGGGCGTGAAACTCACCATGGCCGACGTGAAGGGCGAAAGCGCCTACAACGACGATCTGGCAAACGTAGTCGCCGACCTGCGCGCCAAGGGCCTGCTCACCGAGAGCGACGGCGCGCTGTGCGTGTTCATGGACGAATTCAAGAATGCCGAAGGCAACCCGCTGCCGCTGATCGTGCAGAAGGCCGGCGGTGGTTACCTCTACGCCACCACCGACCTGGCAGCGACCCGCTACCGCAGCGGTGTGCTCAAGGCCGACCGCGCGCTCTACTTCGTTGACCAGCGCCAGGCCCTGCACTTCCAGATGGTCTTCGCCTGCGCCCGCCTGGCCGGTTTCGTGCCCGCCAGCTTCGAGATGGAGCACATGGGGTTCGGCACCATGAACGGTGCTGACGGCCGTCCGTTCAAGACTCGCGACGGCGGTACCGTCAAGCTCATCGACCTGCTGGACGAAGCCGAGCAGCGCGCCTATGAACTGGTGAAGGGCAAGAACCCTGACCTGGAAGAAGCCGAACTGCGCCAGATCGCCCGGGCAGTGGGTATCGGTGCTGTGAAGTACGCGGATCTGTCCAAGCACCGCACCAGCGACTACAGCTTCAACTTCGAGCTGATGCTGAGCTTCGAGGGCAACACCGCTCCCTACCTGCTCTACGCATACACCCGTGTCGCCAGCGTGTTCCGCAAGCTGGGCAAGGACTTCTCCGAGATCGACGGCCAGATCATCCTCGCCGCCGAGCAGGAGCAGGCCCTGGCCGCCAAGCTGGCGCAGTTCGCCGACACCCTGGGCAACGTTGCCGAGAAAGGCGTACCGCACATCCTCTGCGCCTACCTCTACGACCTGGCCGGCCTGTTCTCCAGCTTCTACGAGAACTGCCCGATCCTCAGTGCCGAAGAGCAGGCCACCCAACAGAGCCGCCTGCGCCTTGCTGCGCTGACCGGTCGTACCCTCAAGCAAGGCCTGGAGCTGCTCGGCCTGCAAACCCTGGAACGCATGTAACGGACTATGGCGAAGAAAAAAGCTGCACCCAAGCGCGGGGCCAGCCGCTACCAGGCGCCGGCCAAGAAGCCGGTGCCCGGCTGGGTCTGGCTGGCCATCGGCCTGGTCATCGGTGGTTTCGTGGTATTCCTGAACCAGCTCGAGCCGGGCCGCGACGAAGTGCGCCGGACCAAGCCCGAACAGGCCGCGACCGGTGCCGCCAGCGGCAAGACCGCCAGCGATGTCGGCAAGGCCCAGGTCCAGGGCAAGCCGACAACGCCGCCCCCCCAGGAGCCGGCGAAGCCAAAGTACGACTTCTACACGCTGTTGCCGGAATCAGAAGTGATAGTGCCGCCGGAAGCTGTGCCCAAGGAGACACCAGCCACGCCGCCGGAGCAGAAGCCGGTTACCCCGGAAGAAGCCGCGAAGATCGACGCTGCGCGTGCCCAGGCCGCTCTCAACGGCGAGACCCCGCCACCCGCGCCGCCGGTGGTAGCCAAGGCGCCGGTCACCAATCAGTTCTTCCTCCAGGCCGGCTCGTTCCGCAAGCGCGACGACGCCGACCGGGTGCGAGCGCAGATCATCCTTCTCGGACAGAATGTCCAGGTGGAATCCGGCACCGTTCGCGAGGAAACCTGGTACCGCGTCCTCGTCGGGCCCTACGCCAATCGCGAACAACTCGCCTCGGCGCAGAAGCAACTGGCCGGCAGCGGATTCAGCAATTTGCTGTTACAGCAGCGCCAAAGCCGTTGAGCTGCCGACGGCTCGTTGAAAAACGTCGGCGATGCAGTCGATGCGAGGCAGAAACAGGCGAGAAAGCGGAGTTTACGCGTTGTAAATGAGCATTTTCAGCCTGTTTCAAAGCGAGCACAGGCAACGCAGGTAGTTCTTCAACAGTCTGCCAATCGTCCGTGCCCGGTTGAAAACCCGGGCACGGCCCCCCATCTGAGTTTCCATTCGGGCATTTCGCCCCGCTGCGTGGAGACTCTCCCCTTGACCACCATCGTTTCAGTCCGCCGCAACGGCAAAGTCGTCATGGGCGGCGACGGCCAGGTTTCCCTCGGCAACACCGTCATGAAAAGCAATGCCCGCAAGGTCCGCCGTCTTTACCACGGCCAGGTCCTGGCCGGCTTCGCCGGTGCCACCGCTGACGCCTTCACCCTGTTCGAGCGCTTCGAAGGCCAGCTGGAAAAACATCAGGGCCACCTCGTCCGGGCCGCCGTCGAGCTGGCCAAGGACTGGCGCACCGATCGCTCCCTGAGTCGCCTGGAAGCCATGCTCGCCGTGGCCAACAAGGATGCCTCGCTGATCATCACCGGCAACGGTGACGTGGTCGAACCCGAACAGGGCCTGATCGCCATGGGCTCCGGCGGCGGATTCGCCCAGGCCGCTGCCCTGGCGCTGCTGCAACACACCGAACTGTCCGCCCGCGAAGTGACCGAGACCGCCCTGAACATCGCCGGCTCCATTTGCGTGTTCACCAACCAGAACCTGACCATCGAGGAGCTGGACAGCGCCGAGTAAGGCCGCCGTCCCGCAATGGAGCCACTTTCATGTCCATGACGCCCCGCGAAATCGTCCACGAACTCAACCGCCACATCGTGGGCCAGGACGACGCCAAGCGCGCAGTCGCCATCGCCTTGCGCAACCGCTGGCGCCGCATGCAGCTGCCGGCCGAGCTGCGCGCCGAAGTAACGCCGAAGAACATCCTGATGATCGGCCCGACCGGCGTCGGCAAGACCGAGATCGCTCGCCGCCTGGCGAAGCTCGCCAACGCGCCCTTCATCAAGGTCGAAGCGACCAAGTTCACCGAGGTGGGCTACGTCGGCCGCGACGTCGAGTCGATCATTCGCGACCTGGCCGACGCCGCCGTGAAGATGATGCGCGAGCAGGAAATGCATCGCGTGCGCTATCGCGCCGAAGACGCCGCCGAAGATCGCATCCTCGACGCCCTGCTGCCCCCGGCACGCACCGGTTTCGGCGACGAGCAGCCCCGTGAGGATTCCAACACCCGCCAGCTGTTCCGCAAGCGCCTGCGCGAAGGCCAACTCGATGACAAGGAAATCGACATCGAAGTTGCCGAGTCCCCGGCCGGCGTCGAAATCATGGCCCCGCCCGGCATGGAGGAAATGACCAACCAGCTGCAGAGCCTCTTCTCCAACCTCGGCAAGGGCAAGCGCAAGGCCCGCAAGCTGAAGGTCAAGGAAGCCATGAAGCTGGTGCGCGACGAAGAAGCAGCGCGCCTGGTCAACGAGGACGAGCTGAAAGCCGCCGCGCTGGAAGCCGTGGAACAGAACGGCATCGTCTTCATCGATGAGATCGACAAGGTGGCCAAGCGCGGCAATGTCGGCGGCGCCGATGTCTCCCGCGAGGGCGTGCAGCGCGATCTGCTGCCGTTGATCGAAGGCTGCACCGTGAACACCAAGCTGGGCATGGTGAAGACCGACCACATCCTGTTCATCGCCTCCGGCGCGTTCCACCTGTCCAAGCCCAGCGACCTGGTGCCGGAACTGCAGGGCCGCCTGCCGATCCGCGTCGAGCTCAAGGCACTGTCGCCGGAAGACTTCGAACGCATCCTCACCGAGCCCCATGCATCGCTGACCGAACAGTACAGCGCGTTGCTGAAGACCGAAGGCCTGAACATCGAGTTCGCCCCGGACGGCATCAAACGTCTTGCCGAGATTGCCTGGCAGGTCAACGAGAAGACCGAGAACATCGGCGCCCGTCGCCTGCACACCCTGCTCGAGCGCCTGCTGGAAGAGGTTTCCTTCAGCGCTGGCGACCTCGCCGCGCAACACGACGAGACGCCGATCCACATTGATGCTGCCTACGTGAACGGCCATCTCGGCGAGCTTGCCCAGGACGAAGACCTGTCGCGCTACATTCTCTGACAGGTGCACACTGAAGATAGCCGGCACGCGCCGGCTATCTTCGTTTGGAGACCCCGACATGCGCATCCCCAGCGGTATCGAACTGCACAAGGCCTCCAGGACCTTGACGCTGAAGTACGGGCCGGATGAAAGCTACACGCTGAGCGCAGAGTTCCTGCGCGTGCATTCCCCCTCAGCGGAAGTACAGGGCCACGGCAAGCCCATCCTCCAGTACGGCAAGCTGAACGTCGGCCTGACCAAGCTTGAGCCGGCTGGCAACTATGCCCTGAAATTGACCTTCGACGACGGTCACGACAGCGGTCTCTTCACCTGGGACTACCTCTACGAACTCGCCACCCGCCAGCAAGAACTGTGGAGCGATTATCTGCAGGAGCTTGCAGCTGCCGGCCGCTCCCGCGACCCGGATGAGTCCGTCGTCAAGCTCATGCTCTGAAGCGGTGCAGGCCGCGCCCCAATCCAGCCCTGACCGCCCAAGGTTAGGGCGCTTTTTCTAAACGCTCGCGACATACTCCCGCTGCAGCGAACTCTCTGCGGTCTGCTTGCGCAAACTGACAAACTCGGGTAACCAAGTTCTGGCAAGTTCCATGCATTTGGCATCGCCAGATACAGAGAAATTCGCGAAGTTCGCTTCGCCTTCCCGGTAACCCGAGCGTGTCAGCGCGCTGTTCCGCCAGGGCGCTGTTCGACTCAGGACAATGGAGCGTCGTAGATGAGCAACAAGAACAATGAAGATTTGCAGCGCCAGGCCTCGGATAACACCCTGAACCTCAATCCGGTTATAGGGATCCGCGGCAAGGACTTGCTGTCTTCAGCGCGGATGGTGCTGTTGCAGGCCATCAAGCAGCCTTTCCACAGTGCAAGACACGTCGCCCATTTCGGCCTGGAACTGAAGAACGTGCTGCTCGGCCAATCCGGGCTGCAACCAGAAGCCGATGACCGCCGTTTCAATGACCCGGCCTGGAGCCAGAACCCGCTCTACAGGCGCTACCTGCAGACTTACCTGGCCTGGCGCAAGGAGCTGCATAGCTGGATCGAGGAAAGCAACCTGTCGAGCCAGGACACCAGCCGCGGACACTTCGTCATCAATCTGATGACCGAAGCCATGGCGCCCACCAACAGCATGGCCAACCCGGCCGCGGTCAAGCGCTTCTTCGAGACGGGCGGCAAGAGCCTGCTCGATGGCCTCTCCCATCTGGCCAAGGACCTGGTGAACAACGGCGGCATGCCCAGCCAGGTGAACATGGATGCCTTCGAGGTCGGCCAGAACGTCGCCACCACCGAAGGTGCCGTGGTCTATCGCAACGATGTCCTCGAACTGATCCAGTACAAACCCATCACCGAAAGCGTGCATGAACGCCCGTTGCTGGTAGTACCGCCGCAGATCAACAAGTTCTACGTCTTCGACCTATCACCGGAAAAAAGCCTGGCGCGCTTCTGCCTGCGCAACGGCCTGCAGACTTTCATCATCAGCTGGCGCAACCCGACCAAGGCACAGCGCGAATGGGGTCTGTCCACCTACATCCAGGCCCTCAAGGACACGATCGACGTAGTCTTGAAGATCACTGGCAGCAAGGACCTCAACATGCTTGGGGCCTGCTCCGGCGGCATCACCACCGTCGCCCTGCTCGGCCACTACCAGGCCATTGGCGAGAACAAGGTCAACGCCTTTACCCAGATGGTCAGCGTGCTCGACTTCAACCTCGACACCCAGGTCGCCCTGTTCGCCGATGAACAAACCCTGGAAGCCGCCAAGCGCCGCTCGTACCAGGCCGGTGTGCTGGAAGGCAAGGATATGGCCAAGGTCTTCGCCTGGATGCGCCCCAACGACCTGATCTGGAACTACTGGGTCAACAACTACTTGCTCGGCAACGAGCCGCCGGCATTCGACATCCTCTACTGGAACAACGACACCACGCGCCTGCCCGCCGCCTTCCACGGCGAGCTGGTGGAGATGTTCAAGACCAACCCGTTGACCCGCCCCAACGCCCTGGAAGTCTGCGGCACACCCATCGATCTCAAGCAGGTCACCTGCGACTTCTACTGCCTGGCCGGCACCTCGGACCACATCACGCCCTGGGAAGCCTGCTATCGCTCGGCGCGACTGCTCGGCGGCAAGTGCGAGTTCGTGCTGTCCAACAGCGGCCACATCCAGAGCATCCTGAACCCACCGGGCAATCCCAAGGCACGCTTCTCCACCAGCAGCGAAATGCCGGCCGATCCCAAACTCTGGCTGGAGAATGCCACCAAGCACGCCGACTCCTGGTGGCTGCACTGGCAGCAATGGATCGGCGAGCGCTCCGGCAAAACCAAGAAAGCCAACTTCACCCTGGGCAACAAGGCCTTCCCGGCCGGTGAAGCTTCGCCCGGTACCTATGTGCACGAGCGATGACAGACTGCGCCCTGCGCACTACTGCCCATGGCACCGGGAAGTGCCCTACGCGCTGCTGGCATCCGCCAGTGGCGCAGGTCAGGCACAGCCTGGCGGATTCGGGGGGAGCCTGCGAAGGCTTCCCTCGGTTTTCTAATCAATAGGGCTTTGCGCATGCCGCTACCTTTCGTATTTCGCACCATCGAGCTGGATGGCCAGACCATCCGCACCGCCGTACGCCCCGGGCAGTCGCACATGACGCCGCTGCTGATCTTCAATGGCATCGGCGCCAACCTCGAGTTGGTGTTCCCCTTCGTCCAGGCCCTGGACCCGGACCTGGAAGTAATCGCCTTCGACGTACCCGGTGTCGGCGGTTCATCCACCCCGCGCACGCCCTACCGTTTCTCCGGCCTGGCAAAGCTCGCCGCGCGCATGCTGGACTATCTGGATTACGGCCAGGTCAGCGCCATCGGTGTGTCCTGGGGCGGCGCACTGGCACAGCAGTTCGCCTACGACTACCCGGAGCGCTGCAAGAAACTGATTCTCGCCGCCACCTCGGCCGGCGCCGTGATGGTGCCCGGCAAGCCCAAGGTGCTCTGGCGCATGGCGAGCCCGCGACGCTACATACAGCCTTCTTACGGCGTACACATCGCGCCGGACATCTATGGCGGCGCGTTCCGCCGCGACCCTGGTCTGGCCATGGCCCACGCCAGCAAGGTGCGCTCGTCCGGTAAGATGGGCTACTACTGGCAGCTGTTCGCAGGCCTCGGCTGGACCAGCATTCACTGGCTGCACCGCATCCGCCAACCCACCCTGGTCCTGGCAGGCGACGACGATCCGATCATTCCCCTGGTGAACATGCGCCTGCTGGCCTGGCGAATTCCCAATGCGGAACTTCACGTCATCGACGACGGTCACCTGTTCCTCGTGACGCGTGCCGAAACGGTGGCTCCGATCATCATGAAGTTCCTTGCCGAGGAGCGTCACCGCGCGGTGATCCACCCACAAGCACAGCCGCTACGTAGTGGCTGAAACGCTACCGCTCCCTTGTGGGGCGGCAGCCAGGCGCCCGAACCAGAGCGGTGCGCGCTGTCATCAACTTGAATTCTGCCCGCGATAGTCTGGAATGCACTTCGGGCTCGTGATGGTACAACCCTTGCTGTAGACCTCCTGAACCACGGACCGAATACGGAGCGCTGCCCCATGCGAGAAAAACAAGTCCCGGGCACCTTGCCGGCACCAGCCGCATTCATGAACGCACAGAACGCCATTGTCGGCCTGCGCGGCAAGGATCTGTTTTCCACCGTACGCAACCTGGCGCTGCAAGGACTGCGGCATCCGGTGCACAGCGCACGACACATGCTCGCCTTCGGTGGCCAGGTCGGTCGCGTACTGCTCGGCGATACCCTGCACCAGCCCAATCCGCAGGACAGCCGCTTCGCCGACCCGTCCTGGCAGCACAACCCCTTTTACCGCCGAGGCCTGCAGGTTTACCTCGCCTGGCAGAAGCAACTCAGCACCTGGATCGACGAGAGCGACCTCAGCGACGACGACCGCGCCCGGGCTCGCTTCGTGATGGCCCAGCTCAGCGATGCCCTGTCGCCTACCAACAGCCTGCTCAACCCGCTAGCAGTGAAGGAGCTGTTCAACACCGGCGGCCTCAGCCTGATCAAGGGTATCGGCCATCTGGTGGACGACCTGCTGCACAACGACGGCATGCCCAGTCAGGTCAGCAAACATGCCTTCGAGATCGGCCGCAACCTCGCCAACACGCCGGGTGCAGTGGTCTACCGCAACGAGCTGCTGGAGCTGATCCAGTACAAGCCGATGAGCGAGAAGCAGTACCTGCGCCCACTGCTGGTGGTGCCACCGCAGATCAACAAGTACTACATCTTCGACCTCGCCCCGGATAAGAGCTTCGTCCAGTACGCCCTTAAGAATGGCCTGCAGGTGTTCATGGTGAGCTGGCGCAACCCTGATGCGCGACACCGCGAATGGGGCTTGTCGACCTATGTGCAGGCCCTCGAAGAGGCCTTCGAAGCCTGCCGCGCCATCACTGGCAGCAAGGAAGTCAACCTGGCGGGCGCTTGCGCAGGGGGCCTCACCATTGCCGCACTGCAGGGCCACCTGCAAGCGCGTCGTCAATTGCGCAAGGTCACCAGTGCCACTTACCTGGTCAGCCTGCTGGACAGCCAGGTGGACAGTCCCGCCGCGCTTTTCGCCGATGAGCAGACCCTGGAAGCTGCCAAGCGTCGGTCGTACCAGGCTGGCGTCCTGGACGGCAAGGACATGGCCAAGATCTTCGCCTGGATGCGTCCCAACGACCTGGTGTGGAACTACTTCGTCAACAACTACCTGCTGGGCCGCGAACCACCGGCGTTCGACATCCTCTACTGGAACAACGACAACACCCGCCTGCCCGCCGCGCTGCATGGCGACATGCTGGACTTCTTCAAGCACAACCCGCTGGCCCGCAGCGGTGGGCTGGAGATCTGCGGCACCTCCATCGACCTGCAGAAGGTCACGGTGGACAGCTTCAGCGTGGCCGGCATCAACGACCACATCACCCCCTGGGACGCGGTCTACCGATCCGCGCTGCTGCTGGGTGGAGACAGTCATTTCGTACTGTCCAACAGCGGCCACATCCAGAGCATCCTCAATCCGCCGGGCAACCCCAAGGCGAACTACTACGAGAACGGCAAACTCAGCTCCGATCCCCGCGCCTGGTACTACGATGCCAAGCATGTGCAAGGTAGCTGGTGGGGCAAGTGGTTGGGCTGGATCCAGGAGCGCTCCGGCGAGCAACGGGAAACCATCATGGCGCTGGGCAATCAGGACTATCCGCCGATGGAGGCCGCCCCCGGCACTTACATTCACGTGCGCTGATACCTATGCGGGCCGGCCGGGCAAGTAGCCGGCCGGCCCTTCAATTCTTCTTTGAGTGCCTGGCAAGAAACCTGGATGAAGACCCGCGACCGCATCCTCGAATGCGCCCTCGAGCTGTTCAACCTCAACGGCGAACCCAACGTCACCACCCTGGAAATAGCCACCGAACTGGGCATCAGCCCCGGCAATCTCTACTACCACTTCCATGGTAAGGAACCGCTGGTGATGGCGCTGTTCGAGCGCTTCCAGGAAGAGCTGGCACCGCTGCTTGACCCGCCAGCCGACGCGCAACTCGACGCCGAGGATTACTGGCTGTTCCTGCATCTGATCGTGGAGCGCCTGTCCCAGTACCGTTTCCTGTTCCAGGACTTGTCCAACCTGGCCGGCCGCCTTCCCAAGCTGGCCCGCGGCATGCGCAACTGGCTGAACCACCTCAAGCGTACCCTGGCTGCCCTGCTGGCACGTTTGAAGTCCGAGGACCAGTTGGTGAGCGATACCGAGGCCCTTGGCCAACTGGTGGAGCAGATCACCCTGACCCTGTTGTTCTCCCTCGACTACCAGCGCGTGCTGGGCAGCGGCGGCGAGATACGTCTGGTGGTCTATCAGGTGATGATGCTGGTCGCCCCGCATTTGCGCCCAGGCTCCCGGCACGCTGCCGAAAACCTCGCCCGGCGCTACCGGGAAACCTGAAACGAAAACGCCCGGCAAAGCCGGGCGTTTTCGTCATACCGATAAAGCTCAGGACTGGCTGGCCGGCGGAGTTGCCGGTGCTGCCGGAGCCGGTGCTGCTGCCGGTGCCGCGCTGGGCGCCGGGGTAGCGGCTGCAACCGGTGCCGCGGGAGCAGCTGCCGGAGCGGCAGGCTTGGCGGCCGCCTTGGGCGCAGCGGGCTTCTTCACTGCCGGTTTTTTCGCGGCGGCGGGTTTGGCCACTGCCGGTTTTGCAGCTGCCGGCTTGGCAGCAGGTTTCGCTGCGGCGGGCTTCGAGGCAGCAGGCTTCGCCGCTGGTTTGGCAGCGGGCTTGGCCGCAGCCGCCGGCTTCGCAGCAGCCTTTGCAGCTGGCTTGGCGGCCGGTTTTGCAGCAGCAGGTTTGGCAGCCGCAGCCTTGGGTGCCGGCTTGGCAGCGGCAACCTTGGCAGCAGGTTTCGCAGCAGGCTTGGCGGCGGGTTTCGCAGCAGCTTTGGCAGCCGGTTTGGCGGCAGTCTTTGCAGCAGCGGGCTTGACCGATTTCGCCGACACGCCGGTGAGCTTCTCGAGCTGCTTGGTCAGGGAATCCACCTTGCCTTGCAGGTCCTTGACTTCACTGCGGCTGGGCACGCCGAGACGGGAAATGGCGCTATTCAGACGCTTGTCGAAAGCCTCCTCCAGCTCACCCCATTTGCCGATCGCCTTGCCCTTGACCTCTTCAACCTTGGACTTGGCCGTGCCCACGCGGGCGCCGACCTTCGACTTGACCGCGTCTACCTGCTTGTCCACTTCGGTCTTGGCCTGCTTTTCAGCCTTCTCACCATCCTTGACCAGCGTATCGAACAGCTTGGAGCCGTCGTTACTGACCTTCGAGTAGGCCCCCAAGCCAGCCAGCCAGATCTGGCGCGAGTATTTCTCGATCTCGCCGATCCAGGAGTTGGTGTCTTTATCGGTTTTCTTCTTGCCAGCCATCCTGCTCTCCTTATTTGGTTCGCGCGACGTGCTCGAGCAACGCGCTCAGCTCATCAAGCTTAGCAGAGAGTGCCTCAACGTCCTGCCGGGAGGGAATACCAATGCGATTGAGAGCACTGGCCACACGGTTGTCGAACGCCTTCTCGATCTTGTCGAGTTGAACTTCGACCTTTTCCTTCACGCCGGTGACACTGCTCTTCACGCTGTCGAACTGGCTGTTGGCCGCCTCGACCTGCTCGTCGACGAGCTTCTTGCCCTGCTTCTCGACGCCTTCGCCGGCCTTGACCAGCTCCTTGAAGTAATCGACGCCTTCGGCGCCGGCCTTGGCATAGGCACCCAGGCCAGCCAGCCAGATCTTGCGGGCGTAGAGCTTCACGTCGCCAATGACGGTGGACTTGCTTTCGGCTTTCTCGAGTTTCTTCTTGACGGCTACTTTGGCCATGGTGCACCTCACGCGGAATGGTAGATGACTCGTCCTTTTTCAGGACTTGAGCGCAAGGTAGCGAGGAAAATTAGAAACCGCATACTAGCCGCGAGATTGGCTGCTTCAGGTGAGTTGCCAGTGGAAGCGATTGCATTCGCGAAGGGCCGCAAGGCGGCCCCGGAGAGGTTCTGATTCAGGCCAGGTATTCGTCCAGCGCCTTTTCGATCTCGCGCTTGATACTGCCGCTCATGGCCGACAGCAGCAGGCCCAGCTTGACCTCCACGCGCACCTTCGAAGCGCTCACTTCGATCTGCCCATCGGCGCCGCTGCGCTTGAATTCCAGGGTGTCTCCGCGCCATTGGTAGCGCACGTCGTACTCGCGCGCCAGGCGCTCGGCCAGCTTCTCGGCTTTATCACGGACGGCCTCGCGACCGAGGGCATGGGAACGTTCGACTTGGATGCGGGACATGTGGGGTTCCTGAACTGCGACCTTTGGTCGCGTGAATATACCAGCGCCCACGGTCCCTGACCGCGTCCCCCGCCGTCGGGCGTCAAGACAAAGCCGGACGCGGGCATTAGAATGGCCGCCATTCAATTCCGGTGGCAGCGACATGAACGATCAGCGCAAAGGCAACGACGCCGAACCCACGACCCACTTCGGTTATCAGCAGGTTCCCGAAAGCCAGAAGGCCGACAAGGTCGCCGAGGTATTCCACTCGGTAGCGGCCAAGTACGACCTGATGAACGACCTGATGTCCGGGGGCGTCCACCGCCTGTGGAAGCGCTTCACCATCGAGCTTTCCGGCGTACGCCCGGGCAACCGCGTGCTGGACATTGCCGGTGGTACCGGCGACCTCACCCGCCAGTTCTCCCGCCTGGTCGGCATGACCGGCGAAGTGGTGCTGGCCGACATCAACGCCTCCATGCTCAAGGTAGGCCGCGACAAGCTGCTGGACAGCGGCGTGGCCGGCAACGTCAGCTTCGTCCAGGCCGACGCCGAGAAGCTGCCTTTCCCCGATAACCACTTCGACGTGGTCACCATCGCCTTCGGCCTGCGCAACGTCACTCACAAGGACGAAGCCATTCGTTCGATGCTGCGCGTGCTGAAGCCGGGCGGCCGCCTTCTGGTGCTGGAATTCTCCAAGCCCACCAGCGGCCTGCTGTCCAAGGCCTACGACGCCTACTCCTTCAGCCTGCTGCCGCTGATGGGCAAGCTGATTACCAATGACGCTGAAAGCTACCGTTATCTGGCCGAGTCGATCCGCATGCACCCGGACCAGGAAACGTTGAAGGCGATGATGGTCGAGGCGGGCTTCGAACGCGTCACCTACCACAACATGACCGGCGGCATCGTCGCCCTGCACCGCGGCATCAAGCCCTGATGCTGACCCAGGCGCTGCTGGCCGGTATCGAGCTCGGCCTGAACCGGGTGCTGACGCTGGACAGCACGGCGCTGCCGCGCATGACAGCCCTTGAGGGCAGTGTCATCGAAGTCGACTGCCAGAGTCCGGCACTGACGCTTTTCCTGCTCCCTGGTGGCGACGGCCTGAAGCTTTCCGCCCATTGGTCCGCTCCCGCCGATTGCCGTCTGCGTGCTCCGGCCAGCAGCCTCCTGAAGCTGGCCACAGCGCGGGAAAAGACCGCCGTCCTGCACAGCCCGGAAGTCACCCTTGAAGGCGACAGCGCCGTGTTGCTGGAGCTGGCCGCCATTCTCCAGGACCTCGAACTGGATTGGGAATACGAGCTGTCGCGCTGGCTCGGGCCAGTCGGCACCCAGTTGCTCGCAGGCCATCTGAAGCTCCGCGCCAATTGGGCGGGACAGGGCCTGGAAAGCCTGCGCCAGAATCTCGCCGACTACCTAGCCGAAGAGTCGCGCACCCTGGTGGGCCGCCGCGAAGCCGACGCACGCTTCGCTGAACTGGACCGCCTCAAGCTCGCCCTCGATCGCCTCGACGCTCGCGTCGAGCGTCTGAACCAGAGAATCAAACCCAACGCATGAAGCTGCTCGCCGCCCGCCGCCTGTTGCGCATCCAGCAGGTCGTCATCCGCTACCGCCTCGATGACCTGCTGCTCGAACTGCCGCTGCCCTGGTGGCTGCGCACGCTGAGCCACGTCCTGCCCTGGCGCTGGTTTCCGCGCAAGGAACTCAGCCTGTCCCGCGGTGAGCGCCTGCGCCTGGCCCTGGAAGACCTCGGCCCGATCTTCATCAAGTTCGGCCAGTTGCTCTCGACTCGCCGCGACCTGATGCCACCGGATATCGCCGACGAGTTGGCACGCTTGCAGGACCAGGTACCGCCATTCGCCCCGGCGAAAGCCGTCGCGCGCATCGAAGAGCAATTGGGCGCCAAGGTCAGCGAAGTGTTCGCCCGGTTCGACGTCGAGCCACTGGCCTCGGCGTCGGTGGCCCAGGTCCATGCTGCGCAACTGAAAAGCGGCGAAGAAGTGGTGGTGAAGGTGATCCGCCCCAACCTGCGGCCGATCATTCGCCAGGACCTCGCCTGGCTGTTCATCCTCGCCCGGCTCGCCGAGCGCGTATCCGCCGATGCCCGCCGTCTGCGCCCGGTGGAGGTGGTGGACGACTACGAGAAGACCATCTACGACGAGCTCGATCTGCTCCGAGAGGCAGCCAACGCCAGCCAGCTGCGACGCAACTTCGATGGCTCGCCGCTGCTCTACGTGCCCCAGGTCTACTGGGACTGGTGCCGCCCCAAGGTGCTGGTGATGGAGCGCATCTACGGCATTCCGGTAACGGACCTCGCTACCCTCGCCGACCAACGCACCGATATGAAATTGCTGGCCGAACGCGGCGTGGAAATCTTCTTCACCCAGGTATTCCGCGACAGTTTCTTCCACGCTGATATGCACCCCGGCAACATTTTCGTCGCCACCCGCCAACCCTGGAACCCGCAGTACATAGCCATCGACTGCGGCATCATCGGCAGCCTCACCCCAGAAGACCAGGACTACCTCGCACGCAACCTGATCGCCTTCTTCAAGCGCGACTACCGCCGCGTAGCCCAGCTCCACATCGACTCGGGCTGGGTGCCGCCGGAAACCAAGGTCAACGATTTCGAAGCGGCTATCCGCACCGTCTGCGAACCCATCTTCGAGAAGCCGCTGAAAGACATCTCCTTCGGCCAGCTGCTGCTGCGCCTGTTCCAGACCGCCCGCCGCTTCAACATGGAAGTCCAGCCGCAACTCGTGCTGCTGCAGAAGACCCTGTTGAACATCGAAGGACTGGGCCGCCAGCTCTACCCGGACCTGGACCTCTGGAACACCGCCCAGCCCTTCCTCGAACGCTGGATGCGCGAACGCGTCAGCCCGCTGCAACTGCTGCGCAACCTGCAGCAGCAGGCCGAGCAGGTACCGCACCTGTCGCAGATCGCCCGCGACACCCTGGAGCGCCTGGCGCTGCCCGCGAGCGCACCGCAGAAGGCCGAGAAACCAGCCAGCGACCAATGGCCAGCGCGCCTGCTGGGCGCCCTGCTGATCGCCGGCGCAGCCACACAGGGCCTGGCCCCCACTGCCGACACCTGGCCGAGCTGGCTTATGCTGGCCGGCGGTCTATATCTGGTGCTGCGCCGATAGCCAGCCCCGAACGGCACTGGCACACTATTTCGAATCCGAGCGCCGGCCCTTGAGGCCGGCCCAGTTGTGGAAGACGCGATGAAAGACTGGCTGGAAGAGATTCACTGGAACGCCGATGGCCTGGTCCCGGCGATCGCCCAGGACTACAAGACGGGCCGCGTGCTGATGATGGCCTGGATGAACCGCGAAGCCCTTACCCTCACCGCCGCCGAAAACCGCGCCATCTACTGGTCACGCTCCCGTGGCAAGTTGTGGCGCAAGGGCGAGGAATCCGGTCATGTGCAGCGTCTCCACGAATTGCGCCTGGATTGCGACGCCGACGTCGTCATCCTGATGGTCGAACAGCTGGGCGGGATCGCCTGCCATACTGGTCGCGAAAGCTGCTTCTACCGTGTCTTCGAGGATGGTGGCTGGAAGACCGTTGACCCCGTACTCAAGGATCCGCATGCCATCTATGCCGCAGGAAACAGCCATGAGTGATACCCTCGCCCGCCTGGCCGAGGTGCTGGAGGAGCGCAAGAACGCCGCTGCCGACAGCTCCTACGTCGCCAGCCTGTACCACAAGGGCCTGAACAAGATCTTGGAAAAGGTCGGTGAAGAAGCGGTGGAAACCATACTCGCCGCCAAGGATGCCGCCGTCAGTGGCGACGCCAGCGACCTGATCTACGAAACCGCCGACCTCTGGTTCCATAGCCTGGTCATGCTCGCCGCCCTCGGCCAGCACCCCCAAGCCGTACTGGATGAACTGGACCGTCGCTTTGGCCTGTCCGGGCACGCCGAAAAGGCCGCCCGCCAGCCCTCCGCCTGACAAAGACAATCAAGAGGAACACACCATGGGCATCTTCGACTGGAAACACTGGCTGGTCATTCTCATCGTCGTCGTGCTGGTCTTCGGCACCAAGCGCCTGAAAAACCTCGGTTCCGACGTCGGCGAAGCCATCAAGGGCTTCCGCAAGGCGATGAACACCGAGGAAGGCGACAAGGCCCCCGAGCAGACCACTGCCGCGCAGCAACCCGGTGCCACGCTGAACCAGCCGCATACCATCGACGGCCAGGCTCAGCAGGTGCAGGACCCGGTGACCCGCAAGGACTGATGACCCATGTTCGGTATCAGCTTCGGTGAACTGCTGCTGATCGGCCTGATCGCACTCCTGGTGCTCGGGCCCGAACGGCTGCCCGGCGCGGCGCGCACGGCCGGTCTCTGGATCGGGCGCCTCAAGCGCAGCTTCAACGCGATCAAGACCGAGGTCGAGCGCGAAATCGGCGCCGACGAGATCCGCCGCCAGCTGCATAACGAACACATCATGGCGCTCGAAAAGCAGATCAAGGAAAGCATCGTGCCTCCCACGGTCGAATCCCTGCTTTCCGAGGCAGAGCCTGAAGGCGACTCCGCACCGGCAAGTCCGGCGCCCGGCGCCCCGGCTGCGCAAACCGTGCAGGCAGCGCCGGCACCGGCAACCGCCAAGGCCCCGGCAACTCCAGGCACGGCAGCCCCCAGCCAGACCGACCCGGCAGCGCCCGTCCAGGCCTCCAACGCCGCGTCGCCGTCTCAGCCATCGCCCCAGGCACCCATTGAACCGCAGCAGCCGTCCCGCATCCCATGAGCGACCAGAAGCCGGAACAAGACCAGGAAATGCCCCTGGTCTCGCACCTCACTGAACTGCGTACGCGCCTCCTGCGCTGCGTGGCGGCGATCTTCCTGATCTTCGCCGGCCTGTTCTACTTCGCCCAGAAGATCTACACCCTGGTATCGGCGCCGCTGCGCCAGTACCTGCCGGAAGGCGCAACCATGATCGCCACCGACGTGGCATCGCCCTTCCTCACGCCCTTCAAGCTGACCATGGTGGTGGCGCTGTTCCTCGCCATGCCGGTAATCCTGCACCAGGTCTGGGGCTTCATCGCGCCCGGCCTGTACAAGCACGAGAAGCGCGTCGCCCTGCCCCTGCTGGTCTCGAGCATCGTGCTGTTCTACGGCGGCATGGCCTTCGCCTACTTCCTGGTGTTCCCGCTGATCTTCCACTTCTTCGCCAGCGTGACGCCCGAAGGCGTGTCAATGATGACCGACATCAGCAGCTATCTCGACTTCGTGATGACGCTGTTCTTCGCCTTCGGCGTGGCCTTCGAGATTCCCGTGGCCGTCATCCTGCTGATCTGGATCGGTGTGGTGGATGTGAGCTACCTCAAGCGCATCCGCCCCTACGTGATCATCGGTTGCTTCGTGGTGGGCATGGTCCTGACCCCGCCGGATATCTTCTCCCAGACCTTGCTGGCCGTGCCCATGTGGCTGCTGTTCGAGGTCGGCGTGTTCTTCGGTGGCCTGATCCGCAAACGTGGCGATCATCCGGAAGACGACGCGGAAGAACCTGGCGACCAGCCGCCCGCCACTCGCCCGTGAACCTGCTTCTTCTCGAAGACGCCGACTTCATCGCGGCGGACCGGGCACGGCTGGAAGGCCGTCGCCTCAAGCACCTGCATGAGGTCCACCGTGCTGAGGCAGGCGACAGCCTGCGGGTGGGCCGCCTCGGCGGCCAGATGGGCCAGGGCCGCCTGCTGAGCCTCGAAGCCAGCTACGCGGAGCTGGAAGTCAGTTTCGACCAGCCGCCGCCAGCCAAGCTTCCCATCACCCTGCTGCTGGCCCTCCCCCGGCCGAAGATGCTCCGCCGTGTACTCCAGACCGTCGCAGCCATGGGCGTTCCGCGCCTGGTCCTGCTGAACAGCTACCGCGTGGAAAAAAGCTTCTGGCAAACGCCCTTCCTGGAACCTGCAGCCATCCGTGAGCAGCTGATCCTGGGCCTTGAACAAGCGAGGGACACCGTGCTGCCCGAGGTGATCATCGAGAAGCGCTTCAAGCCCTTCGTCGAAGACCGCCTGCCGCAACTCGCCGCAGGCACCCTGGGACTGGTGGGCCACCCCGGCGACCACCCGCCCTGCCCCCGCGCGGTAGAGGAACCCATCACCCTTGCCATTGGCCCCGAGGGTGGCTGGATTCCTTACGAGGTCGAGAAACTGCACGAGGCCGGCCTACAGCCGGTGCAGCTCGGAGAACGCATCCTGCGTGTGGAGACAGCGGTAACCGCCCTGCTCGCGCGGCTGTTCTGATAAGCGACGCTGGCGTAGGCTGACAACATCCTTTCCGCTATCGAGATTGAGCCATGCGCCCGCTGACCATCGACCTCGACCAACTTGCCTTCGCCCTCAACACCATGGGGCTCGACCACTACCTCGACCTTCTCAGCGGCAAGGTGCTGCTGATCCCTGAAGAAGACGCCGATCCCGAACTGGAAGCCCTGCTGCGCGAGGAGCCCGAGCGTTTTCTGCTGGTGGAACCCCTTGGCCAAGCCGACGAGCTACGGCTGATGCAGGAATTTCTCCACGAAGTGGTCCATCCCCATGCCTATTCCGCCCTGGAACAGGCCCTGGCGAGCCGCAAGCCGGCGCGCACGTTTCGCCACGTGCTGATGGAATACCCAGTGCTGCTGGAGGCCTGGCACCAGTTCGAGGCCGCGCGGCTACGCGAGCTGGCCCAGGACTGGCTGGCGGAGAATGAGCTGCAACCGGCAACGCCGCTGCACTGAGATACCCGGTATCAACGCCCTTCTGGGGGGCGATTTCAATCGCTTGGCAGGTTGGAGGGGGCAGCGTTGCTGCCCTTGGCGAATGAATTCGCCCCCACAAAATGCCGACACCACTGGGATCGATCAGAGCACCTGGCGCAGGAAGCTCTGCGCGCGCGGGTCCTGCGGCTTCTCGAAGAATTGCGCGGGGGGCGCGTCTTCCAGCAGCTTGCCGTGGTCGAAGAACAGCACCCGGTCTGCCACTTCGCGGGCAAAACCCATCTCGTGGGTCACGCAGACCATGGTCATGCCTTCCTGGGCGAGCTGCTTCATCACGTCCAGCACTTCGCCGACCATTTCCGGATCGAGCGCCGAGGTGGGCTCGTCGAACAGCATCACCTTGGGCTCCATGCACAGGGCGCGGGCAATGGCGACACGCTGCTGCTGACCACCGGACAGGCGCGAGGGGTACTCGTTGGCCTTCTGCCCAATGCCGACCTTGGCCAGCAGCGCTTGGGCCTTGGCCTCGCGCTCAGCCTTGCCGCGCTTGCGCACGACCTTCTGGGCCAGGCAGAGGTTCTCCAGTACGGTCATGTGCGGGAACAGGTTGAAGTGCTGGAACACCATGCCCACTTCGCGGCGGTAGGCGTTCACGTCGGTTTTCGGGTTGGCGAGATCGACACCGTCGATGCTCACCGAACCGGAATCCAGCTCTTCCAAACCGTTCAGGCAGCGCAGGAAGGTGGACTTGCCGGAGCCCGAGGGACCGATCACAACCACCACTTCGCCACGCTTCACCTGCGTGGTGACGTTATCCACAGCCCGCACTTCATGGCCACGGGCATCGAAGACTTTCACCAAATTTCTGACTTCAATCACTTTTCCCGAGCCTCCGCTCCAGACGGCTGGCGATTTGCGACAGCGGCAGGTTGATGACGAGGTAGAGCGCGGCAACGCAGAACCAGATCTCGAAAGTTGAGAAGGAGGTCGTGATCGCCTCGCGGCCGCTCTTGGTCAGTTCTGTGATGGCGATTACCGACACCAGCGAGGTGTCCTTGACCAGGCTGATGAACTGGCCAGCCAGGGGCGGCAGCACGCGCTTGAACGCTTGCGGCAGGATCACGTGACGCATCGACTGGCCGGCGGTCAGGCCCAGGGAGCGCGCTGCCTCGTTCTGGCCACGGGCGATGGACTGCACGCCAGCGCGGACGATCTCGCCCACGTAGGCACCGGTGAACAGGGCTAGCGCCGCCACTCCGGCGAATTCGCGGGAGAGGTTCAGCACGGTGCCGATGAAGAAGTAGAAGATGAATATCTGCACCAGCAGCGGCGTACCACGTACCAGTTCGACGTACACGGTTGAAAGGTCGCGCAGAGTGGGATTGCTGGACAGGCGGCAAAGGCCGGTAAACAGGCCGAGCACCAGGCCGAAGGCGCCGGACACGACAGATATCCACAGGGTGGTCCAGAGGCCCCAGAGCAGTGGGCCAGCAGCCCAGTGGCGGGTAACACCAATCTGGTCGCCCTCGGAAACATCGTCGCCCTGGCTCACCTGCAGACTGTCGCGAGCCACTTCCAGCACCTGCTCCTCGCCGCCCTCGGCGGTCAGGGTCACGCGGGCGTTGTCGCCGGCGTCGGCAATGGCACTGACGGTGCTGTAATCGGCAGCGCGATGGCTTTCCTCCGCCTGGTAGGCGAAGTACTGGGGCACACGATTCCAGCGCCATTCGTAGGAAATCAGGGAAGTGGAGTACCAGAGGCCCCATCCGATCACGACCAGGATCAGTCCGGTCAGGATGTGCCAAGGCCAGTTGCGGCGATGTTTTCTAGTCAAGGGTAATCTCGCTCATGGCGGGGGAACAAAAGGCAGGCCCGGCCTTGTGGGCCGGGCCTGTCGAGCCAGCGCGGGCAGTGCCGTCGCAGGGCTTATTCCATCTCTTTCAGCCAATCGGTCTTCTTGAACCACTTGGCATGGATGCGCTCGTAGGTACCGTCGTTGCGGATCTGGTGCATCCAGTTATTGATCCAGTTCAGGCTGTCGTAGTCGCCCTTCTTCAGGCCGAAGGCCAGGGGTTCGAAGGTGAAGGGCTCTTCCAGGAACACCAGCTTGCCGGCGCCGGCCTTGTTCACCGCAACGACGTTGTACGGGGCGTCGTAGATGAAGGCGTCGGCCTTGCCGTTGACCACGTCCATCACCGCTTCCTGCTCGTTGTCGAAGCCGTGGTACTGGGCCTTGGAGATCAGCTTCTTGGCGACCATCTCGCCGGTGGTGCCGATCTTGGAGGTGATGCGGTACTTGGCATCGTTCAGGTCCTTGTAGGACTTAATGTCACCTTGCAGTTCCTTGCGGATCAGCAGGGTCTGGCCAACCACGATGAAGGGCTCGGAGAAGTTGATGCGCAGGTTGCGCTCCTGGGTCAGGGTCATGCCGGAACCGATCATGTCGAACTTGTCGGTCAGCAGGGCCGGGATGATGCCGTCGTAGCTGGTGGACACCAGTTCCAGCTTCACGCCCATGGCCTTGGACATGGCTTTGAGCAGGTCGACTTCGAAGCCGATGATTTCACCGCGCTTGTTGGTCATTTCGAAGGGCATGTAGGTCGGGTCCATGCCGACACGCAGGGTGCCACGCTTGACTGCATCATCGACCATGCCAGCGTGGGCCAGGCCAGTCAGCGCGCTGGCGGCGAACAGCAGTGACGCGAGAAACTTTTTCATTCTTTCTCCTAACGGCTTGTTGAAAAACGTTAACGAGGCAGTCGAGGCTAGGCAAAAACAGACGAAAAAGCGGAATTTACGTGCTGTAAATGAGCATTTTGAGTTTGTCTTTAACGACGCATCGGCAACGCAGGTAGTTTTTCAGCAGCCTGCTAATGGGGCAGCTCGTTGTTGTTGTCCAGCCCGCGAACGACGGGGCATGGCGCGCATGCTAAACCGCATCTTCGTGGATGGCGAGTCGCAGGAAGCAGATATCGGGCCAGCTCAGCTTTCGAGCAGGAAAGTGACCGGCCCGTCGTTGACCAGATGCACCTGCATGTTGGCGCCGAAGCGGCCAGTGGCGACCTGTGGATGCTTGAGGCGAGCCTGGTGCACCAGGTAGTCGAACAGCTCTTCGCCGCGCGCTGGCGACGCGGCGGTGGAAAAGCTGGGACGCAGGCCGCTCTTCGTATCGGCAGCCAGGGTGAACTGGGAAACCAGTAGCAGGCCGCCGCCGACCGCCCCGAGGGACAGGTTCATCTTGCCCTCGGCATCGGCGAATACGCGGTAGTTGACCAGCTTGTGCAGTAGTTTGTCGGCGCTGGTCTCGGTGTCCTGCGGCTCAACGCCGACCAGCACCAGCAGGCCCTGGTCGATGGCCCCGACTACCTCCCCTTCAACTTCGACGCGGGCGGCACTGACCCGTTGCAGCAGTGCCTTCATCAGGCGTCTTCCTCGGGCGGCAGTTCCAGCAGGCGGCGCGCCATCTGGTTGGCAGCGCGCACCAGGGCATCGGTGATGCCAGCCTCGGACGCGGCGTGGCCGGCGTCGCGGACGATCTGCAACTCACTGTTGGGCCAGGCTTTGTGCAGCGCCCAGGCGTTGTCCAGGGGGCAGATGACGTCATAGCGGCCGTGCACGATCACGCCCGGCAAATGCGCGATACGCGGCATGTCGCGAAGCAGCTGGTTGGGTTCGAGGAAGGCGTTGTTGACGAAGTAGTGGCATTCGATGCGGGCGATGGACAGGGCACGCATCGGCTCGCTGAAGCGCTCCACCACCGGCGCGCTGGGGCGCAGGGTCGCGGTGCGGCCCTCCCAGGTGGACCAGGCCTTGGCGGCGTGCATCTGGGCGATCTGGTCGGGACCGGTCAGGCGCTTGTAGAACGCCTGCATCAGGTCACCGTGTTCCTCGGCCGGAATCGGCGCCAGGTAATCCTCCCAGTAGTCCGGGAACATCCGGCTGCAGCCTTCCTGGTAGAACCAGTGGAAGTCCTGCGGACGGCACAGGAAGATGCCGCGCAGGATCAGCCCGAGCACGCGCTCCGGATGCGCCTGGGCGTACGCCAGGGACAGGGTGGAACCCCAGGAGCCGCCGAACAGTACCCACTTGTCGATCCCGAGGTGCTGGCGAATGCGCTCGAGGTCCGCGACCAGGTCCCAGGTGGTGTTCGATTCCAGGGTCGCGTGCGGCGTCGAACGGCCACAACCGCGCTGGTCGAAGGTGACGATGCGGTACAGGTTCGGGTCGAAGAAGCGTCTGCTCAAGGCATCGCAGCCGGCTCCCGGGCCACCGTGGATGAACACCACCGGCAGGCCTTCCGGCGTGCCACTCTCGTCCACGTAGAGTACGTGCGGTGCATCCACCGCCAGCTCATGCCGGGCGTAGGGTTTTATCTCCGGATACAAAGTCTGCATTCTGGGCTCCCGAATCTGTGCGAAAGGTCGACTCCTGGGCGAGTCCGGCCTTCTAATCTGCCGGGCATCATAACGAGGAAAAAGGAGTTCAGCATGTTACTCAGGAAGTTCGCTCTGCCGATGCTATACGTTCTGGCAATCCTAGCCGGTTGTGGCCGGAACGACCCGGCAGCGGAGCTGGATGCGGCAGTGCAACGGCTGCAGGAGAACCTCGAAGCGAAAAAAACCACCGCGGTGCTGGAGCAGTTGCACCCGCAGTTCATTGCCCAGCAACAGCACGACCGGGACTGGGCCAGGCGCACCATGACCCTGCTTTTCATGCGCCACAAGAACGTCAGCGTTCTCGCCCTCAGCAAGGCGAACAGCCTTGACCCGACCTACCGCGAGAAAGGCTATACGGACGCCCAGGTGGCCCTCACCGGCGCCGAGGGGCTTATCCCCGACAGCGCACGCCATTACGCGGTGAAGCTGGAATGGTGGCTGGACGACGGTGAATGGAAGCTCGCCCGGCTGGACTGGCAATGAGCAAGCCGCTCACCCATCGCATACGCGCTGCCGGCCTGCTGGTGCACGAGGGCCGCATCCTGCTGGTCAAGCACGTGGTGGGGGACGATACCTACTGGATTCCACCTGGCGGCGGCTTCGAATCGGTCAGCGACGAATCCACCCGCGACACGGTGCGCCGTGAGTTCAGGGAAGAAACCGGTCTAGACGTGAACGTCGGCCCACTGGTCTACGTCCGCGAGTTCGCCGAGCCGGCCATGGGGCGTTTCCACATGGAACTGTTCTACCGGATCGATGCCTGGCGCGGCGAACTCAGCCTGGCCAACCTGAATGGCCTGGGTGGCGACGAGTTCGAGATTCGCGAAGTGGGCTGGATCAGTCGCGAAGAGCTGACCACCCTGCCCTTCTATCCGGCGGAGTTACTGGACGATGTCTGGGAGCGGGTGGCGAACGAGGACGTGGTGATCCGCCATCTTGGCCTGCAACGCTGAAACCGTGCGACAGCCCTGTGCGGGAGCGTCCGCCAACCGGTCATAGAGTCCTTGGCTATCTCGGCAATCAGCTCTTGTTCTGGAGCCCCAGCCCCGTGGGGCTAGCCTTGAACAGTTGGGTATACCTGCTGCGCGGAGACAGTCGCCATGAGTGCCGAGCTTCTGGACACCGATTATCTGGTCATCGGCGCGGGGGCTTCGGCAATGGCCTTCGTCGACACCCTGCTCAGCGAGTCGAATGCTACCGTGCTGATGGTCGACCAGCACGGCCATCCCGGCGGCCACTGGAACGATGCTTACCCCTTTGTACGGCTGCACCAGCCTTCAGCCTGCTATGGCGTCAACTCACGAGAGCTTGGCAGTGGCAAGAAAGATCTGTCCGCGCTGGGTGAAGGCCTGTACGAACTGGCCTCCGCCGCAGAGATCCTCAGTTATTACGACCAGGTCATGAACCAGCGATTCCTCCCGTCGGGACGGGTACGCTACCTCCCCATGCACGACTACATCGGCGACCGTGGTTCCGACCATCGTTGCCGGTCCCGGCTCAGTGGCCAGGAACTGCGCGTGCAGGTAGGCCGAAAGCTGGTGGACGGTACCCACGCCCAGACCGAGGTTCCCTCCACCCACCCTCCCAGGTACCGGGTCGGCCAGGGGGTCACCTGCCTGGCGCCCAATTCGCTGCCGTCAATCAGCCAGCCATGGCGGGCCTATGTAGTGGTCGGTTGCGGCAAGACCGGCATCGACACCTGCCTGTGGCTACTGAAGAACGGCGTGCCATCAACGTCGATCCACTGGGTCATGCCTAACGATCCGTGGCTGGTAGACCGCGCCACCCTGCAACCCGGCCTCGAGTTTTTCGAGCAGTGCGTCCGTGGCGTCACTGCACAGTACTCGGCCATCGCCACAGCCGGCTCGCTGGCCGACCTGTTCGAGCGCCTCGAACGATCAGGCCAGCTGCTGCGCATCGATCCCGCCATCACGCCGACAGCCTATCGCGGCGCCACCGTCACCCAGGCCGAACTCCGTGCCCTGCGCAGCATCGACAACAAGGTCCGGCTGGGCCATGTGCTGGCGGTCGAGCCAAGGAATATCCAGCTCGAACGAGGGCGCGTCGAGATTCCTGCCGGGGCGCTGATCGTCGACTGCAGCGCCCGTGGCCTGGCCGGCTGGCGGGTGCCGCAGGTGTTCGAAGATGAGCGCATCAACCTCACCCTTGTGAGCAACAACCAGCCAGTGTTTTCCGCGGCCCTGATCGCCTACGTCGAGTGCCACGTCGCGGACAACGCCGAGAAGAATGCGAACTGCCGGCCGGTTCCGGCTCCACACACCCCGGAGGACTGGGTCAGGATCTGGGACAGCTACCTGGGCAACTTCCTGAAATGGCGCGAGAACGAGGCCTTGTTCCGGTGGCTGTTCAGTTCCCGCCTGTTCCTGATGACGACCGTGATACGCGACGTGCAGCCGGAGGACACGGAGCGCCATGCGCTGCTCAAGGAACTGTCCGTGGCGCGGCAGCAGGCAGCGGCGAACCTGCCGACGCTCATGGCCACGCTGAACTGACAGAGGGAGACGGACATGAGCGACCTGCAACTGAACACCCTGGTCATGGACGGGTTGCAAATGCGGGTGGCGGTGCAGGGGAAGGGACCACTGGTAATCCTTTGCCACGGTTTCCCCGAGCTTTGGTACTCGTGGCGACACCAGCTCCAGGCGCTGGCCGGCGCCGGATTCCGGGTTGCGGCCCCGGACATGCGTGGATACGGCGGCACGAGCGCACCGCCATCAGTGGAGGCCTATACCCGCTTGCACCTGGTAGGCGACATGGTCGGCCTGGTCCGCGCCCTGGGGGAACGGCAGGCAGTCATCGTCGGCCACGACTGGGGGGCCGTCGTGGCCTGGACCGCCGCCCTACTGCGGCCCGACCTGTTCCGGGCCGTCGTTGGGATAAGCGTCCCCTACTCGCCGCCCGACCCGACAGACGTCCTGAGCACGCTGGAAACCTGGGGAATCCACGACTTCTACATCCAGTACTTCCAGGCGCCGGGCGTGGCGGAGGCAGAGCTGGAGCGGGACGTCGAATCGTCCATGCGCAAGATCCTGCACTGTGGCTCCGGCGATTGGCAGGGCGAACCGGCGTTCGGTCGCATCGCACTGGAGAGGGGTTTCCTGGGCAACATGCGGGAGCCGGCGACGCTGTCGCCCTGGCTCACGGAAGAGGACATAACCTATTACGCCAGTGAGTTCACCCGCACGGGCTTTCGCGGTGGGCTGAACTGGTACCGCACCCTGAAGACGTCCTGCGAACTCATGTCGCCATGGCGTGGTTGCCGTGTCCGGCAGCCGGCCCTGTTCATGGCAGGCGCTCGGGACTCGGTTCTGGATTTCCCGGGCATTCCCCAGTTGATCGAGGCCCTCCCGCGCACGGCACCGGAGTTGCGGGGCTGCCACCTGCTGCAAGGCGCCGGGCACTGGGTGCAGCAGGAACGCCCTGCGGACGTGAATGAGCTTCTGTTGGACTTCTTGCGCGGGCTCTGATCGCCGGCTGCTTGCCTTATCAAGCGACGATCAGACTCCGTAACGCTGGCGTCCCCATGCCAACATCGCCTCCAGCAATTGCTTCAACACCGCCTGGGTCGGCACGGCCAGGTCCTCGCGGTAGTCGAAAGGCACCTGCTCATCCATGTAGGTGCACTGCGCGAGCTCCAGTTGGACAGCATGGATGTGCTGGTCCGGCTGGCCATAGTGACGGGTGATGTGGCCGCCCTTGAAACGCCCATTCAGCACGTGGCTATAGTCCTGGGCATCGGCGCATACCCTGACGAGCGAGTCGGCCAGGCCCGGATCGCAACTGGCCCCGGCGTTGGTGCCGAGATTGAAGTCCGGCAGCCGGCCATCGAACAGTCGCGGCACGAAGGAACGGATGGAGTGCGCGTCGAACAGCATCGCGTAACCGAACTCCGCCTTCATCCGCGCCAGTTCTTCGTTGATGGTCTGGTGATACGGGGTCCAGATGTCCGCCAGGTAACGCGCCCGCTCCGCCGCAGTGGGTTCTTCGCCCTCGTGGTACAGGGGCTCGCCATCGAACAGCGTCGCCGGATAGAGACCGGTGGTGGCGGTGGCGTAGAGCGGCTTGTCGTCGGCCGGGCGATTCAGGTCGATGACGTAGCGCGAGTACTGCGCGGCAAGCGTGCTCACCCCCAGTTCGGTGGCGAAGTCGTAGAGGCGCGGGATATGCCAGTCGGTGTCGGTGAGGTCCCAGCCAGCTTCCACCATGCCGGCTTCCACTGCCGGGGTCAGAAGGGTGCCGGGGTGCGGCATGCTGATCAGCAGCGGTGCGTTGCCGCGGCTGAAGCTCAGTACGTTATCCACAGTCGATCTCCTGTCCGTGTCGAATCACCCGCTTGGGCAGGTCGCCGCCCAGCCAATAGGCGAGCTCCGCCGGGCGCTGGATATCCCAGGCGATGAAGTCGGCCACCTTGCCGCTTTCCAGGCTGCCATGGCTATCGGCCAGGCCCAGGGCCTTCGCGGCGTGCAACGTGGCGCCGGCCAGCGCTTCCTCCGGGGTCAGGCGGAAGGAAGTGCAGGCCATGTTCAGCATCATCCGCAGCGACAGCGCCGGGGACGTGCCGGGGTTGAGGTCAGTGGACACCGCCATGGCGACACCGTGCTTACGCAGTGCCTCGATGGGCGGCAGCTGGGTTTCCCGCAGCAGGTAGAAGGCACCCGGCAGCAGCACGGCAACGGTGCCGGACTTGGCCATGGCGATGGCGTCATCCTCGGTCATGTATTCCAGGTGATCCGCCGACAGCGCCTGGTAGCGCGCCGCGAGGGCGGACCCGTGGAGGGAGGACAGTTGCTCGGCATGCAGTTTCACCGGCAGGCCAAGTTTCTGCGCCACCTTGAAGACGCGCTCCACCTGGGCCGGGGAGAACGCCAGGTGCTCGCAGAAAGCGTCCACTGCATCCACTAGCCCTTCATCGGCCAGCGCCGGCAGCATCTCGTTGCAGATGTGCGCGATGTAGTCGTCGGCACGCCCCGCATATTCCGGTGGCAGGGCGTGGGCGGCCAGGCAAGTGGCACGCACGGTGATCGGCAGGGATTCGCCCAGGCGCCTGGCGACCCGCAGCATCTTGCGCTCGCTGGCCAGGTCCAGGCCGTAGCCGGACTTCACTTCCAGGGTGGTGACGCCGTCGCGCAGCAGCTTTCGGGCGCGACGGGTAGCGCTTTCCAGCAACTCCTCCTCACTGGCCTCGCGGGTGGCGCGCACGGTGCTGGCGATGCCGCCGCCCTGGGCGGCAATCTCGGCGTAGCTGACGCCTTCCAGACGCTGCTCGAACTCGCGGCTGCGATCGCCGCCGAATACCAGATGGGTGTGGCAGTCGATCAGCCCCGGGGTGACCCAAGCGCCGTTAAGGTCGACTTCCACGTCATAGGGAATCGCCGGCAGTGCCTCGCGCGGGCCGATCCACTCGATGCGCCCGGCATAGGTCACCAGTACAGCGTCTTCGATGATCGAGTACTTGCCGCCTCGCATCGTGGCGACGTGGCAGTTATCCCAGAGGTGTTTCATTGCAGTCCTCCGGTGCGAGCGGCTATCCCTTCCAGCGCGGCACCGTCGCGCAACAGGTCGGCGGCACGGGCGATGTCCGGTGCCAGCCAACGGTCCTGGTCATAAGCCGGCACCCGTTCGCGCAGGGTTTCCCACGCGGCGGTTGTGCCGGCACCGAAGCCCCTGGGCTTGTGGAACTCGAAAGCCTGGGCGGCAAACAGGTACTCGATGGCAAGGATGCGGCCGCAGTTCTCCAGTGCCTTGCCCAGTTTGAGCGCGGCGCTGGTACCGAGGCTGAGGTGGTCTTCCTGCAGGCCGGAGGTGACGAAGTTGTCCACAACCGCCGGCTGCGCCAGCTGACGGTTCTCACCGACCAGGGCGGCAGCGACGTACTGGGCGATCATCATTCCCGAGTTGACCCCGGGCTGGCTCACCAGGAACGCCGGCAGTCCGCTGACCAGCGGATTGACCAGGCGATCCAGGCGGCGCTCGGCAATGCCACCCAGTTCAGCCACGGCAATGGCCAGAAGGTCGGCCGCCATGGCCACCGACTCGCCATGGGGGTTGGCCTGGGAGACGATCTTGTAGGCATCCGGCGTCCCCAGCAGCAGCGGGTTGTCATTGGCGGCGGCCAGTTCGGTATCCACCTGGCGGGCAGCATGAGCGAACTGGTCGCGGCAGGCGCCGTGGACCTGCGGGATAGAGCGAATGCTCAGGGCATCCTGGGTGCGAATGCCGCGGCTGGCGGCAACCACCTCGCTGCCAGCGAGCAGGGCCAGCAGGTTGGCGCCTACCGTCTGCATGCCCGGGTGCGGCTTGAGGGCGATGATGTCCGGGTCGAAGGCGGCGATCTGCCCGCGCAGGGCTTCGAAACTCATGGCACCAATCACATCAGCCCAGCGCATCAGGCGTTCGGCGTCGTCCAGGGCGAGGCAGGTCAGGCCGGTCATGCAGGGCAAACCATTGACCAGGCACAGGCCGTCCTTGGCGCCCAGGCGCACGGGCTCCAGCCCTTCGGCGGCCAGAGCCTCGACGGCAGGCACCACCTGGCCGCGATAGCTCACCTCGCCAACGCCGAGCAAGGCGATGCCGACATGAGCCATGTGGGTCAGGTAACCCACCGAGCCCTGGGACGGCACCCGTGGGGTAATGCCGCGCTCCAGCAGCGCCAGTAGCGCTTCCACCACAGCCCTTTGCAGGCCCGAACGGCCGTGGCTGTAGTTGGCGATGGCGCAGCAGATGATGGCGCGCGTCTGCTCATCGGCCAGTACGGGACCAACGCCGCAGGCGTGGCTGAGCAGCGTGTTTCGCGACAGCGCGGCGAATTGTTCGGCGTTCAGCACAATGTCGCTCAGGGCGCCGAGGCCGGTACTGATCCCGTAGGCGCGTTCGCCCCGTTCGACGATACGTTCGACGATGCCACGGGCATTCTCGATGCGCGCCCAGGCTGCCGGGGTCAGCTCCAGGCGGGCGCCGTGACGGGCCACGGCCACCACCTGGCGCCAGTTCAGCGGTGAATCGCCCAGCAGGACTTTCTCGGGTAACGACATTCGGATGTTCCTTACAGATTGGCCACGCGGCGCTGGACGAAGCGGTCGACGTAATCGTCCGCGGGCTGATGGAGGATTTCACGCGGCGTACCGACCTGGATCAGTTGGCCGTCCTTGAGGATGGCGATGCGATTGCCGATGCGCACGGCTTCGTCCAGGTCATGGGTGATGAAGACGATGGTCTTCTGCAGGGTCTTCTGCAGTTCCAGCAGTTGTTCCTGCATGTCGGCGCGGATCAGCGGGTCGAGCGCGCTGAAGGCTTCGTCCATGAGGATGATGTCGGTGTCCGAGGCCAATGCGCGGGCCAGGCCGACGCGTTGGCGCATGCCACCGGAAAGTTGGTGCGGGTAGGACTTCTCGTAGCCCTTCAGGCCCACCGTGGTGATCCAGTGCTGGGCGCGCTCCAGGCAGTATTCCTTGGTCTCGCCACGGACTTTGAGACCGTAGGCCACGTTATCGATCACCGACTTGTGCGGCAGCAGACCGAAGCTCTGGAACACCATGCTGATCTTCTTGCGGCGGAATTCGCGCAACTGCTCCATGTCGTAGCGCAGGATGTCCTCGCCATCGACCAGGATCTGCCCGCTGGTGGGGTCGATCAGGCGGTTGAAGTGGCGCACCAGGGTGGACTTGCCGGAACCGGACAGGCCCATGATCACGAAGATCTCGCCCGCGCCGATGGACAGCGACAAGTCGTTTACCCCGACCACGCAACCCGTGTTTTGCAGCACATCGGCTTTGCTCTTGCCTTGCTGGATCAGTGCCAGGGCCTCCTCGGCGCGCTGGCCGAAGATCTTGAATACGTTCTTGACGACAATCTTGCTCATGTTCTCGCCACTCATTTGCTGACTGCGTGCCGCGAACGGCCGTAAGCCTGGGTGATGCGGTCGAAGACCACAGCCAGGATGACGATGGCCAGGCCGGCCTCTAGGCCCTTGCCGACGTTGAGGGTCTGGATGCCCACCAGGACGTCTTCACCGAGGCCACGGGCGCCGATCATCGAGGCGATCACCACCATCGACAGGGCCATCATGGTGGTCTGGTTGATACCGGCCATGATGCTCGGCATGGCCAGCGGCAGCTGCACGCCGAACAGTTGCTGCCAGCGGTTGGCGCCAAAGGCGTTGATGGCTTCCATCACTTCTCCGTCAACCTGGCGGATGCCGAGGTCGGTCAGGCGGATCAGCGGCGGCGCGGCGTAGATAACGGTGGCGAAAATGGCTGGCACCTTGCCCAGGCCGAAGAGCATCAGCACCGGGATCAGGTACACGAAGCTGGGCATGGTCTGCATGATGTCCAGCAGCGGCATCAGCACGGCGCGCAGGCGGTCGCTGCGGGCCGCAAGGATGCCCAGGGGGATGCCGATCAACACCGAGATGAAGGTGGCCACCAGCATCAGCGCCACGGTCTGCATCAGCTTGTCCCAGAGCCCCACCGCACCAACGAGGAACAGCAGGCCGGTGATCACCACCGTCGGCAGGATGCGTCGGGTGGCATGCCAGGTGATGCCGGCGACTATCGCCAATACCAGCCACCAGGGCGTGGCGCGCAGAGTGCCTTCCAGATAGACGATGGCCCAGAGCAGGGTGTCGGAGATGTGGCGGAAGACATCGCCGTAGTTGGTCACCAGGCTGTCTACCCAGCCATTGACCCAGTCAGCGATGGAAAAGGTGAAGCGTTCGGGGAACATAGCTCGCTCCGGTCAGGTGGTGAACCCGCTCCTCCGTCCAAGGAGCGGGCCGTGATTTAGGGACTGCCCCAGCCTCAGAGAGCGGCTTCGATTTTCTTCGCCGCATCCTCGCTCACCCAGGCGTGCCACACCTCCGGGTGCTCCTTGAGGAAGACCTTGGCCAGGTCGGCGGAATCCATCTTTTCCTTGGCCATCTTCGCCAGGTTCTGGTTCAGCAGGTCGATCGGCAGATTGACCTTCTCCAGGACGGCCACCAGTTCCGGAGCCTCGTCATGGAAGGTCTTGGACAGGCCGACCTGGATGGTCACGCTCTTGTCCACGCCGGGCTTCTCCTCCAGCTTGACCAGGTCCGCCTGGCCCATCAGCGGCGTCGGCGACCAGTAATAGAAAAGGATAGGCTCGCCACGGCGATAGCTCGACAACACGGCCGCATCCAGGGCCGGGCCGGTGCCGGGGCGGAAGTTGGTGAACTTCTCTTCCAGGCCATAGCTCTTCAGCATTTCGCTGTTGTCCAGCTCGCAGGTCCAGCCAGCCGGGCAGTTGTAGAAACGGCCCTTGCCCGGTTCTTCCGGGTCGCGGAAGAGTTCGGCGTACTGGCCCAGGTCGGCGATGGCCTTGAGCTTCGGCGCCTTGGCCTCGATGCCCCGCTTGGCATCGCCCTCGATCACGTAGCGCGGCACGTACCAGCCCTCGGTGGCGCCGACGATCGGTGCGCCCACGCCCACCACCTTGCCGGCGGAGGCGGCCTTGTTCCAGGCGTCGCTCCGGCCGATCCACTCCTCGGCGAAGATCTGGATGTCGTTGTTGCCCAGGGCCTGCTCCATGGTGATGGAGTTGCCCGGCAGGCTGTCGGTCTCGCAGCCATACCCGTTCTTCAGCACCAGTTGCAGCACGTCGGTGAGCAACATGCCGCTTTCCCAGTTGAGCCCGGCGAACTTCACCGGTTTGCCGGATTCACACCAGCCCGCCGCCTGGGCGGAAGCCGTACCGGCCAGCAGACCCGCTGCACACATCAGGCCCAACACTCGCTTCTTGAATTGCATGTTCCGACGCTCCTGAAACTTGGTAAGGGTTAAGGCAGTTCGTTCATCGACAGAAGCCGGTTGTGCCGGCTCCCGGTGCCAGTGACTGGCAATTGTTGTTTTGACGACCGGTCACGACTCGTGATCGCCCCGGGTACCTCAAGCAGTTGCGGTCTTCCCGACCTGGGCGGGACGCTCGCCCCACCCTCCCGCTCCCTACCTCAGGTTCACAGGCTCGGCAGCAGCCTTGCCGGAACCAGTGCGTTCAGGCAGCCACTGGCCAGCAGATCACTTGCGGTTTCGATATCCGGGGCGAAGAAGCGGTCTTCCTGGTAGTAGGAGACCTTCGCGCGCAGCAGGCCGCGGGCTTCTTCCAGCTTCGGCGAACTCTTCAGGCCGGTGCGGAAGTCCAGCCCCTGGCAGGCGCCCAGCCATTCGATGGCGAGGATGCCGCGCACGTTTTCGGCCATGGCCCAGAGACGCTTGCCGGCGTTCGGCGCCATGGACACGTGGTCTTCCTGGTTGGCCGAGGTGGGCAGGCTATCGACGCTGGCCGGGTGGGCCAGGGCCTTGTTGTCGCTGGCCAGGGCGGCGGCCGTGACCTGGGCGATCATGAAGCCGGAGTTGACCCCGCCGTTCTCCACCAGGAAGGGCGGCAGCTGGGACATGTGCATGTCCATCATCAGCGAGATACGACGCTCGGACAGCGAGCCAATTTCCGCGATGGCAAGCGCCAGGTTGTCAGCGGCCATGGCCACCGGCTCGGCGTGGAAGTTGCCACCGGAGATCACATCACCCGATTCGGCGAATACCAGCGGGTTGTCGGAAACCGCGTTGGATTCAATCTCCAGCACTTCGGCGGCCTGGCGCAGCTGGGTCAGGCAGGCGCCCATGACTTGCGGCTGGCAGCGCAGGGAGTACGGATCCTGCACCTTGTCGCATTTCTCGTGGGAGCGGGCGATCTCGCTGCTGGCAGTAAGTAGCTCACGGTAGGCAGCAGCCACGTCGATCTGGCCGCGCTGGCCACGGGCGGCGTGGATGCGCGCATCGAACGGCGCGCGGGAACCAAGCATGGCCTCGACGCTGAGACCGCCGCAGACGGTGGCACCGGCGAACAGGTCCTCGGCCTCGAACAGGCCGCGCAGGGCATAGGCGGTGGAGACCTGGGTGCCGTTGAGCAGGGCCAGGCCCTCCTTGGCAGCCAGGGTCAGCGGCTCGAGTCCGGCAACAGCCAGTGCTTCGGTGGCCGGCAGCCACTGGCCCTTGTGGCGCGCCTTGCTCTCGCCGAGCAGCAGCAGCGACATGTGCGCCAGGGGTGCCAGGTCGCCGGAAGCGCCTACCGAACCCTTCAGAGGAATGTGCGGATAGACCTCGGCGTTGATCAGGGCGATCAGAGCGTCGATTACCTTGCGACGGATGCCGGAAAAACCGCGCGCCAGGCTGTTCACCTTGAGCAGCATGATCAGGCGCACCATGGCGTCGTCCAAGGCTTCGCCAACACCTGCGGCGTGGGACAGCACCAGCGAGCGCTGCAGCTTCTCCAGGTCGGCCGGGGCGATGCGGGTCGAAGCCAACAGGCCGAAGCCGGTGTTGATGCCGTAGGCGGTGCGGCCTTCAGCGACGATGCTCTCGACGCAGGCAACACTGGCGTCGATGGCCTTGCCGGCACTGGCATCCAGGGTCACATGCACGGGCGCGTGGAAGACCTGGCGCAGCTGCGCCAGGGTCAGGCTTCCGGGTTTCAGGTTCAGCGCGTTCACGCTCAGTCTCCTTTGCCGATCATGGGCAGGTTCAGGCCCTGCTCACGTGCGCAATCAATGGCGATCTGGTAGCCCGCATCGGCATGGCGCATCACGCCGGTGCCCGGGTCGTTGGTCAGTACGCGAGCGATGCGAGCAGCGGCTTCGTCGGTACCGTCGCAGACAATGACCATGCCCGAGTGCTGGGAGAAGCCCATGCCCACGCCGCCTCCGTGGTGCAGGGACACCCAGGTGGCGCCGCTGGCGGTGTTCAGCAGGGCATTGAGCAGCGGCCAGTCGGAAACGGCGTCGGAACCGTCCTGCATGGCTTCGGTTTCGCGGTTCGGGCTGGAGACCGAGCCGGAGTCCAGGTGGTCGCGACCGATGACGATGGGCGCCGACAGCTCGCCGCTACGCACCATTTCGTTGAAGGCCAGGCCGAGCTTGGCACGCAGGCCCAGGCCAACCCAGCAGATACGTGCCGGCAGGCCCTGGAAGCTGATGCGCTCGCGGGCCATGTCCAGCCAGCGGTGCAGGTGGGCGTCGTCCGGAATCAGCTCCTTGACCTTGGCGTCGGTCTTGTAGATGTCCTGCGGATCACCGGACAGCGCGGCCCAGCGGAACGGACCGATACCACGACAGAACAGCGGGCGGATGTAGGCCGGGACGAAGCCGGGGAAGTGGAAGGCATTGGCCACGCCCTCTTCCTTGGCCATCTGGCGGATGTTGTTGCCGTAGTCGAAGGTGGGCACGCCCATTTTCTGGAAGTCCAGCATAGCTTGTACGTGGACGGCCATGGACTGCTTGGCAGCCTTGACCACCGCAGCCGGGTCGCTCTTCGCGCGGTCGCGGTACTGCTCCCAGCTCCAGCCGATCGGCAGGTAACCATTGAGCGGGTCGTGGGCGCTGGTCTGGTCGGTGACCATGTCCGGACGTACGCCACGACGTACCAGTTCCGGCAGGATCTCGGCGGCGTTGCCCAGCAGGGCGATGGAGATCGCCTTGCCTTCGGCGGTGTACTTGGCGATGCGCGCCAGGGCGTCGTCCAGGTCGGTGGCCTGCTCATCGACGTAACGGCTGCGCAGGCGGAAATCGATGCTGGTCTGCTGGCATTCGATGTTCAGCGAGCAGGCGCCGGCCAGTGTCGCGGCCAGCGGCTGGGCGCCGCCCATGCCGCCGAGGCCGGCGGTGAGTACCCAGCGACCGGCAAGGTTGCCGTTGTAGTGCTGACGGCCCGCCTCGACGAAGGTTTCATAGGTGCCCTGGACGATGCCCTGGCTGCCGATGTAGATCCAGCTGCCGGCGGTCATCTGGCCGTACATGGCCAGGCCCTTGGCATCCAGTTCGTTGAAGTGTTCCCAGGTGGCCCAGTGGGGCACCAGGTTGGAGTTGGCGATCAGCACGCGCGGGGCGTTGGCGTGGGTCTTGAAGACGCCGACCGGCTTGCCGGACTGCACCAGCAGAGTCTCGTCTTCATTCAGCTCTTTAAGGGTCTCGACGATCTTGTCGTAGCACTCCCAGTTGCGCGCGGCACGGCCGATGCCGCCATACACCACCAGTTCCTTTGGGTTCTCCGCCACCTCGGGGTCGAGGTTATTCATCAGCATGCGCAGCGGCGCTTCGGTCAGCCAGCTCTTGGCGTTCAGCTTGTTGCCACGCGGGGCGCGGATTTCGGTGTCACGGAATTTGGTCATGCCTGGCTCCTCGTAGGGTGGTAGCGGTGAGCAACGTTACTGCCTGACTGCGCGGGAAAAGCAGTGAACATCTGCACACATATAAACTTGTACATACAAGCATATGCAAGCGAGAGGCCAAACTCTCTCAGGCAATCGGAAAAGTCCGCTCGAAGCCTTGCGCCACAAGGGTCGCAGAGCGCCAGGATGTATAGACAAGCAGAGAGGCGGACGGTGAAAAAACTGTTACCGCACAGGGGGAATGCCCGATTTAGAAGCATGCGCTCCCCAACCTGGGGCATTAGGTAACAGTTACTTCAGGGAGTCGTCGATGCGCTGTGCGACGTCTTTCGGCACCCAGTTCGACCAGACATCCCGATGCTGGCGGTAGAAGTCGATGGCCATGGGAGCGGCGTCGGCGTGCTGCTCGGCCATGCGCGCAAGGATGCCGTTGAACAGTGGCAGGGGTATTTCCAACCGGGCGAAGGCGTCCACGAGGGGCTGTGCCTTTTCATGCAGCTCGCGGGACACGCCGATGGAGATTTTCGCCGGCAGCGAGCGCGTGCCGATCGGTTTGGGATTCTTCGGGTCGATCAGGGTTTCCCAGGCCTTCTGGTCGAAGGGCGGCTCTTCCAGTTGCACCAGCTGATAGCGACCCATCAGCGGTGTGGGCGACCAGTAGTAGAAGAGGATGGGTTGGCGCTGTCGGATCGCCGAGGTAATGGCCGCGTCCAGCGCCGGTCCCGTGCCGGTGCGGAAGTTCACATAGCTGTCTTCCAGGCCGTACGCCTTGAGCTTCTGACTATTGACCCCTTCGCAGGTCCAGCCGGTGGGGCAGTTGTAGAAGCGCCCCTTGCTGCGATCTTCCGGGTCCTTGAACAGCGCCTTGAAGCGCGGCAGGTCGCTCACCGAACGCAGGTCCGCGGCGGGCGCGCCCTCCCCCTTCACCAGGTAATCCGGCACCCACCAGCCCTCGGTGGCACCCTTCACTGGCTCGCCGACGGCAAAGACTTCACCGGCCGCTTCGGCCTTGCGCCACAACTCGCTGCGGCCAGCCCACTGCTCGGCAATCACCTGAATGTCGTTCTGCCGCAAGGCGTTTTCCATGGTCAGGGTGTTACCCGGCAGCACATCGGTCTTGCAGCCGTAGCCCTTTTCCAGCAGGTAGCGCAGCACTTCGGTGGTGAACATGCCGCTTTCCCAATTCAGCCCGGCCAGCACCACGGGCTTGGGATAGGGGCATTCGGCGGCTCCGGCTTCCAGCGAGGCGGACAGCGCCAGCGACAGGACGACGGCAGCGAGGACGCTGTGGCGTGGCATGGTGCAGCTCCGATAGGCGTGGCGGGCGACAGGATTAGGTTTAGACCCTGTAGCGCCAATGTGCCCCTACAAAAGAATCGGCCGTGCGCCTTAGCGTGGTGTCAGCTCGATCAGGCAGCAGGCACCCTTGCCGTCCAGCTTCGCCTCGGCCAGGGCGCTGGTGGTTTCGATGTGCAGGCAATCATGTCGGCCGAGTAATTCGAATGCCTGGCCATCCAGCGTGAGGCTCACCCCGCCTTCAGCGGCGAACAACAGCATGGTGCTGGCGGCACTGAACAGCTTGAGTTCGCCTTCGACTTGCAGCCATTGCAGGCGAGCGGCATAGCGCTTCGGCGAATAGATGAGGTTGAAGTCGCGGATGGGGCCGTCGATCAGCTCGCAGTTCACCGCACTGCCACCATTGAAGGCAAACGCGTCGAGAGCGGTCAGGTCGCGGGATTGCTGCCCGTCTACCGCAAGGCGCATCCCAGCGCCTTCCAGCACGGTGATTACCCGCTGATAGCCGGTGAAGGCGGAGAAGCCGCCCGACTCGCCGACATCGGCGATGGACAACCGCCAGCCGAAGCCGTCGAGACCGTCGCCTGCATCGCGGGCGATTTCCAGTGTGGAACCGGCACCGTTTTTCCACGGCATGCGGGGGTAATCGGCGGCACGCAGCAAGCGGGATTGGGTCATGAACCGAAACGTCCTTCGAGGCGGTAGCGGGAACCGGGATAGAGAAGGCGCGCGCTGGTCACGGTATTGCGTCCGGACCAGGTACGCCGGCGAATCAGGAGGCAGGGCTCGCCGCGCTCGATCAGCAGCAGCTTGCACTCATCGGCGTCGGCCAGGATGGCCTCCACCACATGCTCGCCTTCAGTGAGAGGCGCCACCTGGGACAGGTAGGCGTAGGGCGTCTGCCGAGTGAAGTCCTGCTTCAGGTAATCGGGGGCGACGGCCGGGTTCACGAAGCGGTCTTCGATCTGCACCGGCACATCGTTTTCGAAATGCACGATGCGCGAGTGGAACACGCGCTGGCCCTCACGCAGGTCAAGCGCCAGTGCCCGCTCGGGACCGGCCACTTCGTCCACCAGGCTGACCACTACGCAATGATGGCGATGGCCACGAGCGGCGATCTCTTCGGCGATGTTGTGCACTTCGAACAACGCCGACTGGCCCTTGGGCTCGGCGACGAAGGTTCCGACGCCCTGCATGCGCACCAGCAGCCCTTCGGCAGTCAGCTCGCGCAGGGCACGGTTGATGGTCATGCGGCTGAAACCCAGCTCGTTGACCAACTCGCTCTCCGAGGGCACTCGATAGTGCGGCGGCCATGCGCCGCTCTGGATCTGCTGGCTGATCATCTGCTTGACGCGGGCATAGAGCGGCGCGGGGGTGCCCCCCATCTGGGCGGCCAGCGACGAAGGCGCTGAGGGCGAACTGGACACGAGATTCTCCTTGTCGGCGAAGAGGCAGAACTGGCGGTGCCCGGAACGTGGCGCCCGTCTCCGGCATGTACCGGATTCGACAACTCCAGACAAGTGTGCGACTGACGGTGAGTTTACGTTACCCTCAAACGTCTGTATATGTATATACAAATAAAACCACCCATCCAGGGGCCCTCACCATGTCCGCATTCTTCGCCGAACGCGCCCTGCTGCCGCAGGGCTGGGCGCGCAACGTCCGCTTCGAAGTTTCCTCCGACGGTCTGCTCCAACAGGTCCTCGCCGATGCCGACGCAGAAGGCGCCGAACGCCTGCAAGGCCCGGTGCTGGCGGGCATGCCGAACCTGCACTCGCATGCCTTCCAGCGCGCCATGGCTGGCCTTGCAGAGGTGGCGGGCAACCCTAATGACAGCTTCTGGACCTGGCGCGACCTGATGTACCGACTAGTAGGGCGATTGTCGCCGGAGCAAGTCGGGATCATCGCCCGTCAGCTCTATATCGAAATGCTCAAGGCCGGCTACACCAGCGTCGCCGAGTTCCACTACGTGCACCACGATGTCGACGGCCGCCGCTATGCCGACCCCGCCGAGCTGTCCCTGCAGGTCAGCCAGGCCGCCCGCGATGCCGGCATCGGCCTCACCCTGCTGCCGGTGCTGTACAGCCACGCCGGTTTTGGCGGCCAGTCGCCCAACGAGGGACAGCGCCGCTTCATCAACAGCACCGACAGCTACCTGGCCCTGCAGGAACGCCTGCGCGCAGAAATCGCTCGCCAGCCCAACCAGCGCCTGGGTCTGTGCTTCCACTCGCTGCGCGCGGTGACGCCTGAACAGATCAAGGCCGTGCTGGCAGCGGAACAGGGCAAGCGCCCCATCCACATCCATATCGCCGAACAGCAGAAGGAAGTGGACGACTGCCTGGCCTGGAGCGGCCGCCGGCCGCTGCAGTGGTTGTACGAGAATGCCCCGGTGGATGAGCGCTGGTGCCTGGTCCATGCCACTCATGCGGAGCCAGGAGAAGTGACATCCATGGCATCCAGCGGCGCGGTGGCCGGGCTCTGCCTGACCACCGAGGCCAACTTGGGTGACGGCATCTTCCCGGCGGTGGACTTCCTCGCCCGGGGCGGTCGCCTCGGCATCGGCTCCGACAGCCATGTGTCGGTCAGCGTGGTGGAGGAACTACGCTGGCTGGAGTACGGCCAGCGCCTGCGCGACCAGCGTCGTAACCGTCTCTATCGCGCCGATCAGCCCCAGGTTGGCCGCACCCTGTTCGACGCTGCCCTGGCCGGTGGCGCCCAAGCCCTCGGACAGCCGGTGGGCGCCCTGGAAGTCGGCAAGCGCGCCGACTGGCTGGTGCTCGATGGCAACGATCCCTACCTGGCCACCGCCGAAGGCGATGCCCTGCTCAACCGCTGGCTGTTTGCCGGCGGCGATCGTCAGGTGCGCGATGTGATGGTGGGCGGGAACTGGGTGGTAAGGGATGGCCGGCATGCGGCCGAAGCGGAAACTGCGCAGGCCTTTGCAGGGGTTCTGCGGGAAGTCTTGCGCTGACCCGTTACCCTCCCCCTTAAGAGGAGAGGGGTGACCCGCGCCTGAGACCACGAAGCTCACCGGCTACTCCGAGTCTATCCAGGCTTTGAACCTGCCATCGCACGGACAAGCACCCCTCGCCCTTCAGGGAGAGGGGTGGGAGGAGAGGGCAGCATCCGACACACGCCAGATCAGCAGGTCCGTGTCGTAGCCCTGCTCCTCCGCCACTTCGAGCAATTGCTCGCGAGTCTTCTCCGAGACCACTGGCGTGCGCGACAGCAGCCAGAGGTACTTGCGATCCGGATTGCCCACCAAGGCGGTGCGGTAGTCGTCGTCCAGGTAGAGCACCCAGTAATCGCCCTTGGCGATGCCTGGCAGTAGCCGGGAGAACCAGTTGTCGAAACGCACCCAGAGCTTGTCGGTGCGCCCCTCCACCTGGGGCACGGCATTGCCGCGTGCCTCTTTCCAGTCGCCATCGAGGGTACGGCAGCGGTTCAGCACACCCAGGCTTCCGTCGTCTTGCAGGCTGTAGTGGGCTTCGGACTGGGCGCAACCGCGCTGGAAAAACATCGGCAATCGCGCCAACTCATACCAGGTGCCCTGGTAACGCTCGAGGTCCACCGCCGACACGGTACGCGGCGGTACAGGCGCCCCGCCATGGCTGGCGCAGCCGGCCAGCAACAGGGCCGCCAGCAACGCAGCTGCGCGCTTCACTTGAGCCCCTTGCCGGAGAACATCAGCACCTTCTCCCCGGCGTACTGCACGCTGACGAAGGCCTTCTCGTCACCCCAGGTGCAGCTGGTGAATCCCACGGCGCCGGAGCACTCGGTCGGGCTGCCGAGCAGTTGCTCCACTTCGGCCTTGGTCATGCCGGACTTGAGCTTGGAATAGTTCTCCTGGTTGAGCTTGTTGCAGGCGGCCAGCACCAGGCAGCAGGACAAGAGGGCGAGGGTACGCAATGACATGAAGCACTCCTTGGCGGATGGAAAGCGACCGACCGGACACGGCGGGTCACGAGATTGTTCCATTCGATTCTAGAAGCGCGAACCGGGTTCCCGCAGGAAAACGGATTCTTCGTCGCTCGACGCGCGTCCGAGCACGGAATTGCGATGAGGGAAGCGGCCGAATCGGGCAATGACCACCCGATGGCGCTCGGAGAAATCGAGGAAGCCCTCGAACAGCTTGCGCTCGGCGGCGTCCGCAGCGTCCAGCAGCAGCCGATAGCGATACAGGGCACGCTCCTGGCTGGCGAGGTCTTCGGCGTGCTCCAGCACCAGATAGATGAAGATCTGGCGGATCGGCGCGAGGCCCCGTTCCTGGCCACGGACAAGCCCGTCGGCCACCAGCGCCTGCGCGCGGGCGTCGCCGGCGAAGGCGCGTGGGTCGTTGCGGTAGATCATGCGTGGCAGCTGGTCCAGCAGCAGCACCAGCGCCAGCCAGCCGTCCGGCTGTTCGGCCCAGTTGGCGAGACCGCCATCGAGTGCCTGTTCAACCAGGCCACCGAAGCGCTCGCGGGCTTCGGCGTCCTGATGGTCCTTCTTGCCGAACCAAAGCCCCTGGCGCGCTGCTGCGGTCTGGCTGGCGGAGGCCTCGGGGCCAAACCACCAGTCCAGTAACGGCTGCCAGGGCTGCACGGTTACTCCTGGTGGTAACCGGTGACGCGGGCGACTTCTTCCTTGGAACCGAGGAAGACGGGCACGCGCTGGTGCAGGGAGGTCGGCTGGATGTCGAGGATGCGCTGGCGACCATCGGTGGAAGCGCCGCCGGCCTGCTCGATGATGAAGGACATCGGGTTGGCCTCGTACATCAGGCGCAGCTTGCCGGGTTTCTCCGGCTCACGGGCATCCCAGGGGTACATGAAGATGCCACCGCGGGTGAGGATACGATGCACGTCGGCCACCATGGAGGCGATCCAGCGCATGTTGTAGTTCTTGCCCAGGTTGCCTTCCTTACCGGCCAGCATCTCGCTGACGTAACGCTTTACCGGGGCTTCCCAGTGGCGCTGGTTGGACATGTTGATGGCGAATTCGGCGGTGGTTTCCGGCACGCGGATGTTGTCGTGGGTGAGCACGAAGGAGCCCAGCTCGCGATCCAGGGTGAAGCCCTTCACGCCGTCGCCCAGGGTCAGCAGCAGCATGGTCTGCGGACCGTAGATGGCGTAACCGGCGGCAACCTGCTGAACACCCGGCTGAAGGAAAGCCTTTTCGTCCAGGCTGTCGTTCTGCGACAGGTACTGCTCAGGGCAGCGCAGCACGGAGAAGATGGTGCCTACCGACACGTTGACGTCGATGTTGGAGGAGCCGTCCAGCGGGTCGAATACCAGCAGGTAGGCACCCTTGGGGTACTTGCCGGGGATCTGGTAGGCGTTGTCCATTTCCTCGGAGGCCATGCCGGCCAGGTGACCGCCCCACTCGTTGGCTTCGAGCAGGATTTCGTTGGACATTACGTCCAGCTTTTTCTGCACTTCGCCCTGCACGTTCTCGGTGCCCATGCTGCCGAGCACGCCGCCCAGCGCGCCCTTGGACACCGCATGGCTGATTTCCTTACAGGCGCGCGCGACAACCTCGATGAGGAAGCGCAGATCGGCAGGGGTGTTGTGGCTTCTGGTCTGCTCGATCAGGTAGCGACTCAGGGTAACGCGGGACATGGAATGGCTCCGGAGGGTGGAAAAATGCGCGCAGTTTAGCGCGAGTCGAATGGCATTGCCTCTCAGCGGGATGGAAGGTGCTGAATCGGCAGTGAATGCGGGCCACACAGGCCACGAGAATATCTGACGCCGGTGTCAGCCACTGGTTCAGCGGTCAGCCGACATCGTTCGCGGCGAGTCTCCGCACCTGGTTACGGCCGTTGCGTTTGGCCTCGTAGAGCGCGGCATCGGCCACCTGCATCAGCTCTTCCAGGGTCTGGCCCTGCATCGGCCAGACCGCCAGGCCGGCGGACAGGGTCACCGACACTGGCCCTTCCCGGGTCGGCAGCGGTAGGCCGGCAAGTGCCTGGCAGAGCGCCTGCAACCGCGCGTACGCCTCATCGCCGCTGGCGCCGGGCAGCAGCAGGAGGAACTCCTCACCGCCAATGCGGAATACCGCGTCGCTGCCGCGCAGGTTGCCGGTGAGATGGATGGCCACCGCGCGCAACACATCGTCGCCGACCAGGTGACCGTGACGGTCGTTGAGTTGCTTGAAGTGGTCGAGGTCGATCAATGCCAGGGCGATGGGCGTGCGCTCGCGCTGGCTGCGAGCCTGCTCGCGAGCGAACAGTTCGCCGAGATGTCGGCGGTTGTAGAGACCGGTCAGCGGGTCCCGCAGCGCCTGCTCCTGCAACTGTTCATGCAGACGAGTGATGGTACGCAGGCGCTCTTCGCTGGTCGCGAGGGCCTCAGCCAGCTTGAGTTCACTGCAGTGGCGCTCGGTGATGTCACGCAGGTAGAGCATCTGTCCGAGAATCGATGTGCCGCTGCGGGTCACCCGCTCGATATCGCGGGAGCGGACCTCGAAGTAGCGCGAAGAACTGGCCGGGACCAGCAGCATCTCCTTCTCCCCCGCCACCAGCATCGCTTCCAGCTCCAGGCCATACACCGGCCACCTGGAGAGCGCCATGCCCTGCCAGCCCACGGGTTGCCCGGCCAGTGTCAGTGCGGCGGGGTTGGCATCGATCACCCGGCGTTTGGGGTCAACCACCAGCACCGGGTCGGGCAGCTCCTCCAGCAGCAGATGGCGCGCCACCGGCACCAGGTCGAAAAGACGAACGCCGAGAATCAGGAAGGTGAAGGCCACCAGGGTGAAGGCGAAGCTGAAAGGCGTTGGGTCGAAGCCGAACAAGGTCCAGCCGTAAACGACGTAGCTCAGGTTGACGCCCCAGGGCACGCAGGTGACCAGCACGAATGCCAGATAGTGACGGCGGTGCAGGCCATGGCTGGCCAAGGCGGCGCGGGTCACCACGGCCAGGCAGAAAACCATGAACACGTAGACGTAGACGGCCACGGCATCGAAGAGCGGCCCATGGTCGTAGCGGATCGCCGCCCCCAGCGTATCGTCCGCCGGCAGGGTGCCGGGGCCGTAGAACAGTTGGTGCCAGGGGTTGCTAAGGGCCATGGCGGAGGCGACCAGCGGACCAATACCCAGGAGCAGGAAGGCTCGCGGGCTCAGGGGTTCACGGATGCTGTTGACGTACTGCCAGAGAAACACGGCCCAGAAGGTCGGTACGCCGATAATGCCCGGCCAGGCCATGCTGGCCCAGAAGACCTTGCACTGCGGACCCTGCGCTGCCAGCTCCAGGCAGGCGGCCGCAAGCCACCAACAGATGCCGGCATGCAGGACGAGAAAGCTTTCGCGACCAGGAAAATGAGGCTGGCGGCGGACCCAGAGCGCTATGAACACCACGCCGATACCGACGGCAATGGTCAGCGCCACCGGCCCGCTGAAGCTCCATCCACTGGCCAGGCAGGTGTTCAACGCAGCTCCCCGGAGGGCACGGCAATTGGGGGCAAGGGTTCCGGATGGAGCGGCTGAAGGCTGGGCACCTGATCGTCCTGACCTGACGTGGAGCCGCCTGCTGCGGCCTTTGGAATGACCGAACAAAGATACATCAAAAAGCCACTATCACCGTATGGTCATTCGCAATTCATCAAGACCGCGCCGCCGGGCGACGCAGCAAGCTGAACGCCATGCCCCCTAATAGACCGACACCCAGCAGCAGGACGGCCCAGAGGCCGACACGTTTCCAGACGATCTGACCGGCCGCCTGCCGCTCTGCCGGATGGACGCCAGTCTGCGCAGGAATCGCCACTGCTTCGGCGCGCCCCATCTTCTCCAGACTGGCGCTGTCGAAACCCGGCACCAGCGTGGACAGGGGCAGTTCCGCGCGGCTGGCCTCAAGATTGCCCAGGGCGAGCGTGAACGGCGGATTGCCACGAGCGAGGAATACCACCTGGGTGGCATGCATGCCCACTTCCAGACGGGGTACCTGCTGGCCGAAGCCGCCGGCACGCTGATCAACCGTCAGGCGCAGCTGCTTGATCGCCATCCATCCCGGCAGGTCCAGCTCCTCCTGGGCGACCTCCTTTCCGTCCTGCGGTAACCGGTAAAGCAGGCCGGACATTACCGGCTGCCATTGCGGAGCGCCATCGCGGCGAGCCTCCACCTGCACCGGCAGCAGGCTGCCGGGCCGCTCCACGGCAACGCGCAGGCGCTCGATGGGCAACCCCAGCGGCAGGTCCCAGATGTACTGGCCGGCCTTGCTGCTGACCGGGTCCAGCGGCGCGGACCAGGCCATGGCCGCCGGCAGGCTTTCGCGGCTGGCGCTCGATACCTTCACCGCAGTCAGTTCCGCCGCGTGCCGAGGGCTCTGCCAGAGAAGCCTGAGGTACCGCGCGGAACGCCCGGGAAGGGCCACTTCGCGCTGGTCGATGCGTTGATCGGCGAACGACAGGCGCGCCACCTGTCCATCACCCCATGACTCCCAATGTTGCAGGTCATCGCTGGCCTCGATGCTGAAGTGCTGGAAGCCGTCAGCTGCGCTGTTCCACTCCAGACTGAGCTTCTCCAGCGGAGCTCCCACACCGCTGACGTCCAGCAACCAGCCACGCAATTGCTCACCTTCGGCCACGGGATTCTCCGGCACCACCTGCACGACCGTTCCGGTAGTACTGCGCTCGATCCTTACGCTGGGCAAGGCACCACTCCCGTCCGCCTGACCACGCAAGGGGAACCAGCGTACGGTCTGTTCGTGACGGGCACGGCGTTCGCTTGCGCTGCTGCGAGTCAGGGCATAGGCCAGGGACTCGCCCTCGGCGTTGAACACGCGTAGGTCGCGCAGGTCGGCATGCTGCGCGGCGAAGTGCAGAGCCATGGGCAGGTCCATGCGATACCAGGGGCCCTGCCCGTCCAGCCGCAGCTCGACGCGCGTAGTGAAGTCGTCTGGCTGTTCAGCGGCGAGCAGCGGCTGGCAGAGCAATCCCAGGCTGGCCAGCAAGGCCAGGCCGGGGCGGCGCAGACAAGACAATCCGATCATGCGTTGACCTGTTCCTGTTGAGATTCCGCGCGCTTTGGCGGCAGCGGCGCGAAGTAGCCGACGACCAGCAGCAGGACGCCGACGCCAATGAAAGACACGATGCGTTCCAGGCCACCGCGATTGCCCAGTTCGACGAAGAACAACTTGGCCACCACCAACGCGATCAACGCCGCGCCCACCAGCCAGAGTTCGCGCCGCGCCCGCAGGTGACCGCCAACCATCAGGCCCAGGGCGATGCTGGTCCAGACGATGGACAGGCCAGCCTGCACCAGCATGGAATCCAGTTGTGCTTCCAGTTGATAGGGCACGCCACCCCAATGGTGCGCGCAGCGGAACACCGCCGCGGTCGCCAGGGCGAACAGCGATACACCGGCCACGCCCTGGGGCAGCCATGCCGGCAGTGCGCGCACACCGAACTGCGGCAGGCAGTCACGCAGCCAGAGGCAGATACCCAGCAGCGCGAACAGCAGGCCCAGCTCCAGCGGGTTGAGCAGCGGCAGGTACGGCAGCGGTTCGGCTGCTCCATCGCTCCAGGCGTTGGCGATCCAGAACCAGGCGAGCATCAGCAGCGCCAGCGGCAACGACGCCCACAGACGGTATTCACGCGGATAAGCCGCCACCGGCCAAGGCAGGCGCGGACGCAGAGCCACCAGCAACAGCCAGGCGCTCGGCAGCAGGGCCCAACCCAGCCAGCGCCAGGCGTTGTATTGCTCGGAGAGCAGCATCAACAGGTAGCGCAACTCCAGCGCCAGCACGCCGAGCAGCAACCAACAGCCCAGCACATGGGCGGCACTACGTGCCCCCGCGGGCAAGATGTCATCCAACCTGCGCAGGGCCAGCACGTGCACGAGGAACAGGGCACCCCAACCGGCCCAGCCGAAGCTGGCTGCCGGGTGATACTGCGGGTCCCAGGCAACCGCCAGCGCCACAACGCCGGCAGGCGCCAGCACCAGGCAGAGCAAGGCCAGTGCACGCCACTGCTCGCGCCCCGCGAGCCAGGTGGTGAAGGCGACGCTGGCCGCCGCCAGCAACAGGGCCAGGGGCACTTGCAGTTCAGGCTTGGCAAAGCGCGCGATCTCCGCCAGCCAGGCCAGCGCCCACCAGCCGGCACTCCAGGCCAGCAGCAATTGGGCCAGATGTGCGAGGCTCAGCCCGCCCAATGCCGCTTCCGCACGGGCGGCACGCTGTAAGCGCCAGGCACCGACGAAGGCTGCCAGAGCGAGCACGGTCGGCGTCCAGAAACCGGCGTGGGCCAGCGGTCGCAGGCCTTCGCTACTCAGCTCGCCCAGTAGAAGCGGACTTACCGCGAGGAAACTCATGCCAGCCAACAATTGCAGGAACAGACCGAACCAGAACCCGGCGCGCTGTTGCAGATGCAAGCTGAGCCAGAGGATCAGCAGACCGCTGCCGGCCCAGACCCCAGCGGCGGTGCGCCAAGGCAACACGAAGAGCACCGCCAGGTTGACGAAAGCCAGCCCCGCCAGCAGCACCAGCGACAGACCACGCAACAATCGCGCATCGCTGCGTGCCAGCGGGTGGCGAGCAGCCAGGATCATCCCGGCGATCAGCGCCAGACCGATCAGCGACGCCACCATCAGCCCACGCCAGCCCGGCATGGAGCCGCTGCCCAGGCCCGAGCCGTCCAGGTCGAGCAAGAAGATCGCGCCGCCGAGCAACTGCACGGCGAACGCGCTGAAGAGGAAGGTGCGCGAGTTCAGTCGCAACCCGACGAAAAGCGTCGCCAGCCCGGCCAGTGCCCAGGCAATGGCGGTGCCTTCCGCCGCGAAGGCGAGCGGCGCCATCAGATAAAGGAACGCCAGCCCGGCACAAGCGAGAGCCGGCGAGAGGCGTTGCTCCAGGTCGGTGGCAGCGTCATCTGGCGCCTGGCGCAGTTGCCAGAACACGAACAGCAGTGCCGCGCCCAGCATCAGGGCGCCCAGGGGCGAACCGTCGAGCAATGTATAGGCGCCGGTGCGCAGCCCGCCGAGGAAAGCAATCGCGGCGCCGAACTGCAGCAACAGCGCGAAGGCCCGCGCCAGCGGCCGACCCTGGCGCAGACCAAGCCAGTAGATGCCAGCGCCTTCCACCGCCCAGGCAGCGGAAGTCCAGCGCGCATCCAGCCCCAGCGGGATGGCCAGGCTGCCGAACACCACACCGAGGGCCAGACAGGTTTCCACCAGCAGCAAGGCGCGCCCGGCGGTACGGCCGGCCAGGACCCGTGCCAGAACGATGTAGAACAGCCCCAGGGCCAGCGCGCTGAAGGCCGCGCCGAACTCGATATGGCGGATCAGCGCCACCTGCAGGCCGAAGCCGATGATCGGCGGACCGAACAGCACCGTGCCGTCCACCGTGTCGCCCTGGCGCGCCGACCAGCGCAACAGCTCGTCCCGCTCCGCCGGCGCGTCCATCGCCTCTGCCAGCTTGCGCCGGGCGAACAGCAGACCGATGCCGACATACATCAGGAAGAACAACACCAGGAAAGGTTCGGTGCTGGCGAAAAGCTCCGGCTGGTAGGAACGCAGGCCCCAGGCAAATCCAATACCGAAGGTGCCGACGAAGCCGATCAGGTTGAGCAGACGCCAGGCCTTGAACCAGGCAATGGCGAAGATGCCGGCGTTGAGCAGCGCGAAATAGCTGAACAGCGCCACATGGTTGCCACTGCCACTGGAGGTGAGGATGGGCGCGGCGAACCCGCCAAGCGCGGCGGCAGCGGCCAGGCCCAGGGCGTCCTGGGCCACGGCGAGGATGGCGGAAAACAGGGTTACCGCGACCAGCAGCCCGAAGGCCATCTTCGGGTCCAGTAACGGATGCAGGCGCATGGCAGCGAACACTGTCAGGTAGAGCACGGCAATGCCGGCGCCCTGAAGCATCAAGCCATAACTCGGATTGCGTCTGCGCAGCCACCAGCCAAGGCCTAGCAGCGCGATGGCGGCCAGGGCCACGCCGGCGTAGCGGAGCTCCACGGGCACCACCATGCCTTCGGTGGCGTAGCGCAGCAGGAAGGCCAGGCCGAGGAACAGCAGCACGACGCCGATGCGCAGCACGGTGTTGCCGCCGAACAGCCAGTTACGGGCAGCGGCGAAGCCCCGTTCGAGCAGAGAAGGTTCGCGGGGTTTCGGCGGACGCGGCGGCGCCTTGGGAGGAACAGCGGGGCGGGCTTCCCGGCCCCAGGCGTCAGCGGGCGCCGCAGCCGCTGGTGCAGGTGTGGGCGCTGGCGATGCGGCAGCCGCAGGCTCGGCCAGCACATCCGCCGGCAGTTCCCAGACGAGGTCGGCATCGTCTTCGGCCACGGTCTCGGGCGCGGCTTTGGCAACCGGCACGGCGGGTTCGACAGCCTGAGGCGGTGCTGTCTCGGCCGACTGCGCCCTTCCCTGCTCCACCTTGAGCAGGCGCTCATGGATGGCCTGGGTGCCCTTGTCGAACCGTGCGGCAAAACTGGCGAGCGACTTGCGCAGCTCGGCATTTTCCCGCGTCAGCCACTGGAGGCGGATAGCCTGCCCCAGCCCCAGCCCCATCAGGCCGCCGAGCAGGGCTCCGGTGACGCTTTCATCAATCCCGGCCCCGAAGGCCAGGCCAACCAGCATGAAGATCCATTGCATGCAGCGATTACCCGGATGATTGAGCACTGGGGCCGCATCCATCGCAGCCACGAACGGCCGGAAGCTACAGGAAACCGGCATCGTCCCAATAGAGACGCCTGAGTCCTGGCTCACAGACACAGAAGATTCCTACAACCCGGTGTCGTATAGACACAAATCCGCTGAGACAAAGGGAAATTTCGCGTTCCCCGACGGGAAACTGTTCACTTTTTCACCGACATCGCTATGATGCCCGCCCTTCTACCCTAGCCTGCTCGCCGACCATGAAGACCATGATGATCGTCGGTGCCGACCTCGACCGGACGGACACCTGGATCAAATACGAAAAGACCATGTGCCACGCATGCGTTTCCAGCTGCTGCACCATGCCGGTCGAAGCGCGCCTGAACGACTTGATCCGCCTGGAACTGGTGGCCGAGTTCGAGCGTGGCGAACCGCCGAAGAACATCGCGAAAAGGCTGATGAAGGACGGCGTGGTGGAGCGCTTCAACCAGAAGTCCGGCATTTTCACGCTCACCCGCATGGGCAACAACGATTGCTACTTCCTCGACCGCAAGAGTCGCCTGTGCACCGTGTACGACAAGCGCCCGGATACCTGCCGAAACCACCCGAGAATCGGCCCGCGCCCCGGCTACTGCGCGTTCAAGCCGAAGGACTGATTTCCAGGTTTTTCAGCAATAAGCCGTCTTTCGGACAAAGCCTCAGCGCGTCATCTTCTTCACGAACACCACCACGAACAGCGCCATGGTGAAGCTGCCGACGAAGGCCTCGAAGGCAGCCAGCGGTCGCGACAAGCCAAGCGGCGCGATGTCGCCGTAGCCGAGCGTGGTGAAGGTCACCACGCTGAAGTACATGCAGGCGCCCAGCTCCTCGAGGTTGGTCAACAGGTCCTGCTCCAGGGAAAAGGCCAGCCGCACATCGCCGTGGTGAATCCCCGTCAGGAAATAAAGCAGCGCGCAGAACAGCACGAAGCCCAGGGAAAACAGCACCACGCGCAGGGGCTGCTCGCCGTAGCCGCAGAACAGGTCCACCAGCCAGGAAAACAGCCGCTGGGCTGACCAACGCGGCATTTGCAGGCGGCGCATGACCATTTCGCGATAGAAAAAGCGCCCCGCTTCCTCGAACAACCCGGCCTTCTCCAGATGAATGCGCAGGTTGCGATAGACCTCCTCGGCCTGTTGCAGGAAGTCCAGCATCAACGCCGGCTGCCTGTTCTTGCAGGCGTCACGGGCCTCGCGTTCCTGTAGCACCCGCTCGTCCCAGACCACGTTATCCAGACGGGCACCGTCGAGCTTCACCCCGAGCAGATTGGCGTCACGCAGGTCGGCGCAGTGCAGGTTGGCATCACGTAGATCGGCCTTCATCAGCGAGGCGCCGCGCAGGTTTATGGCGAACAGATGGGCACCGCGCAAATTGGCGCGGTAGAAATCGCTTCCGGAAAGGTCGTACCCGGTGTGGCTGCCACGGTGCACCAGATCGAGGCCCGCCAACTGGCATTTCTTCAGGCAGAAACCGCGCATCGGCATACCGCTGCGGGCCCGCGCCTCCAAGGCCGAGCCGAGTTCGGGCGCTTGCGACTTGTCCTGTTTGGCATCCCGCCAGAAGTCGTCCTCAGGTGGGATGTCGAGCATGTTGGCAAACCCGGGGTACGGATTTTCAGCCTAGCCCAAAGCCCCAGGAATCGCGCCGCATCAGCGTCGAAACACTGTGGCGGGATTTCAATGGCTATGTCTGCATTGCCCGTAGGAGCTGGCTTGCCAGCGAATGGCCGCGTTTCGCTGGCAAGCCAGCTCCTACAAGGCTCTTGGCCCGATGGTCAATTTCTCGCAACAGCTAACGCAGACAGAGCCAATTCAATCGCCAAAGGCGGCGCATCTGCCCTTGGCCCCCCGTACAGCCAATAGTTCAGCCCTTCACGGCCGACAGCACCTTCTTCACCAGGCTCACCCCGGCCAGAACCAGCGCACCGGCAGCGATACCTGCCAGGCCATCCACCAGAATCTGTACCAGCCAGGCAAAGCCGCCAACCGCGGCCAGCACCGGCTCCAGCAGATGATGGGCCGCAGGGATGCCGTGGAGGATGATGCTGCCCCCCACCAGGAACATTGCAGCGGTTCCCAGTACCGACAGCCCCTTCATCATCCAGGGTGCGGCGGCAAGGATGGCGCGGCCGATGGCCTGTGCCGTCGAGCTGGCCTGGCGCACCAGGTAGAAACCGAGGTCATCCAGCTTGACGATGCCGGCCACCAGGCCATACACGCCCACCGTCATGATCAGCGCGATGCCCACGAGAACCGCCACCTGCCTGCCGAAGGCGGCATCGGCCACCGTCCCCAGGGTGATGACAATGATTTCGGCGGAAAGGATGAAATCGGTGCGGATGGCGCCCTTGATCTTTTCCTTCTCCATGGCCACCAGATCCACTTCCGGGTTGGCCACGGCCTCGGCCAGCTCCGCATGGTGCTGCGCGTCTTCCTCGTCGCTGTGCAGCCACTTGTGCGCCAGCTTCTCGAAGCCTTCGAAGCAGAGGAAAGCGCCGCCCAGCATCAACAGCGGGATCACCGCCCAGGGAATGAAGGCGCTGATCAGCAGGGCTGCGGGCACCAGGATGGCCTTGTTCACCAGGGAACCCTTGGCCACCGCCCAGACCACCGGCAACTCGCGCTCGGCCCGCACGCCGCTGACCTGCTGGGCGTTCAGCGCCAGGTCATCGCCCAGGACACCCGCGGTTTTCTTCGCGGCGACTTTGGTCATTACCGAGACGTCATCGAGCAGGGTCGCGATGTCGTCGATCAGGGTCAGCAGGCTGGCTCCGGCCATGGGATGTCCTTGCAGAGGGAGTGACGGGGCGCCGTAGTCCGGCGAAGGCGAACTACAGACAAAAACGCCCCGGCGGTCAACCCGGCGGAGCCTTTCTGCCAGTCGGTTCACGCTCCCCGCTGACCACTTCCATATCGGGCGCCTTGGTTTTGGGCTTGATCAGGCTGAAGTCGATCAGCGTCTTCGGCTGATAGGGGTCGCCGATCAGCAACGGGCGCGGCTGGAAGCGGGCATTGACCACACTGCGACTGGGGTCGAAGTCATCGAAGCCGATACCGGCCAGATCCGCCCAGGTATGGATGAAGCTGGAGCTGCTGTAGGGCCGCTGCAGGCTGGAGGACAGCTCCCGTGGATGGGCGGCTCGCCATTGCGGGGAGCGCCAAAGCATGAAGGGGATGGTGTACATGGGCGCGGTAGGCGCCGCCTCATTGCGCCCCAGGACGTCCGGCTGCTCAGGGTCGAACACCGCCTCACCGTGGTCGGAGAGGTAGAGCAGGAAGCCGTTGGAGTTACTGCCGGAGAAGCGCTCGATCAGGCTGGAAACCACGTGGTCGTTGAAGAGCACGGCATTGTCGTAACTGTTGTAGGTGGGCAGCTGATCGTCGGTGACCGAGTCCGGAACGCCCTGGCGATCGGTAAAGCGGTCGTACTCCGGCGGATAGCGGTACTGGTAGCTCATGTGGGTGCCCAGCAGGTGCACCACGATGAATTTGCGCGGCGCAGGGTCGGCCAGCACCTTCTCGAACGGCGGGAGCACGTCGTCGTCGTACTGGCGCGCGTTCTGGTTGCGGTTGTTGTTCAGGTAGAACTGCTCGTCCGCCTGCTTGGAGAAGGTGGTGAGCATGGTGTTGCGCTTGGTCAGGGTCTGCTGGTTGGTGATCCAGTAGGTCTTGTACCCGGCCTGCTTCATCATGTTCAGCAGCGAAGGCTTGGTCAGATAGAGGTCTGGATTGCGCTCGTCGGCGAAGGTCAGAACCTGCTGCAGGGCTTCGATGGTGTAGGGGCGCGGTGTGATGACGTTGTCGAAGACGTCCAGCTGGTCACGGATGCGGTCGAGCTTCGGCGTGGTCGCACGCGGATAGCCATAGAGGCTCATCCGCTGACGATTGGTGGATTCGCCGATCACCAGCACCAGGGTCGCCGGCAGCCCGGCATTGGCGTCCTGCAGGTTGGCCAGGGGAGCGATATTGGCGCTGTTCTCCAGCAAGTCATGCATGTCCGCCAGTTGTTGGCGGTATTGGCGATAGCCGACCAGCAACTGCCAGGGCACTGCCGGCTCCATGCGCTTCTCGAAACTGTCGCGCGCCGCCGCGAAGGTATCGTTGCCAAGTCCCTGCTTGACCGCCGGATAGCCCACCAGCGCCGCCAGCAGTGCCAGGCTCGCAACCATCGCCTTGTTTCGTGGCAGATAGACCGGACGCAGCCGCGTCCAAAGCAATACACCGCCCAGTGCATAGCCAAGAAACGCCGGCACCATCCACCAGGCGAAGTACTGGGCCAGGTATTCCGAGCCTTCGGCCACGTTCGATTCGAACATGATGAAGATGACGCTCTGGGAGAACTCCTGGCCGTATACCAGGAAGTAACCGAAGGCCGGCAGAGAGGCCAGCCAGAGTAGCCCGCCGATGACCGCCGCGACGGTCCGCGTGCGCCCCGGGAACAACAGCACCGGGATCAGCCACAGTCCGCTCAGCAGGAACGCCTGGCGAAAGCCGGTGAAGCCGCTGGTACCGGTGACCTGAATCAGGAGCTGCGTGACACCCGAGAAATACCAGAAGAAGAGAAAGAGCCAGCCGAGCCCGGCCCAGTCGAACCGACGCTCGCCAGTGTTGTTTAGATCGAACTTCATAGACATCCGCCCTAGTCGAGCCTTGACCAGTCCATCTGATCGAAAAGCAGGGAATATGACTGTGAATGTGTGAAAAGTTCGTCAAAGGCCGGCGGTTTTGGTCAGAAATTCGCCAGCTTCGGTTCATTCCTCCGACACGACATGTGACCAACCGGTCAGCGGTTCGGGGGGCTCCAGCGTTTGACCGAAGGGCACAGCCTGACTAGTACTGGCACCCGAGTGCCATATCCGTATTCGGGATTCGCAGTTGGACTCACATGGACCCGACGGCGGGGCTAGAACAGTCAGCGCTCCGCCAATCCAGTGGCTCGAATCGAGATAACAACAATGAATTCGATTGCAAAGCTGCGTTTCCGTGGCTGCCTGTTCGGCAGCTCGATACTGGTGCTTTCCGCCCTCTCCCAGCTGAGTCAAGGCGCCGACAACCAGTCCCTCACACGCTCGATCACTTCCCTGGGCGGCGCTCAAGTGCAGGGCGTGACTGATGCCAACAACACCCAGTCCTGGCGCGCCATTCCCTATGCGGCGCCGCCCGTTGGGGAGCTGCGCTGGAAGGCACCGCGCGATCCCGCGACCTGGAACGGTGTGCGCCCTTCAGGCCAGTTCGCCAGCATCTGCCCGCAGCTCGGCAGCTTCTTCGGCGCACCCGACCCGGCCACCTTCGGCCAGCCAATAGGCTCGGAAGATTGCCTCTACCTCAATGTCTGGCGACCAAAGAGCACTGAAAGCAACCTGCCCGTGCTGTTCTGGATACACGGCGGCTCGAACCTCAAGGGTGCTGGCTCGGAACTGCTCTACAACGGCGCCAACTTCGCCCGCAACGCCAACGCGGTGGTGGTGACGGTGAACTACCGCCTCGGCAGCCTGGGCTGGCTGTACAACTCCGCCCTGCAAGAAGGCAACGCCAAAGACGACTCTGGTAACTACGTAACCCTGGACCTGATCAAGGGCCTGGAATGGGTGCGAGACAACATCGCCCAGTTCGGCGGCAATCCGAACAGCGTCACCATCGCCGGGCAATCCGCCGGCTGCATCAATGCCTGGGGCCTGTTGCAATCACCCCTGGCCGATTCGCTGGTGGACCGAATGATCTGCATGTCCGGCCTGCCCAACGCCTACCCCAAGGCCCTGGGCGAGCTGCAATCCAACGACATGATCGACGGCCTGCTGGTGGAGAAGGGCTATGCCAGCGACAAGCTGCAGGCGGCGGCCTATCGCGCAAGCCAGGGCCCGACCTGGGTTCGCAGCTTCCTGAGGGGGCTGCCGGCGGCCGACATCGTGCGCCATACGCCGACGCCCGTTGTCATGGGCCACTTCACCGACGGCCACGTGATTCCCTGGGCCGGCTACGTCGACCTCATCGCCGGCGGCTACCACAAGGTGCCGATGATCCTCGGCACCACCAAGGACGAAGGCACCTACTTCGCCGGCGAACTGCTCCGCTACTACAAACCCAGCCACGCGCAGATGTGGGACATGGTCAACAACCAGAACCCTGCCAGCCTCGCCATCACCGACATCGTCAAACCGGAGCTCTACCCCACCTACCGCCCGGTGCACCGCGCCCTGAGCCTGGGCGTGGACCTGACGGTGGACAACATCTGCCGCTACCTGCGCCTGCTGCAAGGCAGCATCTACCGCTACAACTTCGACTGGGACGACTCGCCAGCCCCCTGGCAGGAAGCCTTCGGCGCAGTGCACGGCATGGACCTGCCCTTCCTCTTCGGTAACTTCCCCGTGGCACCGCAGCAGGACCTGCTGCGCTTCATCAGCACCACCGCCAACCAAGGCCAGCGCACCGCGCTATCCGCCAAGTTCACCCAGTACACGTCCCAATTCATGCGCACCGGCAACCCCAACAAGGCCTTCGATGCCCTGCCCGACTGGTACGACTGGTCGAACTTCTGGATCTTCCAGAAACGCCTGATCCTGGATAACACGGTGAAGACCAGCTCACACGACGTCTGGCTATCGGACATGAACAACGCACTGAACCAGCTCGGCACCGATGACCGGCAGAGGGTGCTGGATGTGATGGCGGGGCAGCAGGTTCAGTTGGAGGATGCAGACGTGTCTTACGAATGACCGGAATTGACCACGCAGCGCTTGTCAAAGTGTCGCGCGTTCGGGAAGGGGACGAACACGGCACCTGTGCGTACCGGTCTTTTCAGGTTGGTGCAGAGCGCAGCGAAGCCCAACGTTTGACGGACGAGTTGGTGGGTTTCGTGTCTGCGAGAGAGGGGACTAGATTCTCTCTCCATGGACAGATAAAGCCTGCTCTTCCCCCCAAATTGGAGTAGGGAGAATAAATCTGTCCCCATTTCCGTCCGACGACGGCAGCCACCCGCGCTGGTGGAAAGCGCGCTGGACAGCGGGGAGAAGGCGGTGCTGCGGTTGCTGGATGCAGCGAACTAAAGAACTGCCCCCATAAAGAGGCCCCCGCCGAGGTGATTCGGCGGGGGCTTGCTTCATAGAGCCACGATGCCCTAGTCGGTCATGTAGTGGGGTGATTCCATACGCATCACAGGAGCTCCTCTGTCTGGCGAGCCACCGTTGCCCAGCTGCCACTGTCCAACGCCTTCGCCAACGCCTCGACGGCTTCGCGGATGGCCAGATCCAGCACCTTCCCGTTCAAGGTGGAGTCGTAACTGGCCGTGCCGCCGAACCCGATGATCTCGCGGTTCGACAACGAGTACTCGCCGGCGCCCTGCGTGGAATAGACGACTTCCGACGTGGACACATCGACGATATTCAGGTCGACCTTGGCATACGCCACCTGGGACTTGCCGCGCCCGAGAATGCCGAACAGCTGGCGGTCGCCGACTTCCTTTCGGCCGAACTCGGTCACATCGCCAGTCGCCACAAAACGAGCGCCCTTCAAACGCTGGGCCTCGCCCGTGATCGAAGCTTCGAGCCGGCTTTCCGCGAGGTTGTCCCGGTCCAGGACATTGAATCGGCTGGATTGCTGCAGACCCACTTGTCTTCGGTGAAGTCGCCCACGGCGCAGAAGGCGGCTGCGGCCAGGGTGTTGTAAAGCGCGCCCTGCAAGGCATCCCTGAACGAAGCATCACGCCCCATCAGCTTGTTCAGCGCCGCCGCTGTGCCGCTCTGGGCCAGTTGGTTGCCGGCGAAGTTGCCGACGCCTTCCAGCGTCCCCAGATCGACGTTATTGACCTTGTCCGCGAAGGTGTTGGTCTGGGTCCCGAACAACTTGTCGAAAATGTCGCCAGTGAGGGCGATGGCACTGACATCGCGCCCGGCGACTCAAAGGCGCACCAGCCTGGGCGCCTTTGACGGTCAAATCGATTGGTTTGTTAATGAACGGAAGCAGCCCAGCATGAAGCCAGACCCGGAACTATCTGTATGCAAGCCGGCGCGGCGGCTTCCACACCTTTGCCTGGAAGCTGTTGCAGTTCTTCCAGCCGCTTCTGCTGCTCCTGCAGCAGGCGCTCCTGGCGGTCGCGGATCAGGTCGCGATCGCCGGGTGACACATCGGCGCTGGCCAGACCGTGGGCGCCGACCATGAACAGGTTGAGTACTACGACACCCAATTTCAGGGGACGCACGCTGGGCAGTTCCTTGGCAATGGACCGGGAATGGAAAAGGGCGCCATTGAAAACAACTGAGCCGGTGCGGTATGCCGGCGAACCCTGATTAGGTGGCTGGAAATTTCCTGATTGATTGTATGAAGCCCTGACCCGGGGCCTCGGCATGTCGCACCAGCACCCCTGACAGGTGCGCACGACGAGCGCTGCGGCACGAAGCGAGCGCACGAAGACTGAAAGCTGAGCCTTCCGGGCCGACCTTGCCCAAAACGAAAACGCCCCCGCAGGCAGGGCCGGCGGGGGCGATTTCAGCAGCGGGTCGAGTTAGACCTTGGTGCGCTCGTAGCGCTTGCGGTCGTTCTCGTTCAGCATTTTCTTGCGCAGGCGGATGGACTTCGGAGTCACTTCCACCAGCTCGTCGTCGGCGATGAATTCCAGCGCCTGTTCCAGGGTGAACTTGATCGGCGGAACCAGGGCGATGACTTCGTCCTTGCCGGAAGCGCGCATGTTGTCGAGCTTCTTGCCCTTGGTGGGGTTGATCACCAGGTCGTTGTCACGGCTGTTGATACCGCACAGCTGGCCTTCGTAGATCTCGTCGCCCGGGGCGAGGAACAGCTTGCCGCGGCTCTGCAGGGTTTCCAGCGAGTAGGTCAGTGCGGTGCCAGTGGCCATGGAGACCAGTACGCCGTTCTGACGGTTGCTGACTTCGCCAGCCTTGATCGGGCCGTAGTGGCTGAAGGTCGAGGTCAGGATGCCGGTACCCGAGGTCAGGGTCAGGAAGTTGTTACGGAAGCCGATCAGGCCACGCGCCGGGATGGTGTATTCCAGGCGAACGCGGCCCTTGCCGTCGGGGATCATGTTGGTGAGATCGCCCTTGCGCAGGCCCATCTGCTCCATCACGGAGCCCTGGTGCTGCTCTTCGATGTCGATGGTGACGTTCTCGTAAGGCTCCTGCTTCTCGCCGTCCTTCTCGATGATCACCACTTCCGGACGGCCAACGGCCATCTCGAAGCCTTCGCGGCGCATGGTTTCGATCAGTACGGAGAGGTGCAGCTCGCCACGACCGGAGACTTTGAACTTCTCGGCGGATTCGCCGGCTTCAACGCGCAGGGCGACGTTGTGCAGCAGTTCCTTGTCCAGTCGGTCCTTGATGTTGCGGCTGGTGACGAACTTGCCTTCCTTGCCGGCGAACGGCGAGTCGTTGACCTGGAAGGTCATGCTCACGGTCGGCTGGTCAACGGTCAGCGGCGGACGCGCTTCGACGTTCTGCGGGTCGCACAGGGTGTCAGAGATGAACAGTTCTTCCATGCCGCTGACGCAGACGATGTCGCCGGCTTCGGCTTCAGCCACTTCCACGCGCTGCAGGCCGGAGTGGCCCATGATTTTCAGGATACGGCCGTTGCGCTTGGTGCCGTCGTCGCTCACGGCGACGACCTGGGTGTTGGCCTTGACGCGGCCACGGGCGATACGGCCGATGCCGATCACACCGAGGAAGCTGTTGTAGTCCAGCTGGGAAATCTGCATCTGGAACGGACCGTCGACGTCTACGTCCGGTACCGGCACGTGGTCGATGATGGCCTGGAACAGGGCGTCCATGTTGTCGTCCATCTTCTCGTGGTCCAGACCGGCGATGCCGTTCAGGGCGCTGGCATAGACGATCGGGAAGTCCAGCTGCTCGTCGGTGGCGCCGAGGTTGTCGAACAGGTCGAAGATCTGGTCGATGACCCAGTCAGGACGCGCGCCCGGACGGTCGATCTTGTTCACCACCACGATCGGACGCAGGCCGGCCTTGAAGGCCTTCTGGGTCACGAAGCGGGTCTGCGGCATGGGGCCGTCCTGGGCGTCGACCACCAGCAGTACGGAGTCCACCATGGACATCACGCGCTCAACCTCACCGCCGAAGTCGGCGTGGCCGGGGGTGTCCACGATGTTGATGTTGTAGCCGTTCCATTTGATGGCGGTGTTCTTCGCCAGGATGGTGATGCCGCGCTCTTTTTCCTGGTCGTTGGAGTCCATCACGCGCTCGCTTTCCGCTTCTTTGCGGTCGAGGGTGCCGGACAGCTTCAGGAGCTTGTCCACCAGGGTGGTCTTGCCATGGTCGACGTGGGCGATGATGGCGATATTGCGGAGTTTTTCGATCACGTTTGTATCTCGATCAGAGGATTCGGTTTGCCGCGAAGTCTATGCGGCGCAGATGAATGAACTGCGACTCAGGGCCGGCAATCGGGAGGGCGGTGGCGGATGCTGCCGCCGAACAGCCCGGGTTGCTTAGGCCGGGCGATAAACGCGCACATTGGCGTGCCCCTCGCTGAGCAAGTGGTGAGCATGCAGGCGGCTCATTACGCCCTTGTCGCAATACAGGAGGTACTGGCGATTGGCGTCCAGTTCCTTGAATCGGTTGTTGACCGCATAGAACGGCAGCGCCTGCACTTCGATGCCAGGCAACTCCAAAGGGTCGTCTTCCTGAGCATCGGGGTGACGGATGTCGATGACGATCTGTCCCGGCAGGGCTTCGCACACTTCTTCCACGGCTACATCCTGGCCCAGTTCATCGATCACGCGATCGATGGGCACCAGCCGAGCACGCTCCAGGGCGCGCTCGAGGATGGCCATGTCGAACTGTTCTTCCTCGTGCTCGATGCGACCGGGCTTGGCCTTGGTGGTCGGGTTCACCGAGATCACGCCGCAGTATTCGGGCATGTGCTTGGCGAACTCGGCAGTGCCAATGCGAGTGGCAGTGTCGATGATGTCCTGCTTGTGGCTGGCGATCAGCGGACGCAGCACCAGCATGTCAGTGGCCGAATCGATCACCGAGAGGTTGGGCAGGGTCTGGCTGGATACCTGGGAAATGGCTTCGCCGGTCACCAGTGCATCCAGGGTCAGCTTGCGCGCCATGTGAGTCGAGGCGCGCAGCATCATCCGTTTGAGCACCACGCCCATCTGGCTGTTGTCGACCTTGCTGAGGATTTCGCCGACCACTTCCTCGAAGGGCACGCTGATGAATAGCACGCGCTGGGAACGGCCGAATTTCTCCCACAGGTAGTGGGCCACTTCCATCACGCCCAGTTCGTGGGCACGCCCGCCCAGATTGAAGAAGCAGAAGTGGGTCATCAGGCCGCGACGCATCATCTGATAGGCGGCGACGGTGGAGTCGAAGCCGCCGGACATCAGTACGAGGGTCTGTTCCAGGGAACCAAGCGGATAGCCGCCCATGCCGTTGTGCTGGTGGTGGATGACGAACAGGCGCTGGTCGCGCACTTCCATCCGCACTTCCACTTCCGGGTTCTTCAGCGAGATGCCGGCTGCGTTGCACTCCTGGCGCAGGCGGCTGCCGACATGGCGCTCCAGCTCCATGGAGGTGAATTCGTGCTTGCCGGCGCGCTTGCAGCGCACGGCGAAAATCTTGCCGGGGATCTGGTCGGCGTAGTGCAGCTTGCACTTTTCCAGTACGTCGTCGAAGTCGCCCAGCGGGTACTCGTGCACTTCCAGGAAGTGCGTGATGCCCGGGGTGCAAGTGAGCCGCTCGATCATCTCGCGCAGCAGCTTCGGCTCGGTCTGCCGCGTCTGCACTTCCAGGTTGTCCCAAACGCCGGTCACCTCAAGCTCCGGGTCCAGGTCTTTAAGGACCGCGCGGATGTTCTTCGAGAGCTGGCGGATGAAATGCTTGCGCACCGGCCGGCTCTTGATGGTGATTTCCGGGAAGACTTTGACGATGAGTTTCATGAAAACAGCGCTTGCGACGGCGGCCGAAAAAGAGGGGCGCGGATTATAGCGGAAATTGTTCAAGGTTTGACCAAAATCATTCAGCAAAGCTTTCTCTGCACCAAATTGGATCACGCGCACCACGCATGGCACGAAAACGGTGCGCAAAACTGTGCACAAACGGAGCGAAGCCCCCGCCAGCCGCGAGTTTAGGGCCATCTGCCCATTCCGGGGCACTGGCACGCAATTTGCTCCCTTGTGAGGCAGGTCGCCCTGGCGGACTATCCCGCTCCGGCTTCACCCCGATTTTTTGGGAGGCAAGGTCCCTGCCCCCAACCACCTGGAGGACAACATGTCGAAGTCGCTTCAACTGATTAAAGAACACGACGTGAAGTGGATTGATCTGCGCTTCACCGATACCAAAGGCAAGCAGCAGCACGTGACCATGCCGGCCCGTGACGCCGATGACGATTTCTTCGAACACGGCAAGATGTTCGACGGCTCCTCCATCGAAGGTTGGAAAGGCATCGAAGCCTCCGACATGATCCTGCTCCCGGACGACAGCACCGCCGTTCTGGACCCGTTCACCGAAGAGCCGACCGTGATCCTGGTCTGCGACATCATCGAGCCGAGCACCATGCAAGGCTACGATCGCGACCCGCGCGCCATTGCCCGCCGCGCCGAGGAGTTCCTCAAGACCACCGGCATCGGTGACACCGTATTCGTAGGCCCGGAGCCGGAGTTCTTCATCTTCGACGAAGTGAAGTTCAAGTCCGACATTTCCGGTTCCATGTTCAAGATCTTCTCCGAGCAGGCTTCCTGGAACACCGACGCTGACATCGAAGGCGGCAACAAAGGCCACCGTCCGGGCGTCAAAGGCGGCTACTTCCCGGTACCGCCGGTCGACCACGACCACGAAATCCGCACCGCCATGTGCAACGCACTGGAAGAAATGGGCCTGGTCGTGGAAGTTCACCACCACGAAGTGGCGACTGCCGGCCAGAACGAAATCGGCGTGAAGTTCAACACCCTGGTTGCCAAGGCTGACGAAGTTCAGACCCTGAAATACTGCGTGCACAACGTGGCTGACGCTTACGGCAAGACCGTGACCTTCATGCCGAAGCCGCTGTACGGCGACAACGGTTCGGGCATGCACGTTCACATGTCCATCTCCAAAGATGGCAAGAATACCTTCGCTGGCGAAGGCTATGCCGGCCTGTCCGACACCGCCCTGTACTTCATCGGCGGCATCATCAAGCACGGCAAGGCCCTGAACGGCTTCACCAACCCGTCGACCAACTCCTACAAGCGTCTGGTCCCGGGCTTCGAAGCCCCGGTAATGCTGGCCTACTCCGCCCGCAACCGCTCCGCCTCGATCCGTATCCCGTACGTGAACAGCCCGAAAGCCCGCCGTATCGAAGCGCGCTTCCCGGACCCGGCTGCCAACCCCTACCTGTGCTTCGCAGCTCTGCTGATGGCCGGTCTGGACGGTATCCAGAACAAGATTCACCCCGGCGATGCCGCTGACAAGAACCTGTATGACCTGCCGCCGGAAGAGGCCAAGGAAATCCCGCAGGTTTGCGGCAGCCTGAAAGAAGCCCTGGAAGAGCTGGACAAGGGCCGCGCGTTCCTGACCAAGGGCGGCGTGTTCAGCGACGACTTCATCGATGCCTACATCGAGCTGAAGAGCGAAGAAGAAATCAAGGTGCGCACCTTCGTGCACCCGCTGGAATACGACCTGTACTACAGCGTCTGATCCACGAATACCTATAAATAGCGTCAACATTAAGGCCTCCCTCGGGAGGCCTTTTTTAGGTTCTTCGCGGAGTCTGGGGGAAGAGCGCGTTGACAGTCAGGGAAGTGGGTAAATTGGCAGTCGCCAAACGAACCAACCCCCATTCCCTGCTGCCGCCGTGCATCCTATTGATCTTGCCCAGTTCTGGCCAGGCTACGAAGTCGTCGCCTGTCGCCCCTCTGCCGACAACACCCTGCTGATCGAACTCAAGCCTCAAGCCGACGCCATCCCCGAATGTGGGGGCTGTGGCCAAGCTTGTCCGCTGATCCATGAGCGCCGACTGCGTCGGGTGCGCGATCGGGATTTGTTGGATCAGCGCGTTCTGCTCCAGGTGCCAGTGCGCCGCGTCGATTGTCTGCGATGTGGGCGGGTGACCGAGCGGATCGCCTGGCTGGCGCCGGCGTCACGCCTGACGCGGCGCTTGCAGGCCTGGCTCGAGGCTTTGCTGCAACTGCTGCCGATCAGCCACGTCAGCCGCCTCACCGGCCTGCATTGGCACACGCTCAAGCAGCTCGACAAACGTCGCCTGGATGCCGCCGTCGGCACCTTCGAGCCGGGTGATGTGCGTCACCTGGTGATGGACGAGTTCGCCCTGCACAAAGGCCATCGCTACGCCACGGTGATCATGGATGCCGAGCGCACGCGGGTGCTGTGGGTCGGTCATGGCAACAGCCGCGAGGCGATCCGCCCATTCTTTGAGTTACTGGGCGAGCACTGCCAACGGATCGAAGCGGTGGCGATGGACATGAACACCGCCTTCGACCTGGAGGTGCAGCGGCATTGCCCGCAGGCCGAAGTGGTGTACGACCTGTTTCATGTGGTGGCGCGCTACGGCCGCGAGGTGATCGACCGGATCCGCGTCGACCAGGCCAACCGCCTGCGCGAGGACAAGCCGGCGCGCAAGGTGGTCAAGCAGAGCCGCTGGCTGTTGCTGCGCAATCGCGAAAACCTGAAGGACGGGCAGGCCGTGCAGTTGCAGGAGTTGCTCGACGCCAACCAGCCGCTGGCCACGGTCTACCTGCTCAAGGATGCGTTAAAGGAAGTCTGGTACGCCCCCACTGTGCGGGAGGGCTGGCGGCGCTGGCGAAGTTGGCTACGGCATGCTCGGGACAGCGGTCTGGCGCCGCTCCAACGCTTTGCCCGGAATCTGCGCAAATACGCCCGGGGCATCCTGGCCAGCGCCCGCTTCCCCCTGCACACCAGCGTCCTCGAAGGCGTGAACAACCGCATCAAGGTGATCAAGCGGATGGCCTATGGCTTCCGGGACTCCAACTACTTCTTCC